>JBEBBO010000158.1:0-5445 GCA_041158345.1 Pseudomonadota bacterium | reverse complement strand
GGGTGAAGTCGGCCGGTCCCCCTATCTCAGGCGCACCTACCCTACGCTGGACGCGCTCCTTGAAGGTTCTGTCCAGCATCTCGGGTTTGATGCCTGGGCAGAACAGCTCTACCGTCCCTTGCATGATGCAATCCATACCCAGGGGGATCCCAAATGAGCACGCCCACGCTGGACGTCCTGACCCTTCCCTTGCGCGGCATTCAGCTCATTGAAGCGAGTGCCGGAACCGGGAAGACCTGGAGTATTGCATCGCTCTATGTCCGCCTGATCCTGGGACACGACACCCTCTCAACATCGCACCCCAAAGCCCTCATGCCGAGGGACATTCTGGTGGTGACTTTTACCAAGGCAGCCACCCAGGAACTTCAGGATCGGATCCGCAATCGACTCAATGAAACGGCCCAGTATCTTCGGCATCCAGACCCATCGACGACCGATGCATTCCTCAAGGGGATGGGCGACATCATCAGCGATCCCGGAGAGCGTCTGGCTGCCGCGTATCGGCTGAATCTCGCCGCCGAATCGATGGATGATGCCGCGATCTTCACGATCCACGGCTGGTGTCAGAGGATGCTGCGCCAGCATGCTTTTGACAGTGGATCGTTGTTCGAGGTCGAGGTCGTCAATGACCCCACGGATCTCCTCCTGGAATGCGCGAGGGACTACTGGCGAACCGTTTTTTATCCCCTAACGAAAAGCGAGCTCCATCCGATTCTATTGTGGGTCGCAGTTACCCCTGAAGCCCTCCTAAGGCAGGTTCGTGATCTTCTGAATGTCGATGCGGCCGCCTTTAAAGCGCTAGAGACGCAGTACCCGCAAGATCTATTACAGGCATTTCTCGCCCTTGAAAGCGCCCAAAAAGCCCGGCTTGAAACCGAAATCCGGGCACGCCAGATCTGGCACCAAGAGTCGCAGGAGATCAAAAAGATCCTGATTGACGCCAAGAATTCAAAAATCCTTAACGGCAGTCAATATCAAAAATTCGATGAAAAGTTACTAAAAATGGATCAGTGGGCTGCAGAGGGTGGCACGCTCGATGACAAAGTTCAGCTTCAGCGATTTGCCACGGAACAATTTGAACTCTCAGATAAAGCTGCCGGGCGAGAACCTGAACATGAAGCGTTTCGCGCGCTCAGGACCTATATCGATGCAAAGAACTCAAAAGAGGCCGAATCTGAATTCAAGAGATGCGTGGTGATCCATGCGGCCAACTGGATCCGGCATCAATTCGACAGGGTCAAAAACACGCGGGCGATTGTCGATCAGAACGATCTCATTGCAAAACTCCACCATTCGCTCACCGAACCGGGCGGGGACTCGCTCGCAGCCGTCATCAGGACCCAATATCCCGTGGCGCTCATCGATGAGTTCCAGGATACCGATCCCCGGCAGTACGAAATTTTCAAGCGCATCTATGGCAGCGCCCTCGAGCAACAAGCCTGGCTCATGGTCGGCGATCCCAAGCAGTCGATCTATGGGTTTCGGGGGGCGGACATCTATGCCTATCTTGATGCCCGTAGCCAGAAGGGCGTGGCGCGTCATACCCTCAGCACCAATTATCGATCCACCCCGGCCCTGGTCGATGCCGTCAACCAGATCTTCCTGCAGGGGGAATCCCATCCCCGAGGCGCCTTCAACTTCAAAAGCCCGGAAGGAAAAGATCATGCGATCCCCTTTGATCCCGTTACGGCGAAGGGTCGATCGGAGACACTGATTCGTGGTGGTCAGCCCATCAAGAGTCTCAAGATCTGGTACTACCCCAACGAGGATAAGATCATCGCGCTTGAACCTTACCGAAAGGTCATGGCCGATATTGCCGCGAATGAAATCGCTGCCCTCCTCAATGGCGCAGGCGCTGATATTGCGGCCGAAGACACTGCGGTTTTTTTCGAGGATCAGGACACGAGGCAACGTCGTCCTCTGAAACCTTCGGACATCGCCATCCTGGTTCAGGACCGGCATGATGCGCGGGCCATTCGCGACGCGCTTTTCCTTCGAAACCTTCGAAGTGTCTATCTCTCGGACAGCGAATCGGTTCTCAGAACACAAGAGGCGGATGACCTTCTCGTCTGGCTTCAAGCTTTTCTTGCGCCACGTGATGGGCGGCGCATCCGATCGGCGATGGCGACGCCAACACTTTCCCTTCGCTTCAAGCAACTCGAAGCGCTGAATCTCGATGATCAGGTTCTGGATGAGACCATCACCCGCTTTGTTGGCTACGCCCGACTCTGGCAGGAAAAAGGGATTCTTCCCGCCATCCGTCAGTTCATCCTGGACCAGGATCTTCCGGCACGGCTCATTCAAACAGCCGAGGGCGAACGGGCGCTCACCAACGTCCTCCATCTCGCCGAATACCTTCAAACCGAGTCAGCTCAGGTCGATGGCGAGAATGGACTCCTCCGTTACTTCAAGGAAGCCATCGAAGAGAGCGGAACCGAGGATGAAAACATTCTTCGCCTCGAAAGTGACAGTGCCCTGATCCGGGTCATCACCATTCATAAATCCAAGGGACTTCAGTATCCCCTGGTCTTCTTGCCCTTCATCGCCAGCGCAAGACCGGTCTCAGATGATCGCGCCCTCTATGCTTACCATGATGAACATCTTGCACTGAACCTGAGCCTGGATCCCGGGGATCTCACAAACCCGGATTCGCCCATTCAGCGCTGCGATCAGGAACGGCTCCAGGAAGCGCTTCGCCTCTTCTATGTCGCCCTGACCCGAGCGGAACATGCCTGCTGGCTCGGAGTGGCCCCCTTCCGGCATGGCAAGGACAATGAAGAAACAAATAAAAACAAGGACGACCCTAAAGCAACGGGTCTCCATCGAGGCGCCCTCGGGTATTTGATCGGGGGCGGCACGCCGCTCTTCCCCCAGGAGGTCCTTCCGGGTCTGGAACGCATGATGGGCACCACCACCGATACCGAAATCCTTGTGGTGGAGGCCCCTGAACCCATCTCCTTCAGAGGATCCAACGCGCCCGCCTGGGTTGAAGCCGCCCCAAGAACCTTTACCGGCGAGGCCTTTGAACCCTGGTCCATTGATAGCTACAGCCATCTCGTCCGGCAACTGGAACAGATGAAACGCGTCTTTCGACGGACGCCAGGTCCCATCGAGTCCGGGGCCGACGACCGCGAGGATGAAGTGGATGAGAGCGAGAGCCCTACGATGCCTGCGTCTCCCGCGCTGAACTTTCACGCTTTTCCAGCGGGAAAGGTCCACGGCGACTATCTCCATAAACTGCTTGAAGCCATCGGGCATGAGGGGTTTGATCGGGTGGCCCACGACCCGGAACTGAGACGGTCGATCCTGGTGGCATCACTCAAAACCCAAAGCTACGGCGACGCCTGGGTCGATCCCCTGGATGCCTGGCTCGACGGATTCCTCAAGACCCCCTTCGAGCTGGGATCAACGCCCTTCGCCTTTGCGGCGCTCCCCCTGGAAGACACCCGCATGGAAATGGAATTCTGGTTTGAAGTGAATCATGCAAATCTTAAATCCATCGACGCCGTGGTCTCTCAACACCTACTCAAAGGACAAAAGCGGCCACAACTCAAATCCGGGATGCTAAACGGCATGCTCAAGGGATTCATGGATCTCACCTTCCGGGTCGATGGTCGCTATTACGTGGCCGATTACAAATCCAATCGCCTGGGTTCAAGGGATGCGCATTACACCCAGGAAGCCCTCGAATCCGCCGTGCTTGAGCATCGCTATGACCTTCAGTACGCCATTTACCTTCTGGCGTTACACCGCTATCTCAAGAGCCGTTTGGGGGATCGCTACGACTACGATCAAAGGATGGGTGGGGTGGCGTATTTCTTCCTTCGGGGCATCAAGGGCCCAAGTCGCGGGCTTCATTTCATCAAACCCCAGCGGGAAATGATCGAGGCGCTGGATCGCCTCTTTGATGGCCATCCTTTGAAGGAGCCTGGCCATGCCGCATAAGATCCTGAACCTTCTGGATCGAATGGTCGAGGCCAAGGTCCTTCGACCGGTGGATCGGGGCTTTTCGGCGTTTCTGCTGCAACAAGACCCCGGGGCGGACGCCAAGGTCATTCTCGGAGGGGCGCTCACGAGTTGGCGTCTGGGGTTGGGTCACGTGTGTCTCGATCCGCTGGAATTCCTCACCGACCCCGCGGCCTTCCTGAATATGGGCCTTCCGGAGGATGTCGAAGCGCTGGAGGACTCTGTTCGACTGGAGGTCGAAGCCTTTAAGGATCCTTCCAGACTACCTGAATGGCTGACCGCTTTTCAGTCCTCGAAACTCATTGGTCAAGGCGCAGAGGATGGCCCTTTGGTCTTGGATGGAGGCTGTCTCTATCTCGCACGAAACTGGCGTCACGAGCAATCCGTCGCCCGAAGGATTCTCGAGCGAATTCAGGTACTCGATACACAGCCCTTTGCCCGGATGGCGGAACTTCAGGATCTATTCCCCCCAAGAAATCCCCCGATTCCGGGGCCGAATTACCAGAAGATCGCGACCGCGCTCGCGACCCGGGGGAATCTTCTGATCCTGACGGGAGGACCTGGGACCGGCAAGACCTTTACCGTCGTCCGCATCCTCGCATTACTGCTCTCGGCGTCCCCAGGCCTTCGGATCCTTCTGGCGGCCCCGACCGGCAAAGCCGCTGCCCGCCTGACAGAATCCATCATGGGATCCCTGAAATCGTTACCCGAGGCCATCCGGAACAAGATTCCCAGCAAGGCCTCGACGATCCACCAGATGCTGGGGTCTCAAAAGCACACCCGGCAATTTCGTCACCATGCCCGAAATCCGCTCCATGCGGATGTGGTGGTGATCGATGAAGCCTCGATGATTGATCTGGAGCGGATGGCTGCCCTCATGGAGGCCCTGCCCCCGAGAACTCGCTTGATTCTGGTAGGTGACAAGGACCAGCTGTCCTCGGTCGAGGCTGGCTCCGTCATGGGCGATTTGTGCCGTGATCTGGAGATTCGGGGGTATTCCGCTGAGACTTCTGACTGGATTCAAGGGGCAACAGGCGAACGGCTCGACGCGGCTACGGGTTCTCAGTGTGACGCCTTGGCTCAACAGACGGTGATGCTTCGTCATTCCGAACGCTTTGCGGGCCATTCAGGCATTGGCCAATTAGCGGAGGCCGTGAACCTCGGCGATATTCCGCGAGCGCGAGCGATCCTGACTGGAGATGCACCTTATCCTGATGTGCATTGGATTGAGACACCGGGTCCCGGTGATCGCCTGCTTGATGCACTCTGCCTTGGCACGGGAGACAGTACCCAGGGGGCCGATACCAAAGGATACCAACATTATCTCGAGATGATTCCGGAGCCAATTGACACCCAAGCCACCCATCCAGAGGGGCTGACCGCCGTTTTCAATCAGTTAATGGAGGCCTTGGGAAGTTTTCAGGTGCTTTCCGCGGTTCACGAGGGGCCTTGGGGGGTCGCATCACTCAATCCACGGAT
>JBEBBO010000157.1:0-26410 GCA_041158345.1 Pseudomonadota bacterium | reverse complement strand
TGATACCGCGCGCACGCTCTTCCGGCGCTGCGTCAATCTGATCGTATGCCTTGAATGCACCACCGAAGCGCTCTGCACCAACCTTCGTCAGTGCCGCGGTCAGGGTCGTCTTGCCGTGGTCGACGTGACCAATGGTACCAACGTTGACATGCGGCTTGTTACGCGTGAATTTCTCTTTAGACACGACCCTATACCTCAGTTAATTAAAGACTCGAAACCGAATCAACCGACCGCTGCCTTCTTAATGACGGCGTCGGCGACATTCGAGGGAGCTTCCTGATACTTCTTGAACTCCATCGAATACGTTGCTCTACCCTGACTTTGGGATCTAAGCGACGTCGAATATCCAAACATTTCAGCGAGAGGCACCTCAGCCTTGAGGACCTTTACGCCGGCATTGTCTTCCATGCCCAGGATGACTCCTCTGCGACGATTCAAATCGCCGACGACATCACCCATGTAATCTTCGGGCGTCTCTACTTCGACACTCATGATGGGCTCCAAAAGGACGGGACCCGCATTGCGGCATCCATCCTTAAAGCACATCGAGCCAGCGATTTTGAACGCCATTTCGCTGGAATCAACGTCGTGGTAAGACCCATCGAACAGGGTCACCTTGACGTCGACTACCGGGTAGCCGGCAAGTATACCATTCTGCAATTGCTCTTGCACACCCTTATCGACCGCTGGAATGTATTCTTTTGGTACGACACCCCCAACAATGCCGTTCACAAACTCATAATTCCCCGTTTCAAGGGGTTCAATCCGGAGCCATACATGCCCGTACTGGCCACGACCTCCGGATTGGCGCACATACTTTCCTTCCTGTTCAACCATCTTGCGAATGGTTTCTCGGTAAGAGACCTGCGGGGCGCCCACATTGGCCTCAACCTTAAATTCGCGCCGCATACGGTCCACAATGATTTCAAGATGGAGCTCGCCCATGCCAGAGATGATGGTCTGCCCCGATTCCTCATCGGTATGCACTCGGAACGACGGATCTTCTTGCGCCAAACGCTGCAATGCCAAACCCATTTTTTCCTGGTCGCTCTGCGTCCTTGGCTCGACCGCAACCGAAATGACCGGCTCAGGGAACTCCATCCGCTCAAGGACAACCGGCTTATCAACCGAGGAGAGCGTCGTACCCGTGACGATATCCTTGAGACCCACACAGGCAGCAATATCACCAGCGCGAATTTCTTTAACATCTTCACGACTGTTCGCATGCATATGCAGCAATCGCCCAATCCTTTCGCGCTTTCCGGTCTGCGAATTCACTACACTGTCACCGGAATTCAGAACACCGGAGTAAACCCGTACAAACGTCAACGTCCCCACAAAGGGGTCGGTCATGATCTTGAATGCCAGCGCAGAGAAGGGCTCTTCATCGCTAGATTTGCGCTCAACGGGTCGATCATTATCCGCATCTGTCCCCTTAATCGGCGGGACATCTATCGGTGACGGAAGATAATCAATGACCGCATCCAGCATGGCCTGGACACCCTTGTTCTTGAAGGCGGACCCACAGAGCATCGGGATTACTTCAAGCGCCATGGTCCGCTTGCGCAACCCTGAACGGATATCTTCTTCAGAGAGATCGCCCGCTTCGAGATAACGATCCATCAGCGTTTCGTCGGACTCAGCAGCCGCCTCGACCATCCGCTCACGCCACTCGACCGCAGTACCCTGAAGGTCATCAGGAATCTCACCGTAAACGAACGTCGCGCCATTATCCGACTCGTTCCAGAGGATGGACTTCATCTTGATAAGGTCGACGACACCCTTAAAGGAGTCTTCAGCACCTATTGGAATCTGAATGGCGACCGGATTAGCCTTGAGGCGGACCTTCATCTGGTCGTAGACCTTGAAGAAGTCTGCGCCCGAGCGATCCATTTTGTTCACGAACGCGATACGGGGGACACCGTACTTGGTCGCTTGGCGCCATACGGTCTCTGACTGCGGCTGAACACCGCCAACCGCGCAATAAAGCATGCAAGCGCCATCAAGGACGCGCATTGAACGTTCGACCTCAATCGTGAAGTCGACATGGCCAGGGGTGTCGATGATATTGATCCGGTGCTCCGGATAATTCATCGCCATGCCACGCCAGTAGGTGGTCGTGGCGGCCGATGTAATGGTAATACCGCGCTCTTGCTCCTGCTCCATCCAGTCCATGGTCGCAGCACCATCATGGACCTCACCAATCTTGTGATTGATGCCGGTATAGAAAAGAACGCGTTCTGTGGTCGTCGTTTTGCCCGCATCAATGTGGGCCGAAATCCCGATATTGCGATAACGTTCAATCGGCGTTGTGCGTGCCACGACGACCTCTTCTATCCAGTTTCTAAGCGCAGGAGACTAAACACCGATTACCAACGGTAATGGGAGAACGCCTTGTTCGCTTCAGCCATACGATGCGTATCTTCACGCTTCTTAACGGCCGATCCACGGTTTTCGTGGGCGTCAAACAGTTCGCCAGCCAGACGAGCCACCATGCCCTTCTCGCTACGCTTGCGGGCCGCATCAATCAGCCAACGCATTGCGAGCGCAACGCGACGACCCGGACGAACCTCAACCGGCACCTGATAGGTTGCACCACCTACACGACGAGACTTCACCTCGACGTAGGGCTGGACATTGTCCAGAGCCTTCTGAAGGACATCAAGGGAGTCGGCACTGTTGCCAATCTTGCCCTGAATCTGGTCCAACGCGCCGTAAACAACGCGCTCTGCTACGGACTTTTTACCGTCGAGCATGAGCATGTTGACGAAACGGGTCAGCGTCTGACTGCCGAAACGGGGATCTGGGACCAGTTCTCTCTTCTGGGAAACTCTTCTTCTAGACATTGCTCTATCCGAATCTCAAATTAACTCTTGGGGCGCTTTGCACCGTACTTGGAACGACCCTGACGACGCTTAGCGACACCGGCCGTATCCAAGCTACCGCGGACCACGTGATAACGAACACCTGGCAAGTCCTTTACACGACCACCTCGGATCAGAACCACCGAGTGCTCCTGAAGGTTGTGGCCTTCACCACCGATGTAGCTACTGACTTCCGCGCCATTCGTCAGACGAACACGAGCCACCTTTCTGAGCGCCGAGTTGGGCTTCTTCGGGGTCGTGGTGTATACACGGGTGCATACGCCACGACGCTGAGGACAACTCTCCAGCGCAGGAACGTTACTCTTTTCCTTTTTGCGGACCCGCGGCTTCCGCACCAACTGATTGATCGTGGTCATTACCAAAACTCCAAAAGCGTTAACCCTGAGCCCTGTACTGTCACCGGAAAGGGCCAACGGCCAACGGCATCACAGGGGTCAGGGCACCCCACAGTAAAGCCGACCAATTTACGGAATCGTGAATGCGATGTCAACCGCCCATGCAAAAGGAGTTGACTTAGCAGCAAAGAAAAAGGCCCGCTTCGCGCGAGCCTTAGTCTTGTATCGTATTGGCTCCCCCGGACGGGCTCGAACCGCCGACCCAGTGATTAACAGTCACTTGCTCTACCGACTGAGCTACAGGGGAAAAGACATTTCATCGCTCACTCTATTCTGCTTTATCAGAAAGAATGGCGCGCCCGGAGAGATTCGAACTCCCGACCACCTAGTTCGTAGCCAGGTACTCTATCCAGCTGAGCTACGGGCGCATTGATGAACTGCGGATTATGGAGATTCATCGATCGCTTGTCAACATGACAAAACGATCAAATGTTATTCCGAGCAGTCTCTGTGTACCCCTATAATTCATGCTTACCTTTTTGCGCCAACTTCAACATGCCTGAAGAGATCCCGTTCAACTTTGTTCAAGACGATCAGCAGTTTCATGACCTCTGCAACGAGCTTGCGGGGAACACTCATCTTGCCATTGATACCGAGTTCGTCCGCGAATCTACGTATTACCCCCAATTTTGCCTTCTGCAAATTGCGTCATCCAACGGGACGCATTGCATTGATCCGCTGAAGCTTCTCTCTTTAGAACCCCTTTCGGCCTTACTCGAAACCCCAAGCATCACCCTTGCACTGCATTCAGCACGGCAGGATCTGGAAGTACTTCTTCAAAATACCGGAAAGTTACCCTCAAACATTCTCGATACACAGATTGCCGCCGCTCTTACGGGCTATCACGAGCAAATCGGTTACGCCTCTTTGGTTGATGAAATTCTCGGCATCAAACTCAGCAAGGAGCAAACCCGAACCGACTGGTCGCGACGCCCCCTGAGCAGCGCTCAGCTTCACTATGCTGCGGATGACGTCATTTACCTGAATAAAATCCTAGGTGCATTGACGGAGAAACTGGATCGCTTGGGCCGAACAAATTGGTGGATGGAGGACTCCGCCACGCTTTTGGAACCGACGCTCTATGCACCACCGACATCAGAGGCCTGGAAAAAGGTTCGAGGGCTCCTTGATCTAGCGCCTCAATCGCTTGCCTTTGGGATCAGCATTGCGCAATGGCGGGAAGAAACCGCGCAGACCCTGGACATTCCTCGCAACTGGGTCCTTCGCGACGAGTCATTAACTCACTGGGCCGAACTGGGCAAGATTCCATCCGCGGAGCTTAAAATCAGGAACACCCCGCGCGATATCCAGCAGGCGCTTTTAGATGACCTTCAACGTCGCCTTTCAGACGACAGTCCCATCGAGTTTGCCATACGTCTGCACCAGTCCACGCAGGGAAAGACCGATCCCGCCCGCAAACATCTGCTAAAAAGGCTAAGCGAGAAGAATCAGTTGCGCGCCCAAGAACTGGGCATTTCGGCTTCCGTATTGGCAACAAGGAAAGATTTAGAAATCCTGATCGATCAGCCTGATCGCAGCCGTCTTCTTAGAGGGTGGCGAGGGGATGTCATCGGCAGCGATCTCAGGCAAGTGGCATTAACGGCCTAGGGTGTCACCGGTCGTTTTGCTAGAAACTGTCCAAATGCACGACTTCCATTTCCGGTGGAAATTGTCGATGTGACCTTGAGCTGATCGATATCGATCACGGAAACCGAATTGTCGAACCAATTCGCAACCCATACCCGCTTTCCCGCCGAATCTGTGGCAATACCCTCAGGGTACTGCCCAACCGGTATGACTTTCTTGACTTGATAGTCCTGCCCATTGATGACAGATACGGTGCTGTCGTATTGATTCGTGACATAGATGTCACCACCTCCGGCAAGGGCCATCGCATAGGGCCTCTCACCAACAGGAACGGTCGTAATAATCCCGAATTTGTCCAAATCGATGACTGTGACATCGTTACTTTCAACGTTTGCAACAAAAAGTCGATGCTCCTCCGAGTCCAGCAGCACGCCAAACGGATGGCGACCCACCTTGATGGTACGGTTGATTGAAAGCGTTACGCCATCAATCAATGAAACCGTGTCATCCTCACGCTCCGCCACGAAAATCCGCTTGCCATCGCGAGAAACAGTCAAACCGGCCGGGTAATGCCCCACTGGGACACGTTTAATAATTTCAACCGCTTCAAGATCAATCGCTGAGACGAAGTGCCCGTAAAAATCAGCGACATAACCGCGTCGGCCATCTGCAGAAATGGCCACACCCAGCGGGCCTTCGCCAACGCTGAGCGTTTTGCGAATTCGGCCTTGCTTCCCATCAATAACCGCTAACTCTCGCGCGGTTGGACTCGTCACGATCGCCGTAAAACCATCATCGCTGACCGCAACACCCGCCGGATCCTTGCCGACGGTCAAGGTATCTGCAACGCGCCCGGAAGCGAGATCAATCACTGAAACCGAATCCGCCTTTTGATTCGTAACATAAGCAAACGGTGCTGCCATAGCAGGTAAGAAAGATGCAAAAACGGCGGCCAAAGCCGCCGTTATTACATTCAACGCAGGGTTGAATCGCATCATCAATTACTTCTTCTCAGCGATCGCCTTCAGGCTCTGGAGTGACTCCTTGACCACTTTCTCAACAGCGGCCTTAGCTGCTGCCTCATTCTCGCCATCGGGAGGATTATTGTTGAGGAACCACCGATAAAACGCAGCGTCCCATTCCACTTTGGAACCGGAGCCGCTCGCTTCTACAGAGATCTTTGCTGAGTAATTGTTGACCGGGAAAACTGCCGGATCGGTCGGATCAACGACCTTATACTGAATGACCTTCTTTTCAGCATCGACATTCTTCAACTCTTCCTTTAACGGCGCAGCCGCCCCTTTCAGTTTCAGTTCGCGCGTCGCACCTTTTTCGTTCCCGCCTTGGGCCGTTGTGCTCTCAACGACTGACATCCACTTTTCAGGATGAGCAAAATCACCGACCAATGCCCAAACAGCGTCAGGCGCCGCGTTGATTTCGATGGATTCACTGTGCTTTTCGCGAGTCGGGCCATGGGCATCAGCGAAACCAGCCCAACCCAGGATGGACAAAGCAATCAGCGGCAAGAAACGTTTCATTAAGGTCTCCACATTGCAGACAAATTAAACAACTTAGAAGTTTATACGAAATTGCGATCTACGCTAAGCAGTCTGGCTGCGTCAGGTTTCGAACGTAACGTTCCGTTTCATTCAGAATCGCCATCTTTTTGTCATCCGTTCCGTGCGAGACGCGCAATGCATTCACTTTCTCCATAAACTCATGAAGACTCAACCCCGCGCCGTGTAGCTTATTTATCCATTTATCTCTGCAGAATCTTTCCCAATCTCGCGCCTCCTCGGGCGTAAGGTACTCAGGAAAATTTCGGGCCTTATAACGCCAACACAATTCCCGAAACCGCGGATCATCAAACTCATCGGGCATAGCAAGGAAGTCTACGCCTTCAGGTCGCCGATAGCGCTCGAGCCGTTGACGGTCTCTTTCTGTTGCAAATCCCGCATAAAGTCCGAGATCAACATCACCGCGATGACTCGAATCGAAGGGTTGGGTCAAAAACGCATATCCGGGTGCGTTGTGGTAAGGGAGGGGGACTAATTGAGCCAGATGCTTCATGTGCGTCGCCACATCAAGACCCAAACGCGCTTCATCTTGCGTTCTTAAGGCGGACATAGGCGCCAAAGCAGGGGCGCGATTGATATGAAGGATACTAAAGGGTCCACCTACCCCCTCGCTCAAGACCTTTCCCGTTAACGATTCCTCTGGCGAGAAACGAAGGTCATAGATGATCAGGGCATTCGGATTTTCAGGTTGCCGACCAACGACCACTGCTATGCCCAGGTTTTGAGCCTCGGAGGCCATCCGGGTTGAGGCAATCAAAAAAGGCCTCATTTGGCCGGGAGCCACCAATTCGAGAACTGCCTTCTTGGATCGGTGCTCCCACAGATAACGGAAAAGCTTGGGCTGAGCGGTTTTTAACAGGCGCGCCAATGCCAATGTCGCCCTCACATCCCCCAGGGCATCATGCGCATCCTCATGTGCTATGCCATTTGCCACCGTCAAATGGTCTAGCCGGAGCGTCAATCGACCCTCTTTATCCTTTGGCCAATTAATCCCTTCAGGCCGTAATGCCCTCGCCATCCGAACCACACCGAGCAAGTCCCACCGCGAGTTTCCGAATTGCCACTCCCGTGCAAAGGGATCATACAAGTTTCGGTACAAGGAATTGCGGGTCACCTCATCATCAAATCGGATGCTGTTATAACCCACACCGCAGGTGGCCGGCTCAAGGTATTTCGCCAAAATCTGTGCAATGAACTCATGCTCACAGAGCCCTCGCTCGAGGGCCATTTGGGGACTGATCCCAGTGATGAGACAGGACTCGGGATTTGGAATGTAATCCCGGGGAGGCCTACAAAAAATTGCAAACGGTTCGCCGAGTGTATTGAGCTCTGGATCGGTTCTTAGCCCTGCGAACTGCGCGGGACGATCACGCGCAGGATCCAGCCCAAACGTTTCGTAATCGAACCACAACAGACTCTCAGCCATCGATGAGGACGTCGGCTAGCGTTCTTGACTTTAGGATGAGACGCTGCAACCGATTACGATTGCTGCTGAGCCATCGCCTCTATTTTCTTCCGCTTGTCGCACTTTTGGGTACAAAGACAATCTGCCCCATTGGGTCCACCGCAGCTGCCTTTGATGGCTTTCCGTCCAAACATGACGCCTACCGCCATCAATGCGACAACGAGGCCGATAATCAAAAAAGTCGTTAAGAAAAGAGCCATTCCTATTCTCCTCGTCCGAGAAACATTCGTCTGTGATCCAACACGGCTGCTCTACGCAAAAGGGGGCCGCAGCCCCCTTAAAGCGACTCGGTAAGCGATTAGCCCCCGAAGTCGTCGAGCATGATGTTCTCCCTTTCAACGCCGATGGAGAGCAGCATGTTGATGACGGCCGCGTTCATCATGGGAGGACCACACATGTAGTACTCACAATCTTCAGGCGCCGGATGATCCTTCAAATAATTTTCAAGCAACACGTTGTGAATGAATCCCGTGTAACCCGTCCAATTATCCTCTGGCTTGGGCTCTGAAAGCGCAATATGCCACGTGAAGTTCGGATTTTCCTTCTGCAGGGTATCGAAATCCTTCACGTAGAACATTTCACGCAAGCTACGTGCACCGTACCAGAAGGTGATCTTGCGTTTGGATTTCAAACGGCGCAACTGGTCGAAGATGTGGGATCGCATGGGGGCCATACCTGCACCACCGCCGATAAAGATCATCTCGTTTTCGGTTTCGCGCGCAAAGAACTCGCCGAATGGACCCGAGATGGTCACGGGATCACCCGGTTTCAGGTCGAAAATCCAGGAAGACATAATGCCAGGGGGTGCGCCTTTGACGTTCGGCGGCGGCGTGGCAATTCGGACATTGAGCATAATGATGTCGCTCTCTTCCGGATAATTTGCCATGGAGTACGCACGGATCGTCGGCTCAGTGACCACTGACTCGATTTCCCAAAGATTGTACTTATCCCATTCATCGCGGAATTTCTGATCAATCTTGAAGTTGCTGAATTTCGTCTTGTATTCAGGGCATTCGATCTGAATGTAACCGCCGGCACGGAAGTCAACCTTCTGGCCCCTTGGCAACTCAAGAACCAGTTCCTTGATGAAGGTTGCAACGTTATTGTTGGAACGAACCTTGGTAACCCACTTCTTCACACCGAAAACTTCGTCGTGAACGTGAATCTTCATGTCCTGCTTGACTGTTACCTGGCAAGCCAGACGGTCGCCCCCCTTTGCTTCGCGCTTGGTAATGTGTGAAAGCTCGGTTGGAAGGATGTCGCCTCCGCCCGAACAGACATTCACTCGGCACTGACCACATGTGCCACCGCCGCCACAAGCGGATGAGACGAACAGCTCAGCGTCAGCCAGTGCTGTTAGCAACTTGGATCCGATTGGAACATGGATGGTTTTTTCATCATTGATGAGAACCTCAACATTCCCTTCCTGCACCAGCTTTGATTTTGCGCCAAGAATGACGAAGACCAAGGCAACCACGATAAAGGTGAAGAAAACTACACCGAGGATAATTTCCAGCATTGTTTAACCTCGAACCCTTAAAGTTGGATGCCAGAGAAGGCCATGAAGCCGAGAGCCATCAGACCTGCAGTGATAAAGGTGATACCCAATCCACGAAGACCCGGTGGGACATCGCTGTATTTCAGTTTTTCACGAACGCCCGCCATGGCGGTGATCGCGAGTGCCCAGCCAAAGCCACTGCCGATGCCATAAACCACGCTTTCTGGGAAGTTGTAGTCTCTTTCAATCATGAAAAGACTGCCAGCCAGAATTGCGCAGTTCACCGTAATCAAGGGAAGGAAGATACCCAACGCGTTGTACAGCGCTGGAAAGAACTTATCGAGCACCATCTCGAGAATCTGAACGATAGCCGCGATAACACCGATACATGCCATCAGGGCGATAAAGCTCAAATCCACATCATGGACACCCGCCCAAGTTAAGGCATTTTCTTTCAAAAGGTAGCTATAGATCAGATTGTTTGCAGGAACCGTCAGGGTCTGCACGATCACCACAGCGATACCCAAGCCGACAGCGGTTTCGATCTTCTTGGATACTGCAATAAAGGTGCACATTCCTAAGAAAAAGGCGAGCGCCATGTTTTCAATGAAAACCGACTTAATAAATAGGTTGATATACGCTTCCATGTTAGTGGGCCTCCCCATGAACGACGCCGTGCGCCGGCTGGATGGCAAAGTCTGCCTGTTCGACCTGCTTGGGCTTCCACGTTCTGACGCCCCAAATGATGAGACCAATCAGGAAGAATGCACTTGGCGGCAAAAGGAGAAGACCGTTGGGAACATACCAACCGCCATCTTTAACCAATGGCAGGATCTCGATTCCCAGAAGCTTGCCCGAGCCGAAAAGCTCACGCACCGTTGCGACCGTGATCAGAATCAGGCTGTAACCCAATCCGTTACCAATCCCATCAAGGAAGCTTTCCCACGGGGGATTCTTCATCGCGTAGGCTTCTGCACGCCCCATCACAATACAGTTTGTAATGATCAGACCGACAAATACCGATAGCTGCTTGCTCACGTCATAGGCAAATGCCTTGAGCAACTGATCCACCACGATCACGAGTGATGCGATGATAATCATTTGCACGATGATGCGAATGCTGCTGGGAATGTGGTTTCTCACAAATGCGATGCCAGCACTTGAGAACGCCGTCACTGTCGTCAAAGCCAGACTCATGATCAACGCAGTTGACAGCTGTGAGGTCACTGCAAGGGCAGAGCAAATACCCAAAACCTGAAGGGTGATGGGATTGTTCTCTACCAGTGGATCGACGAGGACCTTCTTATTTTCTTCTGTAAGTTCCATAGCCTTAACCTCTACCGTTCCGAACCTTAGCAAGATAAATTGCGTAGCCTTCGCGTCCCATCCAATAGCGGACCAGATTACTGACACCGCGACTGGTCAGAGTAGCGCCGGCGAGTGCATCCACCTGATACTCAGCACCTGCCTTCGAAGGATCGACACCGCCTTTCACAAGACCCAGAGCAACCTCACCAATATCAATGGTCTGACCTTTCTCGGTCAGATTGCTCTCATGAAGTTCCTTGCCACTGAAGTTGTAGATCTTTTTTCCTTTCCAAAGTTCTTTCCACTTTGGATTGACAACCTCGCCACCTAGACCGGGCGTTTCTGCCTGGTCATAAAGATTCATTCCCACAACGGTTTCGCCATCCGACTCAACGGCGATGAAACCATACATGGTTGACCAAAGCCCGTAGCCATTGACCGGAAGAATCAAAGTCTTGATGTTGCCCGCCTCACGAACCACGTAGATTTTTGAGTACTTCGGCTTACGCTTGATACTCGCGATGTCGTCTGCCGCAGGAATTGCGACACTTTGCGCCGGATCCTTGGCAGCTTTCCACTGCTCATAGGATTTGGCATCAATTCCGTCGACGTAATCACCGGTTGCCAAGTCAACAATTCGGGTTTCAATACTCTTGAAGGCCGCATCCACGTCGCTACCCTTTTGGTAGAGACCGGCAACCTCAAGAATATTGATCTTCTCGTCCTTCGCTTTGTTCCATTCCTGGAGCGGCTTCAAGATGACCGCTGAACCGGAAACCACAATGGCACCGACCAAGCAAAGCGCCAACGCGACGGCGACCGTCTTTTTGAAACTGTCATTGGGAAGGTCGAGATAAGGCTTGGCGTAAACCTGTGCCGTTTCGACGTAAACCGCAATCTTTTCCTTTAATCCCGGCTGCTGAGCCGTGGCTTTCTGCGCGGAATTAGGCATAACGCTTCACCCTCTTGGCAATATTGATCTTGATAACGACGTAGTCGATCAAAGGCGCAAAAATGTTGGCGAACAAAATAGCCAACATGATGCCCTCCGGGAATGCTGGATTGACGACGCGAATCAGCATGGTCATGAAACCAATCAACGCGCCGAAATACCAACGACCGGCATTCGTCTGGGCTGCACTCACCGGATCGGTGGCCATGTAGACCGTACCAAAGGCGAAACCACCCAGAGTCAGATGCCAGTACCACGGCATAGAGAACATGATGTCGGTGTTACTTCCAATCGCGTTAAACAGCGTAGCGGTCCCAATCATTCCGGCCAGAACGCCGGCGATGATCCGCCAGTTCGCAATGCGGGTATAAATCAGGAAAGCCGCGCCGATCATGCATGCCAGCGTCGAGGTTTCACCCATCGACCCTTGCTCGAAACCAAGGAACGTCTGCCACCAGTTGATCCCTGCATCGCGAATTGCACTGACGCCGCCAATCGCGGCGTGCCCAAGGGCCGTAGCCCCGGCGAATCCGTCCACGGCAGTCCAAACGGCGTCACCGGACATGGATGCCGGATATGCAAAATAAAGGAATGCGCGTCCCGTCAAAGCTGGATTGAGGAAATTCTTACCGGTACCTCCGAAGACCTCCTTCCCAATGACCACACCAAAAGAAATGCCCAGCGCAACCTGCCAAAGCGGAATGGTGGGTGGTAGGGTCAGCGCGAAAAGAATGGATGAAACGAAGAATCCTTCGTTGACATCGTGCTTCCGCACCACCGAGAACAAGACTTCCCAGATCCCACCAGCTACCAAGGTTACGATGTAGACCGGCAAGAAATATGCTGCACCATGCACCAAATTGGCCAGAGGATTCCAAGGATTATGACCGAACAGGTTCACAATCCATCCACGCCAACCCGGGACGCTCTCGACACCCAACGTCTGCATGCCAAGATTGGCCTGATAACCTGTATTCAGGAAAGCCATGAACATGCACGGTAGCGCGGCGATCCAGACATAGGTCATCACACGCTTCAGATCGACCGCGTCGCGAACATGGGTAGAACCCGAAGTCACATCCGGTGGCGAGTAGAGGAATGTATCTACCATTTCATAAACGGGATACAGGCGCTCAAACTTACCGCCCTTTGCGAAAAGGGGGTGCAGTTTGTCTAAAAATTGACGGGTGCTAGACATTAGCCCTCCTTCTCGATTTGGGTCAGATTCTTTCTAAGGACCGGGCCAAAGTCGTGTTTACCCGGGTCAACGAACGTACAAAGCGCCAGATCTTCTTCATCCAATTCCAGAGCACCCAAGGCCTGAGCCGTATCGGTGTCGCCAACAATCAGATACTTGAGGAGCTGCGTGGGAAGAATGTCGAGAGGCATCACTTCCTCATAGACACCCACTGGCACCACGGCTCTCGGACTTCCGTACTTGGTCGTGGTGAATGCAAACTTGCGCCCCCGCTCTCCGGGAAGACTCGTCAGCAAAACATTCAGGAAAGAGAACTTCTTGCCGGTCGGAACAATCCAGCCCATGGCTTCTCGTTCGCGATTTTCGGCAAGAACCGATACCTGATTGTGGAAGCGACCCAGATATTCCGCACCATCGGCCGCAGTCCGACCATGAAGCACAGAACCCGAGACCACTCGAGGCTCAGCGGAACCCTTAATCTGGCCTTCCACGAGGTCGCACAAGTTCGCCCCTACACGGGTCTTAACCAAGCGGGGGCTGGAGACAATCGGGCCTGCCAAAGACACGACCCTCTCCACATTGAGCTTTCCGGTCGTAAACAGGCTTCCGATCGCAATGACGGCCTGATAATCCAGATGCCAAACCGTTTTTGTCGGCCCGACAGGATCCAGGAAATGGATATGGGTACCGACCAGACCAGCGGGGTGCGGCCCAGAGAACTCTGCCACCTCAAGCTGGTCAAGCTTAGGAACATCAATTGTTGCACCTGGCGCTTTACACAGGAACAGCTTGCCCTGAGTCAGGTGAGAGATAACAGCCAAACCATTTTTGAAGTCACTCGCCCGATCGGCAATTACCACTTCCGGACGCGCTGCCAATGGGCTAGTGTCGACTGCGGTGATAAAAATGGAATGGGGCGTTGAGCCGGGAACCGGGACGCGACTGAAGGGACGAGTTCGAATGGTCGTCCATAGACCTGACGCCAGCAAATTTTGCTGCACCTCTTCGCAGGTCAAGTCCTTCAGCTTAGATGGCGCCCAAGAGTTAAATGAAACCGCCTCATTGCCCTTCAACTCGATCACAACCGAGGTTAAGACACGACGCTCGCCACGGTTGATCGATTTAACAACACCCGCGCCTGGCGAGGTGTAGACAATTTCCGGGTGCGCCTTGTCGGCAAAAAGAACGTCGCCCAGCTTAACCGTATCGCCCTCCGCCACGCGAAGTTGTGGCTTCAGGCCCACGTAGTCTGGACCCAACAGGGCAACCGACTTAACCGGACCCGCGTTGTTGTAGACAACCTGCTCAGGTTCTCCCGTGATTGGAAGATCCAGACCTTTCTTTGTAGTGATTTGCATAAGTGAGCCTGTAGAAAGCACAAACTTTTGGCCGCTCGACAGTGGAGTAGGACTCCTCTGAGCGGGTTGCCACACGATTGAAACCGAACCTATCCTGCCGCCACACTCGCCAGACCACTGCAAGATCAATGACCCGCAAGCGTAGGGGCGCACGAGAAAGCGGCCAACATCTGGCAAAAACGCCTCAATTAAACCACAAAAGAGCCTTGTCCTCAACGCATCCACGCAAGCAAACTCGCGGGATTGGGACCATCAACCGCTTTTTTTCTAGCGCGAAATAAGGCTGGCCAAGCAAGGGGGACATTGAATAGACTGGTTACCGGAGTTGGTCAGGCAGTCGCTGTCCCGCCTTGCGCAGGATGGAGGAAAGTCCGGGCTCCAATGGACAGGACGCCAGGTAACGCCTGGGGGGCGTGAGCCCACGGAAAGTGCCACAGAAAATATACCGCCTCAAGGTTTCGACCTCGGGGTAAGGGTGAAATGGTGCGGTAAGAGCGCACCGCGCTTCCGGCAACGGGAGTGGCAGGGTAAACCCCGTCCGGAGCAAGACCAAATAGGGGAGCGGCGAGGCTTGCCTCCAACGTGTGGTCCGCACGGTTCCCGGGTAGGTTGCTTGAGGTGCCTTGTGAAAGGCATCCCAGATGAATGATTGCCCACGACAGAACCCGGCTTATCGACCGACTCCACTTTCAATACAGGGCTTGAACCAAACTTCAGTCGCCAGACCCAACGCTTGAATTGCGTTCACCCGTCCTGATCGAGATCGCCTCCTGAACCTCGAAGACGAAAATTCGACCATCCCCGGGTCTGCCGGTATGTGCCCGACTGACTATGATCTCAATCACCGCATCAACCATCGACTCCTCGACGATGATCTCGATGCGCTTTTTACTGATGAAGGGATCAAAGGATTGTCCTGAGTCGACGAGAACACGTCCAAATCCATCGCAATCCAGAACGCTCATACCCGGAAATCCAGGCAATTCCATCAAGGACTGAACCAGACGCCCCAGGACAAAGGGTTGGACATAGGCGCGTATTTCTTTCATGACCGAGCAAACCGCTTTTCTACATAGCCGTAAACCAAAGGCAACATCGTCAGAGTCAGTACTGTAGAAGTCACAAGCCCACCAATGATGACAACGGCAAATGGCTTCGCTGTCTCAGAGCCAACTCCGGTAGAGAGCGCTGCGGGAATAAGACCCAACATGGCCATCAGTGCGGTCATGATAACGGGACGCAACCGACTGACGCTACCCGTAACAATCACCTCCCTGACAGTCAGCCCTTCTCGGAGCAATGCATTCAATTGAGAGACCAAGATCAAACCATTCTGAACCGCGATACCAAAAAGGGCGATGAAGCCCACAGCAGCGGAGACACTCAGGTGAATACCCGTTAGCCAAAGCATGACCAACCCGCCAATCAGAGCAAATGGAACATTCAACACAATCAAAACAGCATGCCTGACTGTCTGGAACGTCCAGAAAAGCAGAATAAAAATTAGCGTCAGACTGATTGGCACGATGATGGCAAGACGCTTCATTGCCCGTTGCTGATTTTCGAATTGCCCACTCCAGACAATCCGATAACCGGGTGGCAGTGACACTTTGGCCGCCACTTTTGGCATCGCCTCTTCCACAAACCCACCCTGATCTCGGCCAATCAGGTTACATTTAATTGCAATTCGACGACTATTTTCCTCCCGACTGATCCGCGAGGCGCCTATATCGACTTTTACTGTCCCCAATTCCGCAAAAGGAATCCGTCCCCCGTCGGGAGTTTTGACACCGAGATTCTCAATGGACGCAATCGAAGAGCGAAAATCCTTTTGCATCCGTACCGCGATATCGAACCGCCGATTCCCCTCAAGCAGATGTGAAGCCGTCTTTCCACCCACCGCAATTTCAATCACATCCTCGACATCATCCACAGAAATGCCATACCGAGCTATTCGAGCCCGGTCCACCTCAATGACAGCTTGAGCAAGACCCGCCTGCTGTTCAGCGGCAACGTCTGTCGATCCCCTGGTGGACTTGAGAATATGGACGATTTCATCCGCTTTCTGCTGAAGCGTCTTAAGATCGTCTCCGAAAATTTTGACCGCGATCTCACCTTTAACGCCTGAGATCGCTTCCTCTACGTTATCTTGGATAACCTGCGAAAAGTTCAACTGCACGCCCGGAAAGATAGACAACTTCTCATTCAGCGCCTGAATCATTTCGTCTTTGGAACCAAATCGCCACTCCTCTTTGGGCTGCAGCGAAATCAGAATCTCAAGATTATTGAACCCCTTGGGATCGGTCCCATCCTCCGGACGCCCTAACTGCGTCAGAACCGATTTTGCCTCCGGAAATTCCTCAACCCGTGCGCGGATTCCTCGCTCGATTTCCTTCGCCTTTGTGAGTGATATCGGAGTAGGAAGGGTGACCGTCAGCCAAATGTTGCCTTCATCCAGTTTGGGCATGAACTCCGTTCCTATCGCCTTCACTAACGAAAGAGAGAAAACGAGTGCCACTAACGCAGAAATCAAAACTTTTGAGGGATGATCGAGGCAGTACTCCAGAATCTTTTTATAAATCTTCTCCATGACATGGACGATTCCGTTGTGTCGCTCCTCCAGTCTCTTGCCGAGCAAAAAACTCAACAGCACAGGAATGAGTGTCAGCGTCACAATCAGCGAACCAATCAGAGCAAAAGACAACGTATAGGCCATTGGAGAGAAAATCTTGGCCTCAACCTGCTGAAAGGTGAAAATCGGGATGAAAGCCGTGATGATAATGGCCTTAGAAAAGAGTATTGGCCTCCCCATTTCCGAAGCCGTCATCAGCATTGTCTGACGCATGTGGTTCAAGTTCTCGCCTCTGAGAACATCCACAGTGATCTTGACCATGATGGCCTCGACCAAAACGACCGCGCTATCCACGATGATCCCAAAATCGATCGCACCCAAACTAATGAGGTTCGCGGAAACCCCCTTGAAATCAATCAGGATAAAAGCAAAAAGCAGAGAGAGCGGAATGACCAGCGTGACGATAGCCGCAACAATTGGGCTTCTTAAAAACACAATGAGGATGATCAAAATCAGCGCGGCCCCCTCAAGCATGTTGTGCTCGACGGTGTGAACGGCATGCTGAATCAGCTCTGTTCGATCATAAATGGGCTCAATTTCCACCCCTTTGGGGAGCCTGTGCGCATTGAGGTCATCAATTCTGCCCTTGAGCTCACCCAATACACTCATGGGATCTCGGCCTTTGGTGAGAAGAACGACACCCTCCACGACATCATCCCGGTGATTAAATCCCGCGATACCGGTTCGCGGCTGAGGTCCTACTGAGATTTCAGCCAAATCCTTGACCTTGATTGGCAACCCATTCCTGGTGGTTACCAGAATTTCGCCAATCTCATCAATTTTTGATACGAGCCCAACCCCTCGCACAACGAGCGCCTCATCGCCGTGCTCAATATAGCCGCCACCTGTATTCCGGTTGTTTTTTGAGATGGCTTCAAAAACATCGATCACCGGGATTGAGTAGCTTTTTAGCCGATCCAGATTGACGCTGACCTGATACTGCTTGACACCGCCGCCAAATGAAATGACATCCGCCACCCCCCTGACAGATCTAAGCCTGGGCTCAATAACCCAATCTTGGAGGGCTCGCTGATCAACAAGGGGAGTGCCCGGGGTACGCAACACATACCGAAAAATCTCGCCAACGCCCGTACTCAAAGGGCCCAGCACAGGATTGAGGTCTGCGGGCAACTCAACGTTTCGAAGACGCTCAAGCACCTGCTGTCTTGAAAAGTAATCTTCGGCATCATCATCAAAGGTCAAGGTCACGACTGAAAGACCAAAGATCGATACTGATCGCATATTGATGAGATGCGGAAGTCCGTTCATCTCCTTCTCAATGGGCAACGTGACGATCTTTTCGACCTCTTCCGGTGCCTGTCCGGGGTACTGGGTCACCACCTGAACAAAAACATTCTGGACATCAGGAAACGCCTGTATGGGAAGTCGCTCAAACGAAACCACGCCAAGCGCCACCATCACCAACGTCAAGCCAATCACCATGACTCGCTGTTGGAGGCAAAAAACCAGAATCCGATTAATCATCTAGAGCGCCTTTGAACACTGAAGTATCACGGCTCATCGCCTTCACTCTGCTCATTCGCCTCTTCCGTCCGAAGCAACAACGCCCCCTCCGAAACGATGGTCTCGCCGGTTTCAAGGCCCTCCGCAATCACCGCTCGATCCTTCATTCTGAGACGAACCTTCACTTCCCGCTGCTTGTAGTGTCCATCGCCGATCTTTACAAAGACCTGATCACCCTCACCTTCTGTAAATAAGGCCGTTAAAGGAACAACAACCGCCGTATTTTCTGGGCCACTTCGTATATCGATGGAGGCAAACATCGCGGGCAACAGTTTTCCCTCATCATTGGTCAACCGGCACCGAACCTTAATGGAGCGGGTCTGCTCATCGACAAGCTTGTCGATGTATTCAACAACGGCAGAAAAATGCTCGTTGGGATAGGCAACGACGGTGAGAGAAACTTCGGTACCCACGTGGATCAGGCCGATATCTTTTTCAAAGACATTCATGTAAACCCAAAGATGGCTCAGATCGGAGACGACAAAAAGGGGCTCAGCCAAGTCAGGGCGCACCTCCAATCCAGGATTGACGTGCCGCTCGGTGATGATTCCAGCAATGGGCGAGCGAACCCAATAGCGATTATTGATTTTTTCGTCCTCAACACCCAGATTGTGAAGATGCATCAACCCCTGACTGACGCCATCGCGCGCATGCGTCAGGGCATTTTCAGCCTCCTGAAGTTCCTTATGGGGAATTACGCCATGATCAAATAACGATTTGGCTCGCTCAAAGGCGCCCTGAGCTAATCGGGCATCGGCCAGCGCGTTGGCATATTCCTCTTTTGCCCTGCCAAGCTCAGGGCTATCCAACTCAATCAATGGGTCTCGCACATTCACCTTGGCCCCAAGAACGGGTAAGGGCGAAATGATGCGACCGGCCACAGGCGCCGAAATACGGGCGGTTACCGTTTCGTCGTAGGCAATCTTCCCCGCTACAGACTCCATAACCGGAGCAAGCTCAAGCCCGATAACTTGTTCAACGAGCATGGCGCGCTTGGAGGATTCCGGAGCCAAAAGCACTTCATCCTTGGGCAGCACCGCAGGCTTCGCTTTGACCGAAGGCCCATGATCCGATCCGCAGGCCAGAAGAAGCCCAAGCACAGCAAAGAGCCAAAGCATCCTGGGAGCACCAGTAAACCGCTTCATTTCGCCCTTCACGACTTAGGCTCCTCGCCGACGGCCATCACAAGATCCGCAAACGATAGGGCTCTGTGATTTTCTGCAACGTAGTAATCCATCATCATGGCCTTGTAGTTTCTTTCCGCATCCAAAAGATCAATCAAACCGGCAGCACCCTGCGTGTAGGCATACTCAACCGAAGACCGTGCCGCTGAAATGCGCCGGAGTACCTGACTTTCAAATCGTTCCACGATTGCTGAGGTTCCCTGCAAGGCGGCTAGCGCTGATAACACCTCCTTTCGAACCCGGTTCTTCAGTTGCTCTCGTTGGTTACGCGCCTCATTAAAATCCGCAAGGGCTTTACCCACCTCCCCCGAATATTGATAGAACACAGGAACTTCGGCGGTCGCCAGCACTGCGCCGGTATCAAGATTGAGATTTCCCGCATCCTGAAGATAGCCACCACTCACAGTAACGTCCGGTGCCACCAATCGCCGAGCCAGCTCCGCCTCTTTAGCCATCTGCTGCACTCTTAAATCCTGCGCCTTGAGGTCAGGTCTTTGATCTATGGCGTGCTCCAGAAGAACTTCTTCCTTCGCATCATAGCCAGCTGGAATCTTTGGCCACACGTCGGCGGCGACATAGTCCATGGCTCGCTCAGGCCAATTCAACAATTTCGCAAGCTCACTCTGCCGCGATCTGAGGTTTGCCTCAGCAAGGTCAAGCTCCCCCCTTGCCTTAAGCCGCTCCACTTCAACCCTTTGCAGCTCCGTCTCAGCGATATCTCCCGTGGATTCGCGTAGCCGGTTTGCCTCGGCTAGACGATCAAAGGTAGCCATATTTTCTTGAGCGACAGTAAGGCTTTTTTGGGCCAGAAGAAGGTCATAGAACCCATGCCTGAGTTTGTTAACCAGGACTCTGAGCGTATTCTTGAAGTCGGCCTCAACGGCCTCACGCCCAAATCGAGCGCTCTCCATTCGGAGATCCCGCTTACCGGCGGTAATGATCATTTGCGTCAGAAAGACGTTGTAGCCTAATCCCTGATTGCCCACCTGATTAGGCCTTCCCACGATCACACCATTTAATTCATTCAAACCAAAAGAGAGTTCCGGGTTGGGGATGGCACTCGCGATCCACTCCATGGCCTCAGCCCGATCAATCTCAAATTGTGCAGACAGAAGATCAATATTCCGCTCGAAGAAGATCGCAATGATCTCGCGCTCAGTCATCGGCAATCGGGGCGATGCATACGAAGCCGATCCCACCGCTGCCGCGCAGTACAGCAAGACCATGATGACCCGACGAAAAATGAATGCGCTCAACACTGGAATAAATGAATCAGCCAAAAGAATCTCGAGCGTGAAATCTTAAAGACCCATAACCCCACGAAAAACCCACTGGTTTATCTTGCTGCGCCCGGCTGAATTGCACCCAAACATGGTTCAAATAAACCGCAGCAGAGACGAAAACCCAGCTGTTTTTTGATCGACAAGAGGGATTAAACCTTCGCTTGGATCCCGAAAAGAGGCATGGCACCACATTACAACCCATCAATCCATCGAGGCACCGCTCTGGGAGTAGAGTCGGGCACGCATTATGCATGCCAATTATTAAGGTTTCTGGTCGAGCTGTTTGACTCATCGAAAACTTTGACCCACGCCAAAACCCTTAAAAGCCCTTGATCGGTTTCATTTGTTAGCCATGGAATTCAAGATGCCTGAGGCCACGACGCAGCTCACCCCTTCCTTTCAGGGTTTCGACATCGACGATGCAATCGGGCATGTCGCGCATTGGCTCCCCTCCCAGAACCCGATCAAGGATTTCATCCATCACAATACGTTACATGCCGTTCAGAATCGGCCCTTTTCCGATGCCGTAGCGATTGCTTCCCGACTCTATGGGGCGAAAAGCGCCCAACCCCTCTGCTATTTTCAAAATCGACATGCCTCCGGCCGTATTTATGATTTCGCCATGGAATCAGCCCTTCGATCCCACAGCGCATCTGATACCGAAAAAGAGGAACTGAAGGCGCGAATGTTTAATGAGGACCATGCGGCGCATTACCCGCCTCCCTCAATTGCCTTGGATGGCATGCGTCAAAAATGGCTGACTAAGCTTGAGCTCAATCTTGATGCGCTAGTTCATCCCATACTGTTCCGACTGATCAGTAACTTTCTCGATCAGGGCATCAGCCACTGGCCCATCGCTCTTCCGAACGAGAGCTTCTGGCAGTGCGTCATTCGCCTAGTCGATGACTCGTTCATTCCCCTTTACCCCCTCGGGGAACCCGAAGCACGAGAACTCCTACAAAAGGATCCCGACTATGCAATTCATTACTGCCTCACGCGCCTCGTCGGTGATGAAACTCTTTTTGGAACCTACCTCCTTGAATTGAGCCTAGCCCACCCCGGCTGGTCCGGCATGGTTCATGTCATCGAGACCCGCCCGGAAAGCCTTCTATTCAAACGATCCGTTAGCCTTAAGGAGTTCATTGCTGTGGAGCTCTTGATGGAGCTGGCAATTCTGAACACGAAGCTTGGAACGCGATTTACGTCAGTGGTAGAAACCTCGCCCCGAGGCGATGTGGATTCTTTTGCAAACGCATTAACCAGCCCCCCTATCCCGAAGCACCTTCAGGTGTGGCAAGAGTCAATGGAGCTTTCACTCTACGCCGAGCTACTCAGCGCCTTGAAGCAGAAGCCCTCCTGCAAAAAAAATACGGCAACGCATATCCAAGCGATTTTTTGCATTGATGATCGGGAGTGTTCGATTCGTCGACACCTTGAGGAGCTTGATTCCGGTATCGAAACATTTGGCGCCGCTGGATTCTTTGGGATCGAGTTTTTTTATAAAGGCGCCAAGGACATCTACCCGGTCGCTCAATGTCCGGCGGTCATGAGCCCCAAGCACCTAGTGGTTGAGTTTAATAGCGAAACCCAAGCGTCCGAAACCAGTCCGCCAAGACGCGCTTTTGAACCCAGTCGCCCACTTAAAAACTGGCTCGTTACCCAGACTCTGGGAATCAGCTATGCCGCGCGCCTTGCCTTAGAGGTCTTCAGACCCGGACTCAAAACACCCAGCCTTGCGAAACTTGGCAGCGTAGAACACGATTCACGCCTCCACCTGTTTAGAGATCACGAGGAACGAACGCCCGATGGACGTCTGCTGGGCTTCTCACGCGAAGAGGCTGCAGACCGATTGGAAACCTTCCTGCAAAGCATTGGTTTAACAAAAGACTTTGCCCCAGTAGTTATCGTTGTCGCGCATGGCGCTTCTAGCGCGAACAACCCCCATTTCGCGGCGTACGATTGTGGCGCCTGCTCCGGCAAGCCCGGCGCGCCAAACGCCCGAGCCTTTTCACATATGGCAAACGATTTAGGGGTCAGGGAGATTCTGACTCAACGCGGAATTTCAATTCCTGATGAAACCGTTTTCATTCCGGCGCTGCACGATACGACACAAGACGAAGTAACCTATTTCGACCTCAAGCAGTTTGGAGACCCTCTTCCTGGAAAATTCCTGAGCTTCCGCAGAACGATGAAGGAAGCCCTGCGGCGCAATGCACATGAACGTTGCCGCTGGTTCGAACTGGGTCCCAAGTCCGGCAATCTCCAAACAGCCTCCGATCACGTCAAACTTCGCGCGGCCTCCATCTTTGAACCGCGCCCCGAACTCAATCACTCAAATAACCTTTACTGCATCGTCGGCAGACGCTCGCTGTCCCGAGGCCTCTTCATGGATCGAAGATCCTTCTTGCATTCATATGACCCCTCATCCGATCCTGAGGGCCAAATTTTGGCCCGGATTTTCTCGCAGGTCATCCCCGTCTGCGGCGGCATTAATCTCGAGTATTACTTCTCCCGAATCGATAACTCCATCTATGGCGCGGGCACGAAGCTTCCTCACAACGTTGTGGGGCTCCTTGGCGTTGCGAATGGCGTTGAGGGAGATCTGAGGACAGGCCTACCCTCCCAAATGATCGAGGTTCACGAACCTGCCCGACTGCTGATTGCCGTTGAGCAAACGACCGAAATCATAGACCGCGCCCTCACCCTGATTGGGGGGCTAAAGGAGTGGCTTGATCACCAGTGGGTCCGCGTCGCGGCGATCGACCCCAAAGATCGATCCTCTCAGTTCCTTACCGGAAATGGCTGGAAAGCTGCGGAGATACCGGAAGATTTCCGTACACCAAGGGCTCCCTCATCAGAGGCCGTCTATCAGCGTAAAACCCAGACCATTCCCGTTCATATTCTTGATGCAGGGACGCGATGAATCCTTTAATTCTCTCTTGCCTGATGACGCCACTGGCGGCCTTTGTGCTGCTCCTGATGTTCGGACACCGCGAGCAGGCCATTGCTCTGATTAGTCGAGCAGGCAGCCTTGCCATTGGCATTGCTGTCTTCGGGCTCCTGGCCCAATGGGCGGCAGAAGGCTTTCCTAGCACTGAATTTGATTGGGTCACCTTGTATCAGCAGGATGAGTATCGGTTTTCTCTGATTTTCTTTTTTGACCAGATCGGAGCGGCCTACCTTTTCTGCACTTGGGTGATCTTTTCCGTCATTGTTAAGTACTGCCGTTACTATCTTCACCGCGAGGCAGGCTATCGCAGATTCTTCCTGACCATTTTCGGCTTTGTCTTTGGTCTTAACACACTGATTCTCTCCGGCGGGTTAGATGTCTTTTTTGCAGGTTGGGAAATCGTGGGGATTGCCTCCTTCCTCCTGATCGCGTTTTACCGACACCGCCAACAGCCCATCAGAAATGCACTCAGGGCTTACAGCATTTACCGTCTCTGCGATATTGGACTTCTTCTGGCGGCGCTACTTGTTGATCTACTATTCCAGGAAAATCGTCACTTCAGTCATTTCACGGATGCGATTAACCACCTCAACGCGCAACCGGGTGACATCACGCTTTTGGGGTTATCACTGCTGCTCATTCTTGCCAGCATGGGAAAATCAGCTCAGTTTCCCTTTTGCTTCTGGATTCCTCGGGCGATGGAGGGCCCGACACCTTCTAGTGCAATTTTTTATGGTGCCCTTTCGATTCATTTGGGGGTATTTCTTCTTCTGAGAACCGAGGCCATTTGGGGGTTTGACATCATTTCTCGCCTGGTTGTAGCCCTGATCGGTGCGATTACCGTTCTGGTAGCCTCGGTCTCAGAGCAGACGCAATCCAATATCAAGGGCAGAATCGCCTATGCTTCGATTACCCAAGTCGGATTTATGTTCATCGAACTGGCTCTCGGATTCGGAAGCTTTGTCCTCATTCACGTTCTTGGAAACGCTTTTATCCGCTGCTACCAATTGCTGGTATCGCCCTCGATCGTCTCGCATCTAATGCGCGTTGAGGGTGAAATTGATGTCGCATTGGATCTCCAGCGAATGAGAGTAAGCCAATCCTTGCCCAAGGCCCTGAGGGATCCTCTCCCACGCACTGTGCGCAACACACTTCATGTGCTTTCCCTTCAGGAATTTAATCTTGAGTTGGCCGTTAGAAAATGGCTTTGGGACTCCTTCCGAACCATGGGATCTAAGATTGCCCGGATCAGCCGTAATCTGGTCTGGATGACATGCGCAACGACTTTTTTAGTTGGTGTCGCCTTTTACCTTGAAACAGGCCATGTCACCATTTTCCTCGCAATTATTCTGATCATCGGCATGTTTGCCTGTTCACTTTTGGCATTCACCGTAAAACGCCACCCTGGAACCACATGGAATTACATTGGCGGCAGTAACACGTTGGCAGGGATAGCCGCCGGACTTATCGGAAATGGAAGCTGGGGATATGTCCTCCTGTTCTTGAGTGGCATTATTCCATTCTGGCTGCTCGGATGCCTCGTCATTCGATGGATGGAGCGCAGCAATTCTTTTTCCGAAACCCCATTCATGTTCAGGGCCATGGATGAACGCGCACCCGTTGCCGCTCTACTTTTCTTTTTATGCTTTCTGGGTATGGTAGGTTTCCCCCTGTGGCCCTCATTCATAGGTCAGGATTTGATCCTCTACCATATGAGCTCAGAACATGCATGGATGGCACCTTTGGTGACTCTGAGCCTGGTTCTTAATGGCATTTCTGCCTCTGGGACCTATATGCGGCTCTGCGCCGGGCGCCCGGTTGAGATCCGAAATACTCAGGGGACTGGCCCTTGAGCTTGCCACCCTTCATCAGACCGCTCTTTCCTCTCTGAGACGCAAATGGCCGACACCCTTCTAGTTATTGAAGATGAAGCCCTTTTGGGCCAAGAACTCTCTCGGCACTTTCGTAGCAAAGGGTGGGAAGTAGAACTGGCCCGCAATTTGAGTGAAGCACGGACAATTCTCTCGGTTCAGAGAGTCGAACCTTTGGTTATCTTGTCTGACATGAATTTGCCGGATGGGAACGCGCTCGACTTCATGGAGGAGATCAAGGGCAGTCTGACCTATTGCGAATGGCTTTTTCTTACCGGCTATGGCGCTATTGAAGACTCCGTTCGAGCCCTTCGTCTGGGCGCCTATGAATTCCTCGAAAAACCTTGCGAAATGGACCGCCTCGACCTGGTCATCGCCAGCGCCAAAAGAACCACTATTGCGCAGCGTCGGTTACTTGACCAAGCGGAAGCAGGATCCCGACGTTACTCGTCGCAAGCCTATGCTGGCCGAAGCCAGAAGGCCCAACAGATCCGCGAAATGCTGGATCGACTGACGAAAGTTCCCTTCAGCGCTATCGTGATCGGAGGGGAAACAGGGACCGGTAAAGGCCTGGTCGCTCGAATTTTGCACCATGGCGGCCCCAGGGGGGCACATCCCCTAGTCGAACTCAATTGTGCTGCGCTTCCCAGAGACCTCATGGAATCGGAGTTGTTTGGCCATGAGGCCGGCGCCTTCACCGGCGCAATAGGCCGACATCGCGGATTGATTGAACAGGCTGATCG
>JBEBBO010000156.1:0-16494 GCA_041158345.1 Pseudomonadota bacterium | reverse complement strand
TTTAACTCGGCGACCAGCCCGAAGGCTGAAAACAAAAAACCCGTCCGGCTTTCGCCTTGACGGGTTCGGACCCGGTTTAGCGAAATTTTTAAAGCGCCCGCAAGCGGAACAAATCGGCGCTAAGTTGGAGATTACGCCCGGATCCTGGATCACGCAAGTCGTCTTTGAAAAAAATCCATGCGCTTGAGACGTTTCCGGCTCTCTTTTCTGTGGCTCTCGCTGCTCGCTTCAGGAGGGCAGGCCGGGGCCGGACAGGGGCCAGAGCAGATCTTTGGGATCCTCGGGGATCTTGGCGTTTATGGCAACTTTGGCAAAGGATCGCCCTGGCTCTACGAGAGTGATCTTTTGATCGCCGGAAATCAGATTGGGACGCCTTACCCCGCGGACGATCAGTTCATGGTGTTCTCGGCGGTGGGGAGCTATACCTCCTTAGGGTACAAGATCGATGACCATCACACGCTCTACGCAGGGTATGGTTTTCAGCATGTCGTGGAACCCCTTGCGAGTGTCCCGACCAATGAAAATCGGGGATGGCAACAATACAACTACGAGCACTTTACGCCCTATGGCGGCTTCAAATTATCCAGCCGTCTGGAAGAGCGCACGGTCAATAACGCCGGGGGACTCGCCCTTCGGGCCCGGCAACTCGTCCAGTGGACCTATCCCCTGAATGCGCTTTGGTATCTGATTGCCGCGGAGGAGCTCTTCTTCAACCTCAATACCGTCGCCTGGGGGCCGGTGGCGGGCTATGACCAGAATCGGGTTTTTGCCGGGATCGGTTATCGCTTCAATCCCACCACACGGGCCGAAATCGGCTATCTCAACAACTACATCAATCGGGATTTTGTCGAAGATCTCGACGTCAACTTCCTGACGTTCAATGTCTATGTGGATCTGACCGAGTGATTGAACCCTGTGGCCTCAAGCCAGGGCAAATCAGTCGTCCTCAACGTCTAGGACGATGAGTCGGGTGAGCTCATCGAAGATTTCATCCGTCTCAAGGTTGACATCAATCTCGGCCAAGAGCAGCCAGTCATTCGCCGTTTCCGGTTGGTCGACGACGTCCATGGCCTCCAGATTCGGAAGCACCAGGCTCCAGGTGAGTTCATGGAATTCGGTGCCGTCTTCGAAACCTGCCTCACATACGGCGGGCGCTAATTTGAAATTGATGAAGTAGTGCGGGGCATCGTCCACCGGCTCTTCCCAAAGCCCCTCAAATTGGACGCAGTCAACAATTTTTCGGGATTTTACAGCTGCGTGGAGATTGCCAAGGAGGAGATTCGGCTCATCAATCCCCTCGGCATTGCGCAAAAGCGCGCTCAAGGTGATTTCGAGGAGAAATTCTTCAAGCTTGCCTTCATTCATGCGATCCGCCTGGGAGCCCCGATTCAATGATGGTCCGGGTGGTCCATCCGGCGCAGATGATACGCGCAAAAAGCGACAAGATGGAGACGATTTTCAAGCTTCAGCCCGATGCAATTGAACGGGCTGAAGGGACGGGATTCAACGCAGGAAATCTAGTCGATGCGGCGGGCAAATGCGGTCGTGGGGCGACGCACCTTGGGTAGGTTCACCAGCCAGTCCTTGTCCGCTTCGCGGTAGCCCAGAGGGAGCATCAGGACACTCCGAAGGTTTTGCGCGCGAAGGTCCAAAATGGCGTCCAGCGCATCGGGATCAAACCCCTCCATTGGCGTGGTATCGACGCCCTCAAAGGCGGCCTGGAGGGTCGCCGTGGTCATTGCGATGTAGCACTGACGGGCTGCATGCTGGAAGTTGATTTCAGGCCCTCGGGGCGGATATCCCGCAAGGAGCTGCTGACGATAAGCTTCCCAGCCTTCATTCTTGAAGCCCCGAATCGCATTGGTCAGATCAAACATCATGTTGATTCGCTCGGGGGTGTAGTCATCCCAGGCGGCAAAAACCAGAAGATGGGAGCTATCGGTCACCATCCCTTGATTCCAGGCAATGGCCTGAATCTTTTCACGCAAGGGACGATTGGTAATGACCAGAACTTCAAAGGGCTGAAGCCCGCTTGAGGTCGGTGCCAGACGCGCGGCCTCGACAATCCGATCGACGGTCTCCTCCGCGACTTTCTTTGAAGGGTCCATCTTCTTGCAGGCATAGCGCCAGTTCAGTCGGTCCATCAGGTCCATGGGAATCTCCATTCGGGGCAGCAAAAACCGACATGATAGCCGGCCCGGATGACGGTTCACACTCCTCTCGAAGGGACGTCATCGGAGGGACCGGCCCCGAAGGGCCGGCGTTTAGTGGGGGAGGGTGAGGAAAGACCGGCAAAGATCAAAGAGCGCCGACCGCAACGCCCCAAGATCCGCGATCTGGATCGAGGGGCCAAACACCCGAGCGACATCGAGCGCAAGTCCGATGCCATAGACGTCGATCCCCGAGCCCCTGATCTGTCCGAGGATCGAGATCGCCGCTTCAAGGTCATCGGGAATCCCGTCCGTCAGGCAAAGAATCACCTTGCGCTGGCAGGGGGTCCCGAGAAGTTCCGAGGCCGCATAAAGGAGGGCTTCGGCGAGGGGCGTACTGCCATCAAGATCCGAACCGAGATGGTCCCTGACCGTATTGAGTCGACGGCCATGGGGGAGGACCCGATAGACACGGGTCGCTTCCCCCATGGCACCGGGAAAGGCGGTAATCGCAGGATTCACGCCGGGAATGGCTTCAAGTGCCAGTGTGAGCGCCAGCGTGGCCTCCCAGGCCAGATCAATGCGCCGGGCTGATCCTCCTTGGGGGCGGGTGACCAGCGCCGACATCGACGGAGACCGGTCCAGCAATAGATGAACTGCCGTATCAGGGTGACTCTTCTGCGTTCGCCGAACGAACACCCGGGGATCCAGCACGCGGGATCGCGCCAGGCGATTGCCGTCGACCTTGAGTCCCTGACTGCTGTGACGCGCGTGGCGCTCGACACTGGCCTGGACCAGGCTTTCGAGCGAGGCGCGAAGGGACAGCGATTCCGTTCGCGCCTTTTCCAGCAACGTCCGGCTTTCCTGGCCGAGCGAGGGCGGATCATCAGCGATTGGAAGCGTAGGGCCTGATAGGCTTTGAGCGCCCCGGTCTAGAAGCTGTCCTGCCGTTGCATAAGGGTCAGCCATCAGATCCTCGGCGGGGGTGGTTTCCCAATCCATGAGAGACACGCGCTCAGGATCCTTTAAGACATCGTCACCCAGTGGACCTCTGGGGGCCGAAGTCCCGCTGGAGGAACCGATGGCGCGATCCTCCGGTGTCGGGGGCTCTCCGGCCGTCTCGGGTGTTGATGCCCTGGAGAAGAGCGTCAACAGACGATCCACAAGGTCCAATCCTTCGCGGGTGCTCTTCAGGGAGTCGACCGCCACCAGGAGCCTGTCAAGCGCCCCCATCCAGGTTGAACCCATGATCCTTTCGAGCTGGCTTCGCGCTTGAGCCGCCTTCGGGGCTAGCGCCCGTTGCCCCAGTATTTGCGTGCGAAGGGCCAGAAGGCAATGCGCCTGGAGCAGCGCACCCGGATGGGCCGATGAGGGCGGGAGATCAAAGCCCCCTTCCGCAAGGACCCGTCCGACGGTGGTCTCAAGCGACCGCCGTGTTCCGGGGTACAGCTGCTTAAGCTGGAGTTCAATTCGAATGTCCTCCACCACGTTGAGGAGGGATTGCCTCAGGGGGTGCGTGCCTGACGCACGAAACACATCGAAATCCGTCCAGCGAAGGTGTCCGGCCTCATGGGCGAGAAACCCCCAGGCGATATCGCGGTCGTCGGTGCTTTCGTTGGAGAGGGCCGGCAACTGAATGACATCGCCGTTGGTTCGCGCCTGATCCCCATGGATCTCGACCCGAACACCCAATCGCCGCCCAAGGGCTGCGGCAACGATCGGAAAGGCATTTTGCAGAGGGTGATGCATGATTTTTTCTCTCTTGAGTGAAAGGATCAGAGGGGGCGCCGCACGGGTGGGTGCGGCACCTTTGAATCAGAACCAGAAAGACCCCGTTGCAGAGGTCCTGTCGAGATCTGATGTGCTTTTCACGATGCCTGGGGCATTGCTGTGCCAGAGATCGTCTTCGGCATGGGGTCTAGGGGCCAGGGTCGACTGCAGTTCAGTCATGGACCCCTCTGGGAGGATGCGGGGGGCCGCCTGATCGCACTGACCCAGTCGCTGGGCCATGGCTTCAAGCTCCCGAAGGTAACTCCCCCGAATTTCTCCGCGGTACGGCAAGCGATCGAGGAGTTCATCCAGCGCATCGACCCAGCCGCCAAGGCTCGCATCGATGAACGCCAGCCCTTTGAGCTTGTCCCTGATCCTTCGAAGCGGCGCCACGACCCTTCGGGTCGCAACGCGTTTTCCGGTGAGGGATTCGGCAGCAAAGGTCCGAGCCTCAAGGGCAATTTCGCCCAGGAGGGTCTCTGGCAGCGATTTGAGTCGTCGTTCCAGGCTGACATCCCCATCGACCAGGGGTCTCAGTTTGAAGACCACATAATCGAAGGCCAGGAGGGATGCGACTTTGGACACCGGATCCACGGCGCGCCGAAGGGCGTCCTTGAAGTCTGGATGCTGGTTGGCCCAGTCCAGGATGGCCTGGTCATAACGCGACAGAAAGTCGAAGCGCGCGGCTTCGAACTTCTGGCGTATCAAATCCAGTTGCTGGATCACGTCATCCAGTCGCGACTCCGGAATGGCATAACCGCCAATAAACCGCGATCCGACTTTCTGACAGCACCGTTCGCCTTCCTTTTTGAGACGGGCGAACACCTGGATATCCTTGGGATCGGCAATGCGCTTGGATCCCAGGGAGGCAAGATCCCGCGGGGGCAGTCGGCTGCCATCGCCAAGGATCAGGTCTTCAGGCCGCAACTGCTTGCGGCCTGACCAGAGCGTGGCCTCAATTTTGACAATGGCCAGTTGATCAAGGATCAGATGTGATTCATGCATGGCATGGCTCCTTCAGTCGATAGGGGCCCTGCGCGCCCCTCGGGGACAACAAGGCCCCAGAGGGTTAATGAGAAAGATCAGGGCGTGGGATTCAGTGCAAGAGCACTCTCCCAAAGATCACCAAAGACATCCGCAGCGATCCGATGGATGGCCGTTCTTTCCTCCGGCTCCGCCCGAAGGGTGAGAGACCGGTCCAGGGCATAGGCCAGGGTCTTAGGGGCTCCGCGAAAGGTCAGAGCCAGCTCAGCCCAACGCAAAAGACCCCGGGTCGACAAGGTCAGCCCCAGCAGTCCGGCCACCTGATCCTGACCAATGAAGAGGAGCCGGATTTCACCGGCCACCCGAATCATGGCTTCACGAATCTCCTTGGGGAGTTCCGGTACCTTGAGTTCGAGCATCAACGCCTCGACCTCAGGATCCGGATAGCCCACTTCCAGGAGCCGAAATCGGTCCAGGAAAGCGAGGTTCTGACGCAGGACGCCCTGATAGAGCCCGGTCCTGTCCCCGCTGCCTCGACTGTTTGCCGTGGCAACCAGACGAAACGCCGGATGGGGTGCGATGACTTCCCCGCCGTTGTGGGGAATGACCAGAGCCTGGCCTTCCAGGCACTCGTTGAGTCCTGAAAGTTCAGAGGGTTCGAGAAGGTCAATTTCATTGAGGATCAAGAGCTGACCTTCGCGAAGCGCGACCGCGAGGGGGCCATGGACGAACTGCATGGTCCCTTCCGACAAGGTGAATTGTCCGATCAGGGACTGAAGCTCCAGCCGGCCATGACAGGTCACCGATTGCACGGGCCAATTGAGCCTTGCGGCCACCTGAGTGACCAACGAGGTTTTGCCCGAACCGGTGGGGCCTGTGATGTAGAGTCCATCGCCGTGACTTTGCGTCAGGAAGGCAAGGACATCTCGCAAGGGTTCACGCCGAAAGACGTAGGCCTTGCGTTTGGGGATGAGCGGGTGCGAACTATCGACAAAGCCGGGCACAGTCAAATGATCCGGGGCGGCGATGCCGAAGGTTTCGGCCAAGGGAAAGGCGTGATGCATGGGCGTCTCCAAAAAAACCGAGACGTCGCCCCGACGGGACAACGATTCCCGGCGGGGTGTGGATGAATCACTCGGGTCTCCCTGAGTGATGGAACGACCGGTCGTCTCGTCTCCGGTCCGGTGCCTTTGGGCACCGTCATCCCCAAGGGGATGAAACGCCTGCCAAAGCAGGCTGCGTGACGTCGATGACGTCGGCATGTTTTGCCCCAGGGTCTGATCCCGGGGGCCTTGAAATTCCATCGGAAAAGACGGGCCCCGAAGGGCACCGTCGTTGGGCTTAAAAAGGCGGGTCTGGAAAATCAAGAAATCCATCGTCAGCCGGCGACTCACTCGGGGGGTGTGAGACGGCCGCTAGCGAATCTTTGACCTTGGGTGCACGTTCCAGAAGGGTCAGACTGCTTCCAACCAGTTCGGTGGTTGAAATTTCGATACCTTCCTTGTTTTTCCAGTGCCGGGTTCGAAGACGGCCGTCGACATAAGCGAGCGATCCTTTCTTGAGATATTCCCCGGCAATTTCCGCCTGGCGTCCAAAGAGGACCACGCGATGCCACTCCGTGTGTTCCTTCTTCTTGCCGGATGCAAGGTCCTTGAAGGCATCGGTGGTGGCGAGCGCCAGGTTGGCAATGGCCTTGCCTTCCTGGGTGTAACGAACATCCGGGTCACGGCCCAGACGTCCGATGAGTTCTGCCCGATTCAACATGATCATGACTCCACCCGCCGCACGCGGGAAACAATGGAGAAAGACTTCCCTTGGTGCGGTCAGGGGAAGGATCGGGGAAGAATCCACAGGGTCCCTTGCGGGATCATGGGCATCCCGCGATGGGTGGTTGCCGTAACGGCATTACGGCATGGCTGATAGCCTTGACGGCGCCCAGCTGGCTTTGCACCTCAGGCAATCAAGCGAGAGGTCAAGCATCTTCGAGGTTCAAAGCATGCGGGATCAGCGCATCCTCTGGCGCCTCTCAAAGTGACGAAATCATGGGTTTTGAGGGGGGTGTGATTGTCGCTATGGGGTTTGGCCGCCATAATCGACGAATGAAGATTCGATACACCACAATCCTTGTTTTTCTCTGGAGCTTGCTGCCGGGCGTCCTCTCAGCGGCACTCCCCGCGCCCATGCCGCCGGTGGATACCTCAAGCCCTCGGAGCACCCTGTTCGGCTTCATTTCCCGAATGGACGATCGCTACAGCGAGGTGTTTGGCCCGACGGGGTTTGTGACGACCTACCTTGCGTCCAACGCGTTGTTCATGGATCCGGCAACCACGCAGTTGCAGATGTCCCGCATCCACAAGAGCCGCGAAATGACGGCCAAGTACCTGAACCTCGGTCACATTCCGATTGCTGTCCTCAAACAACAGTCCTGGCGGCTGACGATCCAGCTCAAGGAGATCCTGGATCGCATGTCGCTGCCCGATCCTGCGTCAGTCCCGGACAGCGCGGCGATGCAGTCGATGCCCTACAAAAAATGGAAGCTACCGGATTCCGATCTCACAATTGCGTTGGTGGAGTCGGGACCGAGGGCCGGGGAATATCTTTTTAGCCAAGAGACCGTCGATCAGATCCCCTCGATTTTCAATGCCCTGAAGCAAGAGCCCTATTACGGTGGCCAGGGGCACGGGGTCTACGACACGATCTTCATGAAACCGGCAGGATTCGCACTTTTTCTGGCGAAACTCGTTCCTTCGCGTTGGTTTCTGGAAGGGGATCCCTGGACCAATCGCCCGCTCTTTGGTGAACCTATCTGGCGCTGGTTTGCGCTGGCGCTCTTATTTGGCTTGATGGGCGGTTTCTATTGGGCGACGCTCCGACTTTCCGAGCGGTTATCCCAACAAAAATCGCTAGCCGGTCTCCCCTGGACGTTGCTGCCAACGATGTCGCTGTTGCTCATGGTTCCAGCCTGTGACCACATCCTCGACGAGATTCTGCTGATTACCCCGCGGGTTTACTTTGTCTTGACCGAGGGGCTTTGGGGGCTCAATTATCTCGCGCTGGCGACGCTGGTCTGGGGCCTTTGCCGGTGGTTGACGGAGTGGGTCATCAAGCTTGAGCGTATCAAGGCTGACAGTACCGACAGCCAGTTGTTACGGCTGGGCAGTCGTCTGGTGGCGCTCTCCATCGTGATTGCCATTCTGATCGAAGGGGCCAACCGGATCGGGCTGCCGTCCTACTCGATCATGGCGGGGCTCGGCATTGGCGGACTGGCGGTTGCCCTGGCCGGCCAGCAGGCGCTGGCCAATCTCCTGGGGTCCCTCATCATCATGTTTGAGAAACCCTTTCGGATCGGTCATACCATCAAGACGGGTTCGCTTGAGGGGCAGGTCGAAAATATCGGCTTTCGAACCACACAGCTTCGAACCGGCGATGGGACCGCCCTGATCGTTCCGAGCAGTGAACTCATCCGAACCCCCATCGAGAACTTGACCCTCCGCAAGCATTGGCGGGTGAAGAAGAGCCTGAAAGTGGGCCTCTCCACGTCCTTGGAGGCCCTCTCCGCGTTCAAGCAAGGCATTGAAGCGCTGCTGCGCGCGAATCCCAGCGTGCATGAGAAAAGCATTCGGATTTCACTGGCCGAAATTCTGGCTGAGGGTCTTGAGATCCGGATCGAATTCAAGCTCGAGGCCAAGAACGCGACCGAGCAGTTGCGTCAGTCCGATGCCATCTTGATGCAGATAATTGACCTGGCCCGATCGTCAAACATCCGTCTTGATCCGGCCGCCGTCTCCACACCGTCTTGAACGCGCTGGATTTTGGGCGGCATCGGGCGCACTGCTCCCGCGAAATCCCGAATTTGATGAGTTTTAGAAGGGGGCTTTTAAGGGGAAGCGACTAGTCTCGGAGTTTTCCAAAGACACAGGAGACTCTCATGGCTACCGTCCAGTCCAGACCCTACAGTCGCCCGGTCCTGCAACGGACCCTGGTGCTTCGGAGCGAACAGGCGCAGCGCATCATGGCGCGTGAGGGCGATCGGGTGCTGCGCTCCCTGCATGCCATCGCCGTCGTCTTCAGAGCGACCCTTCCCGGAGAATTTGCCGATCGCATCGAAGCAGAGTCCGGTGCATTGATCGAGGAGGGCGCGCAGGCGCTTGCCAGCGAGATCGCCCGCGTTTCGGCCTTGCGGGAAACCGAGGGGGTCACTGTCGTTCCCTGCTATAGCCATCCGGGCGAGCTGTCGATTCGGATTCTTTGTCCTCGTGCGCTCGATTTTCTCTCGATGGTCGAGGGACTGGATGAACTGATGGTACTCATCGACAGCCTCTGGCTTTCAGGGCTTTTGACCAACCGCCATCGATCCGAGGCGGCCTATCAATGGCAGCAGCGGATTCTGCGAATTGCTCGTCGGATTGCGGCCATTGAATCGGCGGTTCGTTCCCGCTCGGTGGCGGTGGAAGAACCGCAGCCAACGCCCCTCGAGGCCATGGCGGCCATCCGAATGGGGGAGCGCGACCTCGTTTCTGAACGCCATTCCCCGGAAGAGGCGTGAGCGAACCAAGGCAGTCGCCGTTCAGAGTGGTATCCTCCCCGGTTTGTGATCTGATCCCAGACCCCCTTTGGCTTCCTCTTTCAAACGACCCTGCTTTACGCTGGGGATCAGCCTGATCCTCGGTGGGTGTGCCGGTGGACTCCTGACCACGGTGGGGCCTGATTATGCGCAGCCGGAAACGACCGCCGCGAAAACCTGGCAAAGCGAACAGCCGGGGGTTGCGGACTCGGCGGCCGTCATGCCGGCCGACCTTCGCGACTGGTGGCTCAAGTTCAATGATCCGGAGTTCTATCGTTTTCTGACGGCGGCGCAACGCATCAGCGCCTCGGTCGCAGATGCCCGGGCACGCATTGAATCGGCAAGGGCCGAAATGGTCACCGCAATGGCCAATGGGCTGCCGCGGCTGGATACCCAAGTCGACATGCTGAAATCCCGGTCGACGTTCGGCGGCCCGCCGTTTGACTGGACGCGTTATCAGGCCGGCCTTCAGGCCAATTGGGAAATCGATCTTTTTGGGGGCATCACGCGGCAGCGGGAAGCCGCCGAGGGAAACCTCGCAGCACGCCACAGCGCCTGGCATGATGCCCGGGTCGCGCTGGCCGTCGAGGTGGCCAATGCCTATATCGACTATCGCTATTGTCAGGCGCTCATCCAGATCGGGGAGAAAGACGTTCTCTCCCGGCGTGAATCCGCCCGCCTGGTGGACCTTGCCGGTGTCGCCGGGCTTCGTCCGCCGGCCGATGTCGCTTTGGCCCAGGCGTCCTTTGCCGATGCCGAAGAGAACCTGGTTCGCCAGCAAGGGCTCTGCGAGCGATCCATCAAGGGGCTCGTGGCGCTGACCGGTCTCACCGAGGCCGAAGTGCGGTATCGATTGAGCCAAAAACCCGAGCGCCAGGCCCGCTTTCCATCCCCGCCGCCTTTCAGACTCAAAGGCCTTCCCGCGGAGACCTTGCTGCAGCGTCCGGATGTGGCAGCCGCCGAAGAACAGGTGGCTGAGGCGAGCGCGCGCATTGGGGTCGAGGAGGCCAAGCGCTATCCCCGTCTGAGTCTCACCGGGAACATCACGCCCCAGCTTCAGACGGTCAGTGGCATGAGTGCCTTTAGTCCCTATGCTGCGGGCGCCGGTGCGGCGGCCACCTATTTCGCCAACACCTGGTCATTCGGGCCGACCCTCACCATGCCGATATTTGATGCAGGGAAGCGGCTTGCCGACGTTGAAGCCGCCAGAATTCAGTTTGAAGCCGCGAAAACGCGCTTCCAATCAGTGGTCCGAACGGCCGTAAAGGAGGTCGAGGTGGCGCTGGTTCGGCTAAAGACCGCAGAAGAACGATTGCCCAGGGCCCGTGAAGCGCTTATCGGGTATGAAAAGAACTTTACGGCCACGGATCATCTCTATCGGGCAGGGTTTGGCAACCTTTTGGAATTGGAGCAAGCGCGACGACAGACGCTGATTGCCCGGCGGACCCTTGCAGATCTTGAACAGGAACAGGTTTCGGCCTGGGTGGCACTCTACCGGGCGGCCGGTGGAGGATGGCAGGATCCTCAGGGCATCGAGCCTGCGATCCCCGTCCGCGAGGATCCTCGCAACCCCGTGACCGGCCAAAAATCGGAGGACTACCGACGGTGATCGACTGGATTCGTCAAACATCGCCCCGAATGCGGCTTGGCCTCATCGGGGCCCTGATTGTGGGTGTGGGATTGCTTTTCCACGGCAGTGCGCCACCCACCCCTTCCGTAAGTCCCAAGGCTGCGTTGACTGTGGAGTGGGTGGCACCGGTCGCTTCGGTGCTTCCGATCACCCTTTCGGCCAATGGTTCGATCAGTGCCTGGCAGGAAGCGGTCATCAGCGCAGAGCTGTCCGGGATCCGCCTGGTGGATATTCAGGCGCAGGTCGGGGATCGGGTCAAAAAGGGCCAGGTGCTGGCGCTTTTTGATCGGGAGCGGGTCGCTTCAGACCTTGAAAACAGTGAAGCCGTCCTGGCTGAAGCGGAAGCCACGCTGCAGGAAGCCAGAGACAATGCCCGAAGAGTGCGCCAGATCATCGACGAGGGGGCCTTGAGTGCGCTACAGGCCGGGCAGTACCTGACGGGTGAAAAGACGGCCGAGGCGCGAATGCGTGCCGCAAAGGCGCAGGTTGAAATCCAGAAACTCCGAATGCGTCATACGCAGGTGCTGGCGATTGACGATGGTCTCATCACACAACGTTCTGCCGTTCTTGGGGGCGTGACGCTGGAGGGGCAGGAGCTTTTCCGACTGATTCGCCAGCAGCGTCTGGAATGGCGGGCTGAAGTCACTGCAACCGAAATCCCCAAGGTCCGGGTCGGTACAAGGGTCAGTCTTCGGGTGCCGGATGTTGGAAACCTCGAGGGAGTTGTCCGCATGGTCGGACCGGGGCTCGATCCGACCAGCCGGTTCGGCATCATCTATGTCGACCTGCCTGGTGCTGCCGATCGTGGATTCAAGGCGGGCATGTACGGTCATGGCGATTTCGCGGTCGGAACATCGGAAGGACTGACCATCCCTCGGACGGCAATCACGCTCCGGGATGGATTCAGCTATGCCTTCAAGGTGACGGATGCCAAGGAGGGTTTTGCGCGGGTTGAAGAGGTCAAGCTGAAACTGGGGCGCAGCGAAGGCGAATCGCTGGAGGTTCTGGACGGGATCGCCCCCGAGGATCGGATCGTCCGTGCGGGAGGCGCCTTCCTCGCCGACGGGGACCGCGTCAGGATCAGCCAATGAATATTTCGGCAGGCTGCATTCGAACGCCGCTGCCGGCCATCATGCTGTTTGTCCTTTTGACACTCGGCGGTATCTACTGCTTCAAGATGATGAAGATCCAGAACTTTCCGGATCTGGATTTCCCAACGGTGAGCATCACGGCGAGTCTCCCCGGCGCTGCGCCCCCCCAGTTGGAAACGGAAGTCGCCCGGAAGCTCGAAAATGCGGTGGCTACCCTCCAAAAGCTGAAGCACACGACGACCCAGATTCAGGATGGGAGCGTCATCGTGACGCTGGAATTCCGATTGGAAAAGCCCCTGGACGAGGCGCTGGACGATACCCGCTCGGCCGTTTCAAAGATCCGCGCCGATCTTCCGAGTGACCTTCGAGACCCCGTCGTCACCAAACTCGATGTCGTGGCTGCGCCGATTCTGGCTTACACCATCGGGTCGAAAGACCGGGATGAAGAATCGCTGTCCTGGTTCGTCGATGATGTCATTGTCAGAAAGCTGTTGGCCGTTCCGGGCGTGGGTGCCGTGACGCGCGTGGGTGGGGGAAATCGAGAAATCGCGATTCGTCTCGATCCCCTGAAACTTCAGTCATTGGGCCTGAGTGCCGCCGATGTCTCACGTCAGCTCCGACTGACGCAAAGGGAAGGGGCCGGGGGGCGAGCGGAACTGGGCGGCGGTGAACAGCCGGTCAGAACGCTCGCAAATCTCTCGGGTGCCGATGAATTCAGATCCCTCCCGATCGTCCTCCCGGATGGGCGGCGCATTGAACTCGACCAGCTGGCCGAGATTCGGGATACCGTCGCCACCCATCGCCAGCTTGCACTCCTGAATGGTCAGGAGGTCGTGGGGTTTGAGATCAGCCGAAGCCGCGGGGCCAGCGAAATCGAAGTGGGTGCCGGGGTCCATCGCGTCCTTGACGAGATCCAGGCCAAAGATCCGGATCTGGTGCTCACTGAAGCCTTCAATTTCGTGCAACCGGTGCAGGAGGAGTTCAATGCCTCCATGGCTCTCTTGTATGAGGGTGCGGCGCTGGCGGTTCTGGTGGTCTGGCTGTTTCTCCGCGATGCACGGGCAACCTTTGTCTCGGCGGTAGCACTCCCGTTGTCTGCGATTCCGACCTTCATCGGCATGTATGCGTTTGACTTCAGCCTCAATGTGGTTTCCCTTCTGGCGTTGTCACTGGTGGTCGGTATCCTGGTGGATGATGCGATTGTGGAAGTCGAGAACATCGTCCGCCATCTACGCATGGGCAAGACGCCCTATGACGCGGCCATGGAGGCCGCCGATGAAATTGGTCTCGCGGTCGTGGCCACCACCTTTGCGCTGATCTCGGTGTTCTTGCCGACCGCCTTCATGAGCGGCATTGTGGGGCGCTTCTTCAAGCAATTTGGCTGGACCGCCGCCCTGGCTGTGTTTGCCTCTCTGGTGGTGGCTCGTATGCTGACGCCGATGATGGCGGCTTACCTGCTCAAGGCCACGCCGCCTGAGGAAGAGTCCCCGGGTTGGTTGATGCCGAAGTACCTGGCGACCGTGCGGTATTGCCTCCACCACCGCTGGGCGACCCTGGGGGGAACCGGCGTGTTCTTCATCGGTTCCCTGATGCTCATCCCGCTGTTGCCCCAGGGCTTTATTCCAGCGGATGACAATCCACAGACCCAGGTCTTTGTCGAACTGCCGCCGGGATCCACCTTGGAGCAAACCCGGGCGAGCGCCGAACGCGCGAGGGAGCTGCTCGCTGATGTACCGGAGATCCGAAATGTCTACACCACCATCGGTGGGGGTGCTGCCGGCAGTGATCCGATGGGGGGCATGGCCGAGGCGGAGGTTCGAAAAGCCACCCTGACCATTACGTTGGCCAATCGCAGTGAGCGCTCGGTGCGGAAGCAGGTGATTGAAAAGGCGATTCGCGCCCGTCTCGAGCATCTCCCAGGGGTCAGAACCAAAGTTGGCCTGGGTGGTTCTGGCGAGAAATATATTCTGACCCTCAGTGGGGATGATCCCGAGCAGCTGTCCCATGTGGCCCGGAATGTCGAGCGGGAGCTTCGCACCATTGAGGGCGTCGGGAGCGTTGCCTCCAGTGCGGCCCTGACGCGCCCTGAAATTGCCGTTCATCCCGACTTTGAGACCGCAGCGGATCTTGGGGTGACGGCCGCGGCGATTTCGGAAACCCTCAGGATCGCCACCCTGGGCGATTATGACTGGTCGTTGCCGAAGCTCAATCTGGCACGCCGGCAGGTTCCCGTGATGGTGCGGCTCGATGAATCCGGTCGTAACGATCTCGATGTGCTGGCCCGGCTGCCGGTGCCCTCGACCAAGCCGGGTGTGGGAGCCGTCCTCTTGGGGCAAGTCGCGAAACTCGAGCTTTCGAGTGGTCCACAAGTCATTCGTCGCTATGACCGTGTGCGGAATATCAATTTCGAGATCGAACTTTCAGGTCTGCCGCTGGGCGAAGTCACCCAGGCTGTGGCCAAACTACCCAGTCTTCGGGCTTTGCCGCCGGGGGTTCAGCGGGTGGATGTCGGCGATGCCGAGATGATGGCGGAACTCTTCGGGAGCTTTGGCTTGGCCATGCTGACCGGGGTTCTCTGCATCTTTGTCGTCCTGGTACTTTTGTTCAAGGACCTCATTCAGCCGGTCAGTATCCTTGCGGCGCTTCCGACCGCCTTTGGTGGCGGATTCGTCGCTCTCCTGCTTGCGGGCAAGGCATTCTCGATGCCTTCGCTGATTGGGCTGGTCATGTTGATGGGGATTGCGGTCAAGAATTCGATTCTGTTGGTCGAATATGCCATTGTGGCCCGTCGTGATCTGGGGATGGACCGATTCTCTGCGCTGGTGGATGCCTGCAGTAAAAGAGCGCGTCCTGTCGTCATGACGACCATTGCCATGGGGGCAGGGATGTTGCCGATTGCGCTGGGTCTGGGTGAGGCGGATACCTCGTTTCGAAGCCCGATGGCCTTCGCCGTGCTCGGGGGGTTGGTCACTTCGACGGTCTTAAGTCTCATCGTCATTCCGCCGGTCTTCACGATCCTTGACGACAGCAAGTCGATCTTTGCACGCCTGGTGGCCTGGGTTGGACGCATCGGGAGCCCGCGTCTCTGAAAATGGCCCTCCAATCCGTTGGGTGGGCCAACGGGCAAAAAAAACCGCGCGAGCAATGCTCTAGCGCGGCTGAGGAGGAGTCAAAAAATAAGCACCTTCAGGGTTAGATTAATGATCTCCTCGCATAAGATCCAATCAATATTTCGTATGTTAATTACAAGAAATACTTATGGATTGTGGGGGTAAACCGGTGCAAGGTCCAAATACCCTCCCGTGAATCACGAGAGGGCCTTTCAGACGCTGGATCATTCGATGACCAGACGGGTGTTTTTGGCACTGGCCTTTGGCAAGGTCAGGGTGAGGACGCCATCCTGATACCGGGCCTTGGCGCTACCCTGATCAATCTCGCTCGGGAGTCTGAACGCACGGGTTACAGTCCCAGCATGGCGTTCGCTGTGAAGGACCTTGCTGTCCTCGATCTTGCGATCCTCTGGTCGGAACTCTGCCGTCAAGGTGACCTTGTTGCCATCGATACTGACGTCGATGTCTTCTCGCCGAACACCGGGAATATCGGCATGCACGATGTAATCGGGACCGGATTCCTGAACGTCCAGTCGGATCTGGTCGGGGTTCTGGACCCGTTCGCCCGTGACCGGGCGGACAAAGTATCCGGCTGGAACATCCTTGAATATGTCATCAAACAGGGTGCGTGCAAGTACTGCGCTCATGAGGGTCTCCTGAAATTCTGAGAGCAGGACTCTGCTCCCTTCACGAGACCGATCTGGGGTGCCTCAAATGAAAATCAAGGGGGTGGGTTTGCCCCGGTCTTGTTCCTATGGAAACCGGTTCAATCCTGTCCACAAACCAGCTTGAGAGCCAGTTTCTTATCGGCGCTCGCATCCGGTCCATCAATGGACAGCCACTGATTGTCGAGCGGATAACTGATGGGTTTTTGCGTTGCCGACTTTTTGAAGGTGTGGACGATCGTCACACTCGTATCCCGAAAGAACCGATGTTCGCAGTCGTAATCCACCAGCATGGTAGTTTGAACCCGAGAGGCATCGGTAAAGGTGGTGGTGTCTTGCGTTTTGGTGTGGACGATCATGCCGTCCATGCCGGTGCGTTCGACAGACACGATGCGGACCATGGATTCATCCGTGACCTCGCGAAGGACATGTGGGGCTTCGCTGATTTTCTGCGATGACTTCATGGCGCGACGTTCGCCCGTCATGGGCGTCTGGCTTGCACAGCCTAATGTCATGGCGAGGAGGGTAAG
>JBEBBO010000155.1:0-26181 GCA_041158345.1 Pseudomonadota bacterium | reverse complement strand
GGAGGTATAGCCCGAAATCGTCTCCTCGACGCGTTCCGTTAGAAAGGTATTCGCTTCGGAGAGCATTCCGGGAAAGTTATCCAGAACGCCTCGGATCTTTTCAAGGACATTCGCTTGGCCCTGTCCGGAGAGTTCTTTCAGTCTGACTTCATATTCACTGTAGTGGCTCCCATAGGTGTCTGCACCACGCTCAGCTCTTCCCGCCCACTGGGAAGCGGAGTCGATGCCGTCGATCTTGAGAAACTCTTTGACCAGTCGGCTACCCTCCCGCAATGTTTCATTCAGGGCGGTTCCGGGAAGGCTGGTGGTGTGAATGATGTAGTGCCCTTCACGAAGTTTTGGGAGGAAATCGCCGCCTAGCAGGGGGATGAGGGCGAGAAGGCTCAAGGACAGGAGAAGAGGGGCCCAGAGTGATTTGAGCGGGTTATTCCCCGCCCAGAGGAGAATTTTCCGGTAGGGGCCTTGAAGCGCCCTAATGAGCGGTGGCGTCTCTTCCCGATCAAAATGGCCCTGAGGGTTTTGATGTCGCCGGCCGATCAGAAGGTAACAAAGGGCTGGTGTGACGGTCAGGGCGACGAGCAGTGATGCCAAGATAGCGACAATATAGGCGTAACCTAGCGGGGCAAACAGCCGGCCGGCGACACCGCCCAGTGTTAATAAAGGGATGAATACAATCGCGACAATGAAGCTGGCATAGGCCACGGAGCTTCGAACTTCCATGGACGCTTCAAACACCACCCGAAGGACTGAGCGGGTTCTCGTTCCTGCGCGGTTTTCCCGGAGTCGTCTGAAAATGTTTTCGGTATCAATGATTGCATCGTCAACGACCTCGCCCAGTGCGATGGCTAATCCTCCGAGGACCATGATGTTGAGTTTGACACCCAATGAAATCAGAACGACTACGGCTCCAAGGAGTGACAAAGGGATCGCCAGTGTGGGGATCATGGCGATGCGAAGATCGTAGAGAAACGCGAAAAGGACGAGGACCACGAGGCTAGCCCCGAGAAGTAAGTGGCCCGAAAGGTTCTCCAATGAGCGTTCGATGTAGTCTGCCGGCCTGAAGAGGTGGGGGAAGAACTCAATGCCCTGCTGCTTGAAGAGCACCGTGAAATCGTCGAGTACGCTTTCTACGGCATGGGAGACACTCAGGGTGTTGGCGCCATATTGGCCAATGACCATGAGCACGATCGCGGGTTCGCCGGCAATTTCGGCCGCTCCGATTGAAGGTTTGGGTGCTGAAGTGACCTCTGCAACCTCGCCAAGGAGAATATGCCGTCCTTCATGTCGCGTCACCACGATTTCTTTGAGCGTTTCGGGGGTATTGGGAAGGCCAGTCACGTTCAGGGCGATGCGTTGATTGGCGTTTTCAATGAACCCTGCGCCAGGCATTCCGGTGGCTTGCTGGGCAGCCTCCAGAAGGTCCTGGATGGAAAGGCCATACTGACGGAGGCGTTCAATCCTGGGCTGGATCTGGAGTTGCCGTACCTCACCGCCAAAGACATTGACATCAGCAACGCCCGGCACCGCCAGAAGACGAGGGGTCATGCTCCAGTCGACCAGATCCCGAAGTTCCATCAGGGAGCGGTCCGAAGATCGAAGTCCAAGGGTCATGATCGTCGCGGACGACGATGAAAGTGGGACCATCACGGGTGTACCGGCCCCTAGGGGCAACTCACTGTTGATGGTGGTCAGTCGCTCGCTGACCAGTTGGCGATTTCGATAGACGTCCGAGCCATCCCGGAATACGGCCGTGACGATGGAGAGGCCTTGAATCGATTCGGATCGAAGCGCTTCAAGGCCAATCAGGCCGGAGAGAGCCTTTTCAATTTTTTGTGTGACCAGCGTTTCGGTCTGCTCGGAGGTCAGTCCATAAGCTTCGGTCTGAATAATGACTCTGGGCGCTGAAAACTCGGGAAAGATATCGAGCCCGGCGTGCATCATTTGAAAGCTGGCATACCCCATCAACATCAACGCAAGACTGACGATGACGGTGGCGTGATGAACGGAAAATCGAATGACGGCTCTGAGCATCCTTGAGTTTAGACAGAGAAGAGAGAAAAAAACCTTCCCCGGAGGGAGAATGGATTACTCCTTGTCATCATCTTCGGCGGGAATTCGATATCTGAATTCCTCAGCGAGCAGGGTCTGCGCGCCTACACTGACTACTGGAATGCCGGCGCTCACCCCAGAGACGAGGGTTGTGTGGTTTCCGGCACTCGAGATGGGTTCAACGGGAACCCGCTCAAAGTGCCCCGTAGACTTTTCCAGATAGATCCAGGGTCGCCCGCCTTGCCAGACCACCGCGCTTGAGGGAATTTCGATGCCCTCGATTAGGAGGGGGTCAGAGACCCAGGCATGGATGCGCATATTGGCTCTAAAGGTATCGCCCGTTGCCGAGAGGAACCAGCCTTCCCCTTGAATGAGTTCATCGGTCTGCGGCGCAGATGAGATGATTTGGGTCGCAACACTCAGGGATCGATCGAAGTGCCTCCCCACTCGAATCTGGCTATGTCCTGGATCCAGACTCTTGCCCTTGGGTAAAGTGACTTCAATGAGAGAGCGGCGGTGCTGAAGGTAGGATTCCAATGGCCGAAGGTCTTCCTGCAGAGCCAGATTGGCGAGGGCTTGCCCCCAGCGATAGCGGGCCTCGTAGCGAATGGATTGCTCTTGAAGACTCGCTGCCTCCTGGCGCGCCTGATCTGCTTGCCACTGCGTTTCGACCTGGAGCAGCTCTCGTGCAGGGACAACCTTGGCATCATAGAGTGACTGGATGCGCGATCGATTTTTAGCGGCCAACGCGAGGTTCGCGTTCAGGACGTCCAAATTTGCCTTGGATTCCCGATGTCGTGCACGAAGGTCAAGTAGGTTTTGGATGTTCACGACCCGACCAAAGCAGGTGTATTCGTGATGTTGGACGACGGCCTTCGGGGTGATGGTGACCAGTCCGGAGAGAGCCAGTTGTTCCGGCCTCAAGACGACGTCATGTCCGGCATATGGGGCAGTGGCCGCGGCGGGTTGTGTTGATAAGGCCGCGCGATCTTCGGAATCCTCTTGAGGCGTGGCCAGCACGAGTCCCCAGAAAGACCCTAATGCGATCAGGAGCGAGATTGATCTAAGCTTCACGGTCGATGGCAGTCGAATGATCAGGGATTTTTGAGTATACCTGAGCTCACGTCCCTGGCTTTTGAGCGGAATTTCCCCGGACCCATTGAGCGGCAGAAAGCCCAGCGCGTCTCCCGGTCGCAAAAGATGCCGTCAGAAGATAGCCTCCGGTCGGGGCATCCCAGTCGAGCATTTCACCTGCCATGAAGAGTCCGGGATGATGACGCACCATCAAGTCTTCATTCAGCGACTCCAGGGAAACGCCCCCCGCGCTGCTGATGGCTTCAGCAATCGGGAAGGTGGATTCCAAGGTGATCGGCAAGGCCTTGATTTTGGCGGCGAGACCTTCTCCGGATAGGTCTGGGTGGCTTTCCCGAAGTAGGGCAATTTTGACCTCTGACAGTCCGGCCTTTTTTCGGAGGTGAGTGCTGAGGGATGATTTTCCTCGCTTTTCTCCAAGATCTTTTTCGAGTCGGTCAATGCTGCGGTCCGGACATAGATCAATCAGGAGCTCAGCGGAGCCTTTTGCCCTGATTTGAGCACGCAGCGCGGCAGAGAGCGCGTAGAGCAATCCGCCTTCTAGCCCTCTCTCAGTGATCATGAATTCCCCTCGAACCGGGTTTTGTCCTTCCTGATCCTTGACGCTGGCCACAACGGTCTTCACCGGACTGCCGGCAAAATGTTGGCTGAAAATCGCAGACCAGGATCGGATGAAACCTGAATTTGAGGCTTCGAGCGGGATGACCGGGATGCCCTGACCCTCAAGGTATTCGACCCATTGCCCATCCGAACCCAGATGCGGCCAGCTAGCTCCCCCCAACGCCAAGACGGTGGCTTGAGCAGCGGTCTTGTGGTGGCCGCTTGGATTCGAAAAGATCAGCTGACCTTCGGGGGTCCATCCTTGCCAGCGGTGCCGAGTGTGGAAGCAGACGCCCTGTGCTTTGAGGCGTCGAATCCAGGCCCTGAGCAGCGGTGCAGCTTTCATTTCGACGGGGAAGATCCGCTGGGACGACCCGATGAATGTCTCAACACCAAGCCCGAACGCCCACTGGCGAAGTGCCTCGGGATCGAAGTCACGAATGAGGGGTTCAAGACGGGCTGCTTTTTCTGCGTAGCGTTTGAGGAAGCGCTCCAGAGGCTCGGCATGTGTCAGGTTCAAACCCCCTTTGCCGGCTAAAAGAAATTTACGCCCCACTGAAGGCATGGCATCGAAAACGTCCACCCTGATGCCCTGGTTGGCGGCGATTTCCGCCGCCATCAGCCCTGCGGGACCTCCGCCAATGATGGCGATTTGACTTGAGGTCGGTGTGGACATAGGCCTTCGCTAACGCCCCTTTTAACCTCTGGGGTTAGAACGTCTCCGCGCTTGCCCTGATGCGGGTTGATTGCTTGGGCGACGGGGGTTCCTAGGGCCCGGTCGGGGCTTTCTCGGTGTTTCGGGCAAAGGCTCTGCGGCCTTCAAACCCTCTGGGGCATGGCCTCGGATCAGCTTTCTTCCCAAGAGTCTTTCAATATCGTGCAGCCTCGCCGATTCGTCCGCTGAAACCAGAGAGATCGCGAGTCCTCCCGCACCAGCGCGGCCAGTTCGACCAATTCTGTGCACATAATCGGCCGGGACATCCGGCAGTTCGTAATTGACCACATGAGGGAGCTCTGGAATGTCGAGACCCCGAGCGGCAATATCCGTGGCGACCAGCACCTGAATCCGATTCTCCTTGAAGTCCTGGAGTGCGCGGGTTCTGGCAGTCTGGCTTTTGTTGCCATGAATCACGCCGACCTGAAAGCCATCCCGTTCGAGCTGCTGTGCCAACCGGTTAGCACCATGTTTGGTTCGAGTGAAGACCAGTGTCTGTCCCCATGCTTCGGACGTAATCAGATGGATCAACAGGGACTTTTTATGATCCTTTTGAACCATGTAGGCCTGTTGCTCGACACGCTCTGCAGGTGCATTGCGAGGGGCGACTTCGATGCTTTGAGGGTTCTTGAGCAGTGAGGCCGCAAGATCGCGGATATCTTTTGAAAACGTGGCTGAAAAGAGGAGCGACTGGCGCGTCCTTGGCATCAGGGACAGGATTTTCCGAATGTCTCGAATAAACCCCATGTCCAGCATGCGGTCGGCTTCATCCAAGACGACGATTTCGATGCTTTTGAGCTGGATTTCTCCTTGCGAGTGGAGATCAAGCAATCGGCCTGGGGTTGCGACGACAATATCCGGGCGGCGCCGGAGGGCATCGATTTGTGGCTTGAGTCCGACGCCCCCGAAAAGCACCGCCTGAGTGATTGGGGTCTGTGCGCCATAGGTGTGAATGCTCTCGCTCACCTGGGCGGCAAGTTCCCGGGTTGGGACGACGACCAGAACCGAGGGTCCCTGAGATGGCCTGGATTTCCGTGTCAAGAGTCGCTGAAGAATGGGCAAGGTAAAGGCCGCGGTCTTGCCCGTCCCGGTTTGGGCTGCAGCTAAAAGATCATGTCCTTCCAAGATGCTTGGAATGGCTTTTTCCTGAATCGGGGTTGGGGTTTCGTAGCCTTTATTGGACAGGGCATCGATCAAACAGGGATCAAGGCCCAGGGAGGAAAATTTCATTGATTTAAAGGTCCTTTACTCCAGGGGTGAGGGATGCTCACGGGAAGGAGTTTTTAATGGATTTAGGCGAGAAAAGTGCACTGGGCCCCTCGAGGGTTTCTCGCGGTGAAATCTGTCGTCGGACGGAGACCCTTGGGGTCAATCGGCTGGGCGACGTGGCTTGTTCAGATGATGGCAATCCCGGAATCCCTCGATTCCGGTCGATTAAGCCATGGCTTTACTTTGACGGCTGGGAAGTTCCAGGAAGCACCGGAAAACAGGATTCGGCCGCCTTCTTGGCGCCTTTGAGCCGGTCACGGAGTTCCTTGGATTTGGGCGGATCGCGGAATTCGCCACCCTTGTCACCAGGCGTGTCGAACATGTAGGTAAAGGTCAGGGATTCTGAATAATCCTGAAAACCGATCAGGCCAGCGATCCGATCGATGGCGCAGACGCAATGGTACATGTTATCAAGATTGCTCCCGCCGTGCTCGGCCATGCACTGCATGACGTATTCAACACGCGCCTGGGTAGGGAAATCATTGACTAACGGTGCGGGCTCTTTCGGAGTCGCTTCGGCCTTCTTGCTTTTTGCAGCCCATGCAGGCTGAGACAGGCTGAAAGACAGAATGAGGAAAAAGGAAATATGACGGAGCAACGTTTTTTTCATGGATGATTTTGGATCAGAGATGAATCTGGGCCCATGATAATCGAGCCGGAGGATGCAGGGAATCCAAGACTTTGTTCTACTCCGCTACGGAAAAATCAACAATTTCACGAAGCTTTTGGTTCATGGTTTCGGCGAACTGATTCAGTCTTGGATCTTTGTTGCCTGTGGGCAGCAGATGCGTGGTGACGATCACCCTTCCATTCTCCTGTCGAAGAGAAATATTGCAGGGCATCCACGCGACAGTTTCAGGGGACATCTCAAGCATCACCCGTGCTTCGGTCAGGTTGCAGAATTGCAGGCTGTCGTAGTCTGGGAAATCGATACCCTCCCGTTCGCGAATCACACTACCAATCTTGTTGTGACCGGTAATCCTGAAGTTTCGTTCCGTAATGGCGAGTTCAAGTTCTGCCATGACATCCTGATAGGACTTCTTTTCGGTTTCCCGGCTGTAGTAGGCTGACGATGCGTCTTCGAATGAACAAGCGCTCAGCAATAGAAACAACAGAATGAGTGAAAATCGCAACATGAATCGGACTGGGCATCAATGGCTTGGGGGGACCCGAATGACAGGGAGAGGTTATCACTACCTGGAGGTTTCGTGCTGACCGATGAGATAACGGGTCTCGTGCTTTCAGGCGGCCGGGGACGGCGCATGGGGGGTATGGATAAGGGCTTGGTGCCCTATCAGGGACGGGCTTTAATTCTTTATGCTCTGGAGGCCCTCAAATCCCAGACCAACCGTATTTTGATCAACGCCAATCGAAATCTCGCGGCCTACAGGGAGTTAGGGTACCCGGTTATCTGTGATCCAGATTCCGATTTCAAAGGGCCACTATCGGGTATTCTGGCCGGCATGCGGAAAGCGAGCACTCCCTGGATGCTGACGATGCCCTGTGACATGCCGAAGGTCACCGACGAGGTGCTCACTCGGCTGGTCAGCGCCTCGCAAGGTCACGATGCGCCTCTCTTAATCGCGCATGATGGCCAAAGACTTCAGCCCCTCCTGATGTTGACCTCCACTGATCTGGAATCCTCCCTGGAAGACTATCTGAACCAGGGCGGACGAAGGGTCGATCAGTGGGTTCAAAGTCTTCCGCATCAGGTGGTTGATTTAAGCGATTTGCACCTGTCTTTGGTCAACTTTAATGATTTTGAAGCTTTGGACTCGCGTTGGAGAGAACCCCATGACTGAAGTTCGGCCTCCCGTGCCCCCATTTGACGAAAGTATGGCGATTCAAAAAGTTCGCATGGCCGAAGATGCCTGGAATAGCCGGGATCCAGACCGAGTGGTCATGGCCTACACGCCAGAAAGTTTCTGGCGTAATCGTGCCGAATTTCTGAGGGGTAGATCCCAAATTCATGATTTTCTGGTGCGAAAGTGGGAAAAAGAGCTCGATTATCGACTTTGTAAGGAGCTTTGGGCGTTTGGATCTCATCGCATTGCGGTTCGCTTCGCCTATGAATGGCATGATGCAGACGGTCAGTGGTTTAGATCCTACGGAAATGAAAATTGGGAGTTTGATTCAAACGGTTTGATGCAAGTACGCATTGCCAGCATCAATGATGGAGCCATCTTGCCTGAAGAGCGGAGGTTCAATTGGGAACTGGGGCGTCGTCCGGATGCGCATCCGGGGTTGACCGCCATGGGGCTTTGAGCCACCAATGAAGTCCGTTCTATTCCAGATAGCTTTTGAGGTTTGAGGGGCCTAGGCTTTTCAAGAGAAGATTTTTGAATTTCCATGCATCCGGTGTATTGGGATCCTGAAGTTCGACGTGCTTGCCGATTCGCTGACCGATGACTACACCGCTCTGATAGAGCACTCGATTGCCGGGAACCCGCGGAATTTTTGCACCCGTGCTGAGAATGCCTTGAAGGCAGATGGGATCGCATGCACTGAGGACGACGAGATGGGCGTCATCGGGTAGCGACTGGGTTCGTCTCAGCCCCTCAACCGCCTCTGGAAGAGCAAATTGTTCGCCGAAAGCCCCGGCAACAAATCGACCACCTTTCACGTCCCCTCTGATCTCAAGACGCCTGAGGTAGGGTAGAAGAGCCATCCAACTGGGCATCAGAGTCTCGTTTTCGAGCAGCGCCTTGAAAACGACGCCGTAACGGCGGAGAAAAATTCTAACAAGTCCATCCACCTCAGCTTCCGAAAGGGTCTTTGATGGGTTTTCTGTCAGGGGCTGCGTGAGGTTCCAGCGTCCGGCTTCATCTAACCCAAATCGGTATGTCCGGTATTTCTGTCTTCGCTGCTCGGGAACCAGTAGACCTCGAAGGCCGCTAAACCCATCCGAATAAACCCATCCGCGCGAGACCAGTTCCCCAAGACCCTTCTCTGCCGCACTGGGCAGAAGGCCTGTCGTTTCGATGATTTCATCCAAGAAAAGAGAGCCTTTCGCAATCATTCCCTCGATGATCAACTGTGCTGAGGCGCTCAGCCCCTCCTTTGAGGGGGCAATGCCTTGGGTCTGAAAAATACGCATTCGGCGACGACTGCACAGGGTAATTGGAATCGTCCTGAGCGGCGTATTACCTGCGTTGGGGCTTCTGAGTCGGGACCAGACGGTTTTTCCCGATAAACATAACTGATCCAAACAGGTAGGGTCATACTGGGCGATTCGGACCGGTAATAAATCTGCCTCCCAGGATCGGACAGGCGCTTCGTAGCCCTCCAGTTGTTCTAAAACGCTTGCGAGCCCCGTAATCCCCTCCGGTTGGTTTTCGGGGTAGAGGCGATGCCATGCAAACAGGAAGCGAGTGAACTGTGACAGGCTGACCTGACTGACTTGTTTGCGCTGATCATGGATTCGTGTTCGATGGATTCTGGTCAAAATCCTGCGATCACACCATTCGGTTGCATTTTTCTCAGTAAATGAGCCCCGAAAAATGGTGCCCTCGGATTCGAGTGCCGTGAGGGCGGCCTCGACAGGCGAAGAGGGAAGGCATAACGGGCGGGCAAGAGATTCCGTAGTTGTGGGACCACAGGCTGCAAGTCTCGATCGAAGCAGATCTTTTAGTGCATCGGGGAAGCTAAGGCTGGGATTTAGGAGAGTCTGGGGTAAATGGGTTTCAATGTCGGGGGGGTCGAATTCAGAAAGGTTCGCTGTCTCGCCAAAGACTCGTTTAATCCAGGGAATTCGCTCCGAGGCACACCAAAGGGGATGGCGGGGGTGTTGAAAAAGCGCGGCCCTATGATCGCGTTGAAGCCATTGAAGGTGGGGGCGAGCGGAGGCTTCAATTTCGCTATCGAAGAGATAGCCGAGTGTCATCAGGGCGTCATGGGCTTCATCTGGATTGCTCATTGCAGGCCATGCATTTTGGGTCGCCTGCTGGACGCTCTCAGGATCCAAAATGCTGAGGTCGTTGGCCTCTTCGGGGTTTAGCCAACGTCTTGAGACCACGGCGCGGGTTCGTCTTTCCTCCAAAGGTGCGCCATCCAGAAAGCTATAGGCCCTTGCGTTCACGATTTCCGCCGCAAGCGGGGAGGGTTCTCTCAAATCCCTGACTTCAATTCGGATCTTGCCGTCCTCGATACCCCGAATAACCGATTCCAAGCGTTCGATATCCATGGCCTCATGAAGGCAATCCTGAATCGTCTGGTTGACTAGCGGGTGATCAGGAATCTCCCGGTCTCCGGCGATGTTTTCAAGGCAAGCCAGTTGATCTGGAAATACCGCAGTGACCAAATCTTCCGATTGCATGCGGATGAGGTAAGGGGGGGTTTTTTTTCCCCCCGAAAATCGGCGTATGGCCAACGAACAAACGCCATTCCATCGCCATCGGGCGGTAAACATGGGGGCATCCAGGAGGGCCTGAATCAGAATGTCGCGTACCGTTGCGCTGGCGAGATAGCGAGAGACACTCGAGAGGTCAAAGCTCTGGCTTGTTCCAAGAGAGAGCAAAACAGCGTCCTCGGTTGCCGCGGCCTGAAGCTCAAAATTGAAGGATCGGCAAAATCGTTTTCTTAGCGCAAGTCCCCAGGCTCTGTTCGCCCGGGTCCCTAAAGGCGCATGAATGATTAACTGCATACCGCCGGCTTCGTCAAAGAAACGCTCGAGGATGAGTGTTTCAAAGGTGGGCAGGCAGCGAAGCGTTCGATAGGCAATGAAAAGATAATTTACGGCCTGTTTTAGGGCGTTTTCAGGAAGATCGAGGCGATTTCTGAGTTTTTCGACAGCTATTTCCGTGACGGATGTCTCGTCCTCAGATAAAAAGAGATGCATGAGCTCGTCTCGCAGCCGAGAAATGGCAAACGAGAGCTCGTGGGTCCTGCCGGGCGCTTCACCAAACCAGAAAGGAATGCTGGGTGGCAGGTTTTTGGCATCTTCAACTCGCAGGTTGCCTTGATCGAGTCGAAGGACGCGCCAACTGGCATTCCCTAGCTGAAAAATGTCACCCGCCATACTTTCGATGGCGAAATCCTCATCGACGGTTCCGATGAACTCCCCTTGAGGCTCCAGAATCACACGGTAGTCGGCATTGTCCGGTATGGCTCCACCACAGGTGACAGCGGTCAGGCGGGCGCCTTTTCTTGGCCGTAAAACCCGGTGGATTCGATCCCAGTGAAGATAGGCAGCCCTTTGTCCGCGAGACGTGGCATAGCCTGAGGCCAGCATTTCGAGGACCTTTAGGTATTCATCAAAAGACAGCTCGCGATAGGGATGGGCCCTGCGGACCAAGGTATAAAGCGCGTGCTCACTGATCTCCTCACAGGCCACAATGGCTATGATTTGCTGCGCGAGGACGTCGAGAGGTTTGTCCGGGATACGCAAGATGTCCAATTCGCCACGACGGACTGCATCCACCAACGCAATACACTCGATTAAATCATCGCGGCTCGTCGGGAAAAGTCGTCCTTTGGGGCATCCGCCCTGAAAGTGACCCGATCGACCGATGCGTTGGAGAAGTGTCGATATCGAATTCGTGCTGCCGAATTGGCAAACCAGATCGACATCACCCACATCAATCCCTAATTCAAGAGATGCGGTAGCCACGAGTGCTTTGAGTCTGCCTTTTTTTAAACGATCTTCCGCATCCAACCGCTGCTCTTTCGAAAGGCTACCATGATGGGAGGTCACCGCATCGGTCCCAATTCGTTCAGAAAGTGCTCGAGCAATTCGCTCTGAAAGTCTTCGGGTGTTGACGAAAATTAGCGTAATCCGATGGCCACGAACCAGCTGGGCCATTCGGTCGTAAAGATCGCTGGCCTGATCTCCTGAAAGAACGGCTTCAAGAGGCAGTTCGGGTACTTCAATCGATAGATCAAGGGTTCGACGATGACCCCGATCGACAATCTTGCAAAAAGTGCCCCCGGACAAGAACTGGGCGACGTATTGGATTGGGTTTTGTGTTGCTGAAAGCCCAATTCTCTGCGGTCGAGCGGGGGTGATACGTTCGAGGCGCTCCAAAGAAAGGGCCAGATGGGCGCCCCGCTTACTTTCGAGTAGCGCATGAATTTCATCGACGATGACCGTTTTAACCCCAGAGAGCATCCGGCGCCCGCTGTCACTGGTCAGGAGGATGTAAAGTGATTCGGGCGTTGTGACGAGGATATGCGGCGGCGTTTTGCCCATCTGAGCGCGTTCGCCTGCAGGCGTGTCGCCCGTTCTAACCTTGGTTCGAATGGGGGGTGCGAGACATCCCTCAATCGCAAGTTGTTCAAGAACACCCGCAAGAGGGGCTTCCAGATTTTTTTGGATGTCGTTGCTGAGTGCTTTTAACGGCGATACATAGACAACGCGAGTTTCGTCTTGAAGTGATCCGGATATCGCTTCTTCAACAAGGTGGTGAATCGCGGTCAGGAACGCAGCAAGCGTTTTACCTGATCCTGTGGGAGCGGAGATCAGTGTGTCATGACCCGCCAGAATGTGCGTCCAAGCCTCTTCTTGCGCAGCTGTTGGCCCGGCGAAGGTCGATTCGAACCAGTGCCTGACCGCAGGATGAAACTGGCGGGTGGGCATTCGCTCAAGCGATGAATGCTCTGAGTTTTAGCTAATGCGCCGGGTTGGCGCCGCCATGAACATGGTTCACGGGAACCTCTGCCTGGGGACTGGTCTTAACTGCGACACCGTGCCCATAGACCATCATCGCACCTAAATCAGCCCCCAAAACCAGCGCCACGGAGAGGATAGAGACCAGAATGCCGCTCAGGGTTCGAGCCATCAGGTCTTTGGGCAAGCCCCAGAGAATGCGCCACAGCGCGAGAGATACCGAAATTACACCGACCACAATCCCCGCGTGCTCGTGATGCTCCATCAGTGCATGCGTTGCAGCGTCGTGAGGGGTATTGAACGCCGCCCAAAATCCTGCGGCGATAGTAGGAAGGGTCGAAAGTGCTCCCAATCCGAGTAACTGGGTCCCTAACCGTCTCCAACCATGGAGTTTGAAAACAGCTCCAAGGCTGTCGATGACGACAAACGAAGCCAGAAGGGCAATTGGGAAATGGACAATCAGTGGATGGATATTGCTGCCGAGCGTTTCAATGCCCGCAAAGAGAGTCCACCCGCCCGCCAAGGCCGACATGATGGCCTCAAGCAGCTTGTCTACGAGCCCAAGCAAGCCGGATTCACTGTCATGACCCCCATGAATGCTAGGGAGTGAGCTCAGGAAGTTCAGGACGATCAGATCGAAGGGGCTGCTTGGCATGTTCTTCTCTTGGGTAGGCGTGGAAGCTAGTAATGTCTTACTTAGTCCACCAGTTTTCGCGCAAGTTTCAAGCGTAGAGCCATGAATGACGGCTGTCCAACGAAAGTCCCTTGTTTTCGCCCTTTAGGAGCCGTTTTCCAGCCCAGATGACCTCTTTTAGGCCCTCTACCAGCGGAAGTTCGTCAATGTTTTCAGGATCGAACCAGCCTGCAGCCAATGCATCGGAGCCTGGATTGGGTAACGCCGATGTATCATTTTCTGAGAGCGTCGCGAGAAAGTCGATGATGACATAATGAAATCCATCGATTTGGCGGTCCGCAATCGCGACGATCTGTTGTGGCGTGGCGTGGATGCCGGTCTCCTCCCAGACCTCGCGTTGACAACAGTCGGTTAGGGTTTCGCCCGGTTCAAGCCGACCCCCGGGAATATGCCACTCGCCCGCACGGGGTGGATTCTTTCGTGCGATCAGCAGAACGTGTCCTTGTTGATTAAAGACCAGGCCGCCTACCCCGACGGCGGGAATGGGTCTTTCCTTGGCAGCTTTGTTGTCCATCTGAGTCTCTTCCATCGGTTGTCGTCACGCAGAGCAGTTAGAATGCAACGTATGGCGTGCCTTGAGTAAAACATTTCGAAGTATCTGGGGCCGCAAGGAGAAACAATGCCAATTTACGAGTATCGATGTAAATCATGTGGTCATGAAATGGAGGCTTTCCAGAAGTTGTCAGATGATCCCCTCAAAGAGTGCCCAAGCTGTGGCGACCTTGAGTTGTCCAAGCTGATTTCTGCAGCGGGTTTCCGGCTTAAAGGTGGCGGTTGGTATGAAACCGACTTCAAGGGCGCGCAGGACAAAAAGAAAAATCTGGCAGGCGGAGATAGTTCGCCAAAAGCGGATCCCCCAAAAGCCCAGCCGAGTTCCGATTAAATTTTTCTAATGCGGGGTTACAGGCCCTAGTTCAGCCTGGGTGTCGACAAGATAGGCCACTACACCCTTTCTAATCACAAGCGGATGCACAATATGAGAATTCCTGAGCTTTTGATTCAGACCTTAATTTGGCTGCCAGCATTGATCGCCTTCTCGAGGGTCTGTCGGCATCGGTGGTTGATTGCAGGGATCTGTGCTGTGATTGCCGCCAGCGATCTTTATGACTTTGCGCATCTGCTGTCGGCGCGTAACGCCCGGCACTCGATGTACCTTTTTACCGCAGAGGTTTTGGTATGGTTGCCAACCTTCATTCTGTCAATCTACGCCCGTAAGCCGGGGCAAGCTCAGGAAGAGGGATGGTAGCGGGAAGAGGCCGTTCAGCCTCCCCGTAAATCAGAGAGACGCGTAGGTCATCCCAATCAGAATCAGCAGGTAGACCCACCGGGGCAGATGGTTTCTGTAGTTGCTGCACCCAAAGTCATCAACAACAGCAAGGCTTTCCGCGAATGCCTGGAGGAAGAGGATTGCAAAGGGTGTCGTTTCTTCGGTCATGGCAAGTCCTGTCTATTTTCTTTATTTTTTGATTCACCAAACCCTTGGGCAACAGGCCTCGGGGCACGCGGCTACCAACAAGCAACCACTTTACGTTAGGGAAATCCTATCAAACTCTCCTACTGATTGACAGGCGGTTCATTCGCTGGGGTGAGTCTGCCAATCTATTTTTGGGTGCTCTTTTCCACTGGACTTATGGGAGCGGACCCCGTCTTGTCGGTGAGGATCTCTCCGGAAATTGGGATGAGATGGCCTTTGGTGTACATGCACTGCAGGTAGTTGATGTCGAAGTGGAGTTGGGCCTCTTCAAGGGATCGTGGCTTGTGAGAGCAGTTGAGAAGCTCATCATGCGCAAAAGCCCTGCAGGCTTTTTCGTCCTTGCGGAATTGGCTCTCGCTAGCCTTGTCACCCGGTAGAGCCAGAGCGCTCGGCCCGCTGGGCACGGATGAGCAACCCAGGAAGGAAATTGTCAGAATGAGAATGCTGGTTTTTCTTAACATGAGCAGGATTATTGAAAGATTGTTTTATTCCTAACGGCGCCCACCAAACCCGCCATGAAAGCCGCCGCCGCCCCATCCTCGACCACCCCATCCGCCCCGACCATAATAGCCATGGTTCCATCCACCGTAGCGGCCGTAGTAGCCCCCATAGTACGGGTAGCCGAACCCGCCATAACCATAGTAGGGACGATAGCCGTATCCTGCGCCATAGGCCGGGTAGCCACCAGCGCAACCAGTCATGCCGGCAAGGCACAAAACCAAAACGATAAGAAAACACGGTTTTTGCACTGTACCCATCTTCTTGGCCTCAGGGGCTCTTTTTCGGAGGAATTGCCATCCCCGGCGTTTGTTGCAGGAATTGCTGGTAGAGGTTTTCTGCCTGTTCGCGGGTAATCTCTCCGCGATCTTCTCGCTCAGCGAGTTGGGTCGCGTAACTTCCCAGGGCGTGACGCGCTTCGCTGGTCTCGGGGAGTGATTTGTCCCATATGGCATCGGTGGATGTCACGATACAGCGGACACGAGCGGCTTTCTGTCCCGCGATATCTGGGAATTGGTCCGTGCACTTCTGAATTGCCACTGCGGCTTTTTCTTCGGCCTCGGATTGCTCGGGGGAGGGCCTGCTTGGGGCGGTCCCGGTGCTGGTTAACGGGCCAGACAGCGGTCTATAGTCATAGCAGCTGGTCAGGAAGAGGAGGGCTGTTGTAGTCGCCAACAGTCTGCATACGAGATCAGCGCCCGTCGTTCCGGATTGCGGCATCTTAAGTCTCCCATGAGGCGGCGAGCTTCTCAGTCCTTTCAGAGAAGTCTGACTCAACAAGCGCGAGTCTATCAACTTATGTCGAGGAGACTGAGTTCCGCCTTGTGAAGATACGGGATGCTTTTGGTGAAATCCATGCGAAAGCCATTCAGGAACTCCGTATCAAGGGTCGCTCTAGTCGCGTCCTCGTGATCGAGATAGCCGATCAAGCTGAGAAAGGTCACCATGCCGGCCTGATAGGCATCAAACCCACCTTCACGAAGAAGCCGTCTGACCGTATCAAAGGGCTGGTTGGCTTCAGGTCCGAGCTTGTCACCAAATTTCTCGAGAGCACTTTCCTTAAGGTGCTGTAGGGCGAGCCTGACAAACTCCCGATTGAATCGGCCCAAAAAATAGACGCCACCTACCGCCAGGTTTGTCGCAATAAACCAGGACAGCATACGCTCTCGATCTTCGTCGCTTCGCTTGAGAAAGACTTCGGTTAGGGTCTCTTCGGAAATCCCATATTCCACGGACTCGAGTTCTAATCTTTCCTCGAAGTCTGGATAGGCCTCCCTGCAAGAGGATTCGGTGAATTCCAGAAGTTGGTTCACCAACCTTTCGGGGGTGATGGGCTGTCCGTCAGAAAGTTGGTTCATTCTGGCATCGGCTGGCGGACTGTTGTAGTCCAAGGTTGCGTAACCCATCATTATGAAGTGTAAAGTTGGTCGTGTCACGAAATTGGCGCCACCCATCAATCTCTGAACCTTTGGCAGCAGTCGAGTGGTCGGTCGTTGACGGCCATGGCTGAGTGGCGCGCGTCAACCATTCGGGGAAAGAGAGAAACGGAAGGCTGGAAATAAAGTTCGGGGGTTTTGTCCCTCAGAACTCTTCAATATCAATGATGTGATCGACGTGATTCTCTGTCTTGAGTGCAGAGAGAATGGTTTTGACGGAGCTGTTCTCGCCAATTTTTTGGCGAAGTCTCTGTTGATGGGTTCTAAGGGTCGGGGTGCCAATCATCATTCGGGCCTCGATCTCTTGGGATGAGAGGCCCATCAAGAGACATTTGAGGACGAGGCTTTCGGCTTTGGTGAGGTTGAATTTCTCGGTCATCCGTTTGACCGTTGTTTCGTAAAGGGTATCCAGTGATTGGATTTCCAGGCAATAACAGGGCGGATTCGATTGATTCGGGGAATGCTTGACATCAAAGAGCGGGGTAACGGTCAATAAAAGTTGACTGCCCTCTTGATGGGATTCCGAAGTTTTGAGGAGAACCGAGGTTCTTTTCGAGAGACCGGTCAGGACCTTACTCCGAAAGGTAAAGTCGCTTATGCCGTTTAAGCCTAGCAGCCGGTTATCTTCGATGCGAAAGGCCTGATGCCAGCAGTCGCAGTCACTTGCAGTTCTACTCGCAAAAAGGAGGTTGTGTTTTTCATCAATGATGAAGACGCACGTAAGTTGATCGTCCAATGATTCTGCTGTCGAAAAAAAACGGATGCAGAATCCTATCGATTGACGCGATTGGTTAGCATCATCACTAGTGATGATTTTATGAAGGGTCGCTTGAAAATACGTGAAATAACGTAGGGCTGGGATGTGGCGCAGAGATTGGATGATCTAGGTCCAGAGGGCTTGTTGGGCGCGGTTAATCCAGGGCTACGTGCTGGCCAATCCAATCAGTGTCTGATGATTCAAAGTGCGAATCGATCACCCTGCGATGGCGCGTCACTTGCCTGTGGCATAAAGAAGCATGGGAATCGGATTCTCAAGACGAATATCTTGAGATGGTGCCGAGGAGAGGACTTGAACCTCCACGAGTCGCCTCACATGTACCTGAAACATGCGTGTCTACCAATTTCACCACCTCGGCATGAGGGGTAGCTCATCTGAGCCAGAGCCCGGCATTTTGAGTATTCGACTTTCGCTTGTCAATAGTTAAGAATGGTAACAACGCTGATTTAATTCTTCGCGGGACGCGTCTGGTACGATTTCCGCCCATCTGCGCAGTTGCGCGCGACCTATCCTAATTCCGAGAGAACACGTTGAGCTCCACCAAAAGCAAAAAGAGCAAAGTTAAAGATCCTTTTGCCGCCCGCGAGGCAGAAAAATACGAACGACCGATCGCCAGTCGAGAATTGATCCTTGAGGTCATGCGGGAACAAGGCGTGCCTCTGACGGGAGAGGAAATTTCCGAACTGGTGGGCGTTAAAGAAGATGAAGATCTGGAATCGCTTCGTCGGCGTCTCAATGCCATGGAGCGGGATGGCCAAGTACTCCGCAACCGCAAAGATCGCTACTGTGTTGTCAATCAGACAGATCTGATCGCTGGACGGATCATTGCTCACCCTGATGGCTTCGGATTTCTTCGCCCGGATGATGGGGGCGAAGACCTCTACCTTTCTTCACGCGAAATGCGGTCTTTGATGCATGATGATCGTGCGCTGGTCTGTGTCCGTGGCGTTGATCGTCGCGGTCGACGTGAAGGCAGTGTTCTGCAGGTGCTGGAACGAAAGACGCGTCGTGTTGTAGGGAGACTCAATGAGGATCAGGGTATTTACTATGTCGTACCTGACAACAAATACCTGACGCACGATTTTCTGATTCCAAAGGAGCATCTTGCAGATGCAAACCCTGGCCAGATCGTTGTGGTTGAAATTCTCGAACACCCCAGCCGAAGTCGAGATCCGATAGGGCGTGTGGCCGAAGTGCTCGGTGAGCATCTCGCACCGGGAATGGAAATCGAGGTGGCTATCCGCAGCTTCGACTTACCCGATAAATGGCCTGAAACCGTTGAAAAGGAAATTCAGCGGTGGGGGAGACACATTCCTGATGAGGCGCGAGAGGGTAGGCAGGACATTCGCCATTTACCCCTGGTTACGATTGATGGCGAAGATGCCCGGGATTTTGATGATGCAGTCTATTGCGAAAGAACAGCCAAGGGTTGGCGTTTGCTTGTCGCCATTGCGGATGTCTCTGCCTACGTGATTCCGGGGACTGCGCTTGACGCAGAGGCGCAAAAACGTGGGACATCCGTTTATTTTCCGGACCGTGTCATTCCGATGCTCCCGGAAATTCTGTCCAACGGACTTTGCTCATTGAATCCCCATGAGGACCGTCTCTGTATGGTCTGTGAAATGTCGATCAGCACGGAGGGTGAAATCGTCAAGTCGACGTTCTTCTCTGGTCTGATGAACTCTCATGCGCGCTTTACTTACACCGAGGTTGCAGCGATCTTGGCAGGGGACCGCGGTCTTCGAAGCAAACACAAGGCGCTTTTGCCCCACGTTGAAGAATTGCATTCCCTTTACAGGGCGTTTCGCCGTGCGCGGGAGGATCGCTACGCGATCGACTTTGAAACCCAGGAATCCCGGATTGTTTTCGGTGAGGGTAAAAAGATCGAGCGCATTGTTCCTGTCGTCCGAAATGATGCACACAAGCTCATCGAGGAATGCATGCTGGCCGCGAACACGGCAGCGGCGAAATTCCTCGAGAAGCACAAGTTGCCGCATTTGGTCCGAGTTCACGAAGGTCCTGGCCCTGAAAAACTCTCTGATCTGAGAACGTTACTAGGACGACTTGGTTTGAGTTTGGGTGGAGATGAAAAACCATCGCCCCATGACTATTCAAAACTGATCGAGGAGATCCATGGTCGACCGGATGAACACCTGATTCAGACTGTTCTTCTGCGTTCCATGTCGCAAGCGGTCTATAGCCCTGAGCAAAAAGGACATTTTGGATTGGCGCTGGAGCGATATACGCATTTCACGTCACCGATCCGGCGCTATCCGGACCTTTTGGTCCACCGGGCTATTCGTTATGCCATTGAGCGCAAGGAAAAAGGTCGTTATTACTACAGCGCCAACGATATGGCGCTGCTCGGGGAGCACTGTTCGTTTACCGAACGTCGTGCGGATGAGGCGACTCGCAACGTTGTAGCCTGGTTAAAGTGCGAGTACATGCAGGACAAGCTCGGGGAGGAATTCTCTGGGGTGATCAGTGCCGTAACGGCTTTTGGGTTTTTTGTCGAGCTCAGAGATATTTTCATCGAAGGCTTAGTCCATGTCTCCAATCTGGACAAGGATTTCTTCCATTACGATCCCGCCGGCTTGAGCCTCAAAGGAGAGCGTACCGGTGTGAGCTATCGCATGGGCGACGTTGTTCAGGTGATCGTGGCGCGAGTCAATCTGGATGACCGAAAGATTGATCTTGAGTTGGTTAAAAAGATCGAGCCTGCCTCAGAGAATGCTGCCTCACGCACGCCGAAAAAGCGTAAACGTCGGCGTACCTCGTGAAATCGCGCAGAAAAGTCGTAGGTCTCCATGCCGTTGAGTCGGTCTTGGAGACCGGTCCAGACCGGATCGTACAGGTATGGGTGGATGCCTCAAGAGCGGATGGAAGACTGACACGCCTTCTCGACCGCTTTGCTAATGTCGGCATCCGTGTCCAAGAAACGCCCAAACACCGACTCGATGCCATGGCCGATCGTCAGGCGCATCAGGGGGTAGTGATTGAATATCTTGCGCCAGATGAGTTGGGTGAAAATGATTTAGAAGAAGCACTTGAGCGTCTCGGGCGCCCCCCCTTGCTTTTGGTCCTTGATCACGTGCAAGACCCCCACAACCTCGGAGCCTGCCTAAGAAGCGCGGATGCTGCGGGGGTTGACGGTGTCATTAGCACCCGAGACCAGTCTGTAGGCATTACTCCCGTCGTGTCCAAGGTTGCCTGCGGAGCGGCAGACACGATGCCCTATTATCGCGTTACGAATTTGGCTCGCACCCTAAAAGGCTTGAAAGAGCGTGGGGTTTGGGTGGTTGGTGCTGCAGGGGAGGCCGAGCTTTCTTATCATGCAGCCGATCTGACGGGAGGATTAGCCCTCGTTATGGGCGCCGAGGGAAAGGGGCTTCGGCGGCTGACCCGGGAAAACTGTGATTTTCTCGTAAAAATACCCATGTTTGGGACCGTTGGTAGCCTCAATGTCTCGGTTGCAACGGGTATCTTGCTATTTGAGGCAGTTCGGCAGCGTAAACCAAAATAACTCCAGGGGTCTGACTTTGGGTCGGCCAGGCGCACTTCAAATGCCGCGGTCTGCAAGATGCCAATTCATGGCGATCAGAGGGGCGAGGATCAGGACTCCCATGATGATCAGGCGAATCAATAGCTTAATCAGGTGCGTTGGATGCAACGCCATCCAGGCCAAAAAATAACATTCGGCAATCAGCTTTCCCCAAAGCATCGATTTCCTCCTGGGGCGGGGCTATTTAGAATGTCCCTCTTTCGTCGGCCAAAGGCTACATGAAATCAGAACGCCCTTCTTTCGCGAGTAAGCAGGAACATTTTCAGTGAAACAAATACAGGATAGCGTAAGAGCCCTGAAATGGACGGGCGTCGGGTTGGATGTGCTCGATCAGAGACTTCTTCCCGGGAGTATCGTCTTCAATTCCTACAGTTGCTCTCGCGATGTCTCAGAGGCGATTCGCACCATGCAGGTTAGAGGGGCTCCTGCCATAGGTATTGCGGCCGCTTACGGTGTTGTTCTATCGGCCAAGGCACGGTTTGAGGAATCACCAGAAAACTGGAAGTCATCAGTCCAAATGGATTTTCAGGAATTAGCAGCGTCTAGGCCTACAGCCGTGAACTTATTTTGGGCGTTAGACCGTATGGCCAAGTTGGTGAGCGAGATGGATCTGGGTGTGGATCCTTTTCCCCGTCTTTTGGCGGCTGCAAACCGGATTTACGAGGAAGACGTGGCCGCCAATTTGGCCATGGGAGAAATGGGCGCTCGTTATCTTCAAAACGCTCAGGGCGTTTTAACGCACTGCAATACGGGCTCTCTGGCAACAGGGGGCTATGGCACGGCTCTCGGTGTGATTCGAAGCGCGTATTCCCAAACTCGTCTCGACGTATTTGCAACAGAGACTCGTCCCTGGTCACAAGGTGCTCGGTTGACGATTTGGGAACTGAATCAGGATCGGATTCCCGCAACATTGATTGCAGATTCTGCAGCAGCGTTTCTGATGAAGTCAGGGCGAATCGGTTGGGTGATCGTGGGCGCCGATCGAATTGCTGCCAATGGTGATACGGCCAATAAGATTGGAACTTATGCCTTGGCAGTGGCTGCTAGACATCATGGCCTTAAGGTTATGGTGGTCGCGCCCACGTCAACAATTGACTGGGCAACACCCACCGGATCGGGTATCGAAATCGAAGAGCGAGACCCCTCGGAGTTGCTCACAGAAAGCTTCAGGCAGGAAGAGAGTGTCATCACCGCTTGGAATCCCGTTTTCGACGTGACGCCATCCAGCCTGATTGATGTCATCGTCACAGAGCGTGGGGTTGTCGAAAATCCCACGACTGCCTCCATGCAATGTCTCATGGCCTGAAGGAATTCGTTACGCTTTCGGCCAATCAAGTAATCAAATGTTCTAGGAATTCGGATGTTAGACCCTAAGATTGTTAGAAGCGAGTTGGATCAGGTCGCGAGCCAATTGGCTCGGCGCGGATTTGAATTGGACAAGGCTGCGTTGACGGAGCTTGAGGCGAAACGCCGGGATGTTCAGGCGAGAACCCAAGCGCTTCAGAGTGAGCGTAATGCGCGATCCAAGATGATTGGTCAGGCCAAGGCTCGTGGCGAAGATATTGCGCCTTTACTGGCCGAGGTTGATTCTTTTGGTGATGAACTCAAAAGCATGGAGACCGAACTTGATGGCATTCAGGTGTCTCTCGAGGACATTCTTTCAGGGGTGCCGAATCTTCTCGATCCTGACGTCCCCGAAGGGCGAGATGAAAGTCAGAATGTAGAGATCCATCGCTGGGGAACGCCTCGGGTTTTCAATTTTGAGGTCAAAGATCATATCGCTATTGGGGCTGGCCTCAGCGGAATGGATTTTGAATCGGCCACCAAGATTGCCGGTGCGCGGTTTGTCACGCTGAAGGGGCAGATTTCCCGACTCCAAAGAGCACTGACTCAGTTCATGTTGGACGTGCATTCGGAACAGCATGGTTATCTTGAAACCTATGTTCCATTGATGGTGAACGCGGAAAGTCTCCGAGGAACTGGGCAGCTACCCAAGTTTGAGGCCGATCTTTTCAAGTTGGAGACAGATCCGCCTTACTATCTGATTCCGACGGCTGAGGTGCCGGTCACCAATCTTGTGAGGAATGAGATTGTTGAAGCCACGTCCTTACCATTACGCTTCGTCTGCCATACCCCGTGCTTTCGAAGTGAGGCCGGTTCCTACGGCAAAGACACGCGAGGCATGATTCGCCAGCATCAATTTGAAAAGGTCGAGCTGGTTCAGATCGTTCGCCCGGAGGATTCGGCGCAGGCTCATGAAGCCTTGACCGGTCATGCCGAAGAAATCCTGAAGAAACTGGGGCTGCCTTTCAGGCGAATGCTCTTGTGTGCGGGGGATACGGGTTTCTCATCAGCGAAAACTTACGATCTCGAAGTCTGGTTGCCAGGCCAGGATGCTTACCGCGAAATTTCATCCTGCAGCAATTTCAGGGATTTTCAGGCCCGCCGACTCCAGGCGCGCTGGCGTAATCCTGAAACCGGTAAGCCCGAGCTTGTGCATACCCTGAATGGTTCAGGGCTTGCTGTGGGCAGGACCTTAATTGCGATTTTGGAGAACTATCAAGAAGCGGATGGTAGCGTCGTAGTTCCAGAGATTTTGAGACCTTATATGGGTGGGCTGGAGCGGTTGGCGTGAATTTCTACTTTCCATCGGAGCCTGCGGCAGAGGATGCTGCGCCCCAGATCCCGGAAAATCCTATTGGAAATTTGCTGAATCCTCTCTTAAAAGACGCTTTGTCTCTGGCCTCCAACCCCATGACTGCCAATATGGATAAAGGGGTATTTGATGTCGCATCTGAGGTTGGCGCTGCGTTGCAGTCACGCCATGTCGAAAACATCGGCGAAGTGCTCAAAATTGCTGCCCTGAGAGAGGCGCCGACGGAGACTCCGAAGGAGCAGCCGGATTCCGGTTGGGTACAGATTTTCCTGAAGTTTTCCGGCGATGCGGCCAGTGCGGTTGAGCACGAGGTCTGGGGCCGCCTACTCGGACTGGAAATTGCTGAACCCAAGTCAGTCTCGAGGCGCACGCTGCAGTACTTGCATGGCATGGATTTATGGGAGATCGAGGCCTTTGCGGAGTATTGTGCCTTTGCCTTTGCCTTTGAATCGGGATGGCGATTCATGCTCGAGGGGGAGGCTGCGCGCAGGGAAATCTGGTCATATGGAAGAGAGATTGATTTGACACAGCATTGGATTGATGTCGGTCTTCTGTCCTCTGAAGCATCAACGCTGACTTTGCGCAATGCCGTAGGTTTGCGCGTCAGTTATCGGGACAAGACCTGGGAGGTTCGGCTGAATCAAGAGGCGGCATCGGAGGCGGTTGCACCCATTCGTTATCGAAAGTTTTCGGTGATAGGCCAGCAGATCAGTGCTGCGCTGAGTTTTAAGACCTTTAATGGCTACGCAAGAAATCTTATTAAGGCTTTAGAGGGGCAGGGGCAGGCTGTTTTTAGTCCCTTGTCTGACGCGTAATCGTCACGGCGTCGAGAATTCTTGACCAAAACGCTGGGTATATTGATAATCCAGCAGAATGATTTGAATCCGAGGATGAAAAAATGAGCGAAGAGGAAATCCGCTTTACGGACAGTGCCGCAGAGAAAGTCAGCGAGTTGATCGCCGAGGAAAATAATCCGAACCTGAAATTACGAGTATACGTAACCGGGGGCGGCTGTTCAGGGTTTCAGTACGGCTTCACCTTTGATGAAGACGTGAACGATGACGACACCCAGATTGAAAAGAACGGCGTCACGGTTCTGGTCGATTCGATGAGCGTTCAGTACCTAACGGGCGCGGAAATCGATTACAGCGATGGGCTGTCCGGATCACAATTCGTCATCCGCAATCCCAATGCTCAAACAACCTGCGGATGCGGTTCATCCTTCTCGGTCTAGTTCGCTCCATTATTTATTTCGATAAGGCCCGATTTTTTCGGGCCTTTTGCTTTTCTGTCCCCAAACGAAAGAAGTTAGGTAGGGCACTCCCCTCACTGGGATCCCATGGATAGAATTCCCTCCTCACACAACCATTCAAGACAAAGGGTGTAATACATGGGTGCATCGACCAAAGAGGCGATGGAGCTGATCAAAAGAGGCGCCGCCGAAGTGATTCCGGAGGATGTTCTCCAGAAGCGGTTGAGCGAGGGTCGACCTCTTCGTGTCAAGGCGGGCTTTGATCCCACCGCGCCAGATTTGCACCTTGGGCACACTGTTTTGCTGAATAAGCTCAAGCAGTTTCAGGATTTGGGGCATCGAGCATTGTTCCTGATTGGGGACTTTACCGGGATGATTGGAGATCCTACGGGTAAGAGTGCGACCAGAAAGCCGCTAACGCGGGAAGAGGTTCTGGAAAATGCCAAGTCGTATCAGGATCAAATCTTCAAGATTCTCGATCCGGAGAAAACCGACGTTCTCTTTAATAGCGAATGGATGAATGCCATGGCGCCGAGTGATTTGATCGCTTTGGCTGCCAAGCATACGGTTGCGCGGATGCTGGAGCGCGAAGATTTTAATAACCGCTACAAGACGGGCCAGCCCATTGCTATTCATGAATTCCTTTACCCCTTGATCCAGGGCTACGATTCCGTTGCGATGCGTGCGGACGTTGAATTAGGTGGTACGGATCAGAAATTCAATTTGCTGGTTGGGCGGCAGCTCCAAGAGGCCTATGGCCAGCCACCCCAGGTGGTACTCACCATGCCGATCCTTGAGGGGCTGGATGGTGTTCAGAAAATGTCAAAGTCCCTTGGCAACTATGTTGGAATCACCGATGCACCCGATGAAATGTTCGGAAAACTGATGTCGGTATCGGATGAGTTGATGTGGCGATACATGGAGCTACTGAGCGCCGAATCCATGGCGACAATTGGCCTTTGGAAAAAGGCATGCCAAGAGGGTGCAAATCCAAGGGATTACAAAGTGAGATTTGCGCAGGAGATGATTGCGCGTTTCCATGATCGGCTATCAGCGGATCGGGCGCTTGAGAGTTTTGAAGCGCGATTCAAGCAAGGGCTAGTCCCAGAGGATCTTATTGAGGTGGCGCTTGATGCACCCAGCGAAGGTTACCCGATCGCAAATCTTCTCAAAGATTTAGCCCTGACCGCCTCGACGTCGGAATCGATCAGGATGATCAAGCAGGGAGGCGTGAAAATCGATGGGGAAAAGGTAGAAGACGGAAAAATCAGTCTATCCAGAGGTGCTGCTGGAGTGATTCAGGTGGGTAAGCGCAAGTTCGCAAAGTTCCTGCTGAAATAAAGTCATGCCAATTCAGGCGATTACAGAAAGATGACAGCATTGCTTGACGTACCCAGTGAAGGTGTTCATAATGAGCGGCTCCTCAGGGCTGAAGCGGTTCTGGGGGACGCCAACAGGGAGTTGGCGGGGGGTTGACAGGACTGGGAAGTTCGGTAAAATAC
>JBEBBO010000154.1:0-7337 GCA_041158345.1 Pseudomonadota bacterium | reverse complement strand
TTTGTTTTCCCTGATTAGTTCTTCGTAACCATCAATCATGGATGAGGCGCGAAGGATGGTCTGACGTGCGCTGGTGAGATTGTCGCCATGGTTCATGTGATAAATCAAGGCGAGTTCTCGGACATACAGGGTCTTGTATTTTTTTGCGATCGCAAGATATTTCAGAATCTCCATTCCTGCGTAACCTGAAGCCCAGGGAATGCCCAATATCGCCTGACGTTTGAAAATCCTCAGAAACTCACCTTCCACTCGGTTGCCACATAGCAATTCTGAGTAACCTATCAAAATCTCGTTTTCAGCCAGTCGTGATTCGCCTCCTCCTCCTTCGGGTGTGAGGACAGAAAAAGCAACGACCCCGATCGATTCTGAGGTATTCGAGATTCGCTCCACCATAATTCGGAGTGTGTCTTGGCTAACCAGTTCGTCATCGCTATCGATAAAAACAACGAATTCGGCACGGATTTCTTTTTCGCCAAGATTTCTGGCGGCGTTGCACCCTTGATTGCTTTGTCTGAGCAGCTTAATTCGGGGGTCGTGCAGTGACCCAATGTAATGAGCCGTTCCGTCGGTGGAGCCATCATCGACGACAATCCATTCAAAATCGGTCAGCGTCTGGGCTTGGAGGGACTCTGCGAGCCGAGGCAGTAGCGCCCTTCTGTTATAGGTTGCTGTAATAAGGCTGACAGTGGGTTTTTCCTGGCTCATCCTGCTCTTAACCTTAATTTTTTAAGAGCCCTCAGAAACAAGATTTTGGCTACGGCACTGTCGCTTCCTTTCCCAAAAAGAATGGGCAAGAAGTAAAGAAAAACGAAGATACTGCATTCGATAACAGGACTCCACGCCCCAAGGGTGAGATTTTCAACTAGCCTTGTCATTGAAAGCGCCGATGCGCCGTAGATTACTGTTGTTAGAAACCATAAGACATGCCGTCTGTATCTAATGCCAATATTGAGTTTTCTGACCAATGCCGCTGACAGGAGCAGCATTCCCCAGTGACTGATGGAGGTTGCAAAAGCAACGCCTTCGGCGCCCCACTCCAGAACGAATAAAAAGAGGCTGCAAAACGCGATATTCAGGATCAATCCAAACAAGGTGCGGCGAACCAGCAATTTCATGCGGTTTTCCACCTGGCAAATTTGGCCGAGAGACGGAATCAGGAGGAAGGGAATCATGGCGATTCCAAAGTTTCCCGTGCACCGAGCTACCAGTTCTGTATTGCTTTTGTTGAATTTTCCATGCTCCAAGACAAGGCTGATAAAGGGGGAGGCATATTCCCAAACAATGAGGCTAAGGCAGACGCCAGCCATGATGCCTGCCGAGATTAGGCTGTTGAGTTGATCGCTTCGTTGTTCTGGATGATCCTTGCTCTCCGCGTAGAAAGTCATAAACGCGCCCTCGATTCTCAGAAGGCTTGGGAGCAGTTTGGCCAAAGTCCAAGCGTAAGCGATTGCGCTAATCGCACCCACGGGCAGAAATGATACAAATTGGCGGTCGACGAGCGCATACAAATACTCGACGGCAAAGAAGACGAGTAGGGCGGGCGCCATCGGTAAAAGTGCTTTTACCGATGAAGAGGCTGGGTTTCCCCAGAAGTTGACTGACGCCTTTGACTCCAATAAGGCCAAAAGGAAGGAAACGATTACGCCCAAGCTGAATGACCAGATTAGAACCCCCGGTGACGTGGGGTAGAGTGTGACGCAAGCGAGGATAATTATCGAAGTAATGAACTCGTTGCGATAGCGCAGATAAAACGCTCGCCTTGCCTTTGCAAAAGAGTAGAGCATGCTGACCGGGACGGTCAGAAGAATGAGCGGCTCAGCCCAGAAAACGGATTGCTCGAGTAAAGCTTGACGTTGGTTATCGAATCCCCAGGCAAGATGGGTAATCCAAGGCCAAAAGGCCGTGAGAAGCGTGCCAAGTAATAATGAAAATGAGCAGCTAAGGCTGAAAAGATCTCCTGTGAGATTCTGGGCAGCCTGAATTTGGCCTTTTTTTATTCGGGCGACCAATTCGGGGACTGCGATCACATCTGCTATGCGTGACCAGCTAGTTACAAAGAGTGTCAGGATGGCATTTGCCATGTAAAAAACATCGAGCTCTGAACTCAGGCCTATCGCTGAAGCGATATACACATGCTTGGCCAATGCAGTAAGCCTATCGAGTGATCCCCAGAGGAGGGAGGACCATATTGCCTCAAGGAAGCTCTGTTGGCTTTTACTTGATGGGTGCGACAAGGGTCCGCCTGTTGGTCTCGCTAGAATGGGTTATCCTAGCATTTTGGGGTCTCTGGCGGTTGATCAGGATCGTGGGTGAAGATTTTCGGGTGGAGAGTTCGTTGTCGGCTCCGGATCAGGTCATCAATTGGGTTGGGCGGAGGCCCGACTTTTTCATTGTCGGCGCTCCAAAGTGTGGGACGACGGCATTGGATGTTTTTCTAAATCAACATCCAGAAATTTTCATGTCTCGTCGAAAAGAGTCGCATTTTTTTGCGTCGGATATGCCGGGAACGGCCCATATTCGTGATCCGAATCGTTTCAATGAGCTTTTTTCTGGCGTCTGTAATGAAAAGAGGGTGGGAGAGGCCTCTGTTTGGCATCTCGCCTCAACAGAAGCAGCGGTGAATATCCATCGGTTTAACCCTGACGCACTCATCATTGTCATGTTGAGGAACCCGGTGGAAATGATTCCATCGCTGCATAGCCAATTAATTTTTGAGGGTTACGAGGATGTGCGCGATTTGAGAAGGGCTTTAAGGCTTGAAGCTGCCCGTCGCGAGGGGCTTCATGTGCCAACAACAGCACCCGTGCCTGCTCAGCTTCAGTATCGTAATGCTGCGACCTACGCGCCGCAGCTCCGTCGTTACCTTGATCTGTTTGGTCGAGATCGAGTGCATGTCATTCTTTACGATGACTTTGCGAAGGATCCCGATCGAGTGTTCTGCAAATTACTGGCATTCTTGGGGGTGGACCTTGGGTTTCGCCCCGAATTCTCCAGGGTCAATGCGAACAAGGTTGTAGGTAGCTTGTTCCTGCGCGATCTTCTTAAAAATCCACCAAATTGGGTTCGCCGGATGGTGAGATACGCCTTACCGGGGCAACGTTTTCGCCATGGCCTGATTCGCCGGCTTGAGAAAATTAATGTCAAAGTGATGCCCCGGAACGCAACGGATGCTGATTTGATTGAGGAGTTGCGAAAGGAATTTTTAGAGGCAAATCGGGAGCTCTCTTCTCTGATCGGTCGTGATCTTTCATCTTGGAACCACTCTGACACAGTGGGTTAGGTGGCAAGTTGGGTATTCCTGCTCCGCATCTTGCTGTTTTCGTCAGAAATCTTCGGGGAGGGGGTCTTGAACGTGTCTCGCTCAATTTAGCCAATGAACTCTCGCGCAGAGGATTTCGCGTGGATATGGTTCTTGCTGAGGCGCAGGGCGTTTTCATTCATATGCTTGATCCACGTATTCGCTTAGTGGATCTAAAGGCGCCATCACTCAAGGCTTACACGCTTAAGCTGTCGCGTTATCTCAAACGAGAAGTTCCGGAAGCTCTTCTTGCTCAGGGTGAGGAAGCGGGTGTAGCCGCAATTCTTGGCCGTAAGATCAGTTGTGTCTCGACTCGAATTGTAGTCAGTTGCCATAGCACAATTTCCCAGTACGTTCCTAAGTCGCGGGATTTTAAAGTCCGGTTCCTGCCCCCACTAATGAGGCTGACCTACCCAATGGCGGATCATGTGGTCTGTGTTTCTTCGGGGGTCGCTGATGATCTTGCGGCGACGATTGGCCTGCCTCGATCCAAAATTGATGTGATTCCCAATCCATCAATTACTTCTGACTTCTTAAATCGCACGCCCAAAAAGCCTGAGCATCGTTTTTTTGCATTGGGTATACCCGTTGTTGTCGCGGTTGGCTCTCTCGTTGCGGCAAAGGACTATGCTTGCCTGCTTGAGGCTTTTTCAATAGTGATTCGCAATCGGGACATGCGTCTCATTATTTTAGGTGAGGGGCCAGAGCGTGGGTGTTTGACTGAATTGATTTTGCGCCTTGGTCTTCAAGAGCTGGTGGATCTTCCAGGGTTCGTTGATCCCCCATGGGACTTCATGGCGGCATCCTCCGTGTTCGTGCTCTCGTCCGCTTGGGAAGGCCTTCCTACGGTTCTTGTCGAAGCCTTGGCGTTGGGCTGTCGGATTGTGTCGACCGACTGTCGAAGTGGGCCGAGAGAAATCTTGGAGGGGGGGAGGTTTGGGGGGCTGGTTCCGGTGGGTGCCTCCTCAGACTTGGCGGAGGCGATTCTGTCGGCCTTCGATCGTCCGGTAGACGCATCCGGTCAAAGAGCGCGAGCGAAAGATTTTATGCCGGCACCTTGCTTGAATGCTTATCTTCCATTGCTGACAGGGCGCGAATGCTTTTTTGGATCTGATTTGAGTGACTTACGTGAATGACCATTTTTCAAAGAATATAACCCGACATGAGGGTTTGGTGCATCGTGAGCATCGTGAGCAGGCCCAAGGTCACAAATCTGCCGTGCTATGGCTTACAGGCCTATCTGGATCAGGGAAATCCACATTGGGGCATGCGCTTGAGCAGCGTCTTTTTGCCGATGGTTGCAGAACATATGTGCTGGATGGTGACAATGTTCGCCATGGCCTTTGTTCGGATCTTGGATTCAGCCTGGAGGATCGTTGTGAAAATATACGGCGGATAGGTGAATCTGCTCGATTATTTATGGATGCCGGGGTGATTGTGATCACGGCGTTTATTTCACCGCTTCGAGCTGACCGTGACCGTGTTAGAGCAATGTTTGGCAACGGGGAGTTTTTTGAAATCTACTGTGCGGCCCCTCTAGCAGTCTGCGAAAGTCGAGATGTCAAAGGTCTTTATAAGCGTGCTCGCTTGGGGGAAATTTCAGAATTTACGGGAATTTCTTCTCCCTATGAACCGCCACTCGAGCCCGAATTCACCGCGGAGACGGGAAGTGTTTCACTCACCGCCTGTGTGGATGGCGTTATCGAATTGCTGAGGTTGAAGCAGGTTCTGGGGACTCCGCTCGGATCCTAAAGCGTCCAGCGAACGCGAGGGCAAAGAGCAGTGAAAAGGGCGCCCGCCATTCTTCCTGCATGATTTGGAATCCAGCCAGGCCGCATGTGGCGAAGAAAACGATTCCCATGCCGGTGAATACGAGCGCATTGAGAGTCCTCGGATCATGTTGGTCAGAAATGGATCTCTTCAAGCGCAGCAAGCTGGCTAACAGCGCAGAGATAAACAAGAAGAATCCAACGAGCCCATAGCGCAAGAGGATTTCGAGATAGGTGTTGTGCAGGTGAGGAAACCAAATTAATCGGCCATCAGGTTCTGGTGAACGAAACCGGAGGTCTCCAGTTTTTCGTGCGATAGATGCTGTCCCTTGATTTCCCCAGCCCAGCAATGGGTGTTGGCGAATGGATTGAAGCCCAAATTCCAGCATTTTCAGTCGAAGCCCAAACGATGAGCCCTCGAATTGCTCGCTTTTTTGCACAGAAAAGATCTCGATATCGCGAGTCATTCGCTCTTTGAAAAGCGCTGAATTTTTCCATGCACCTAAGGCTATAACTGAGACAACGCAGACGATTAAAAAGATCGGCTTGGCGAAGGCTTTTTCGCTGTATTTTTGTTTTGTATAGATACGGCGCACGAACATGCCTGTCGGCAAGGTAATGAGAAGCGCAAGCCAACTGATTCTTGATTGACTGGCTATGAACATATACCCGGCCAAGTAGACTGCACAAAACCAAAATACTCCTCGTACCCACCGCTGTCTTTTTGCACATTCAAAAAAACAGTCGATGTACATCACGAGTCCGGCAAGGCAGAGCCCTCCAGACAACCCAGCCATACCTGCGGTAGAGAATTGAAAGTGTGGTTGCCAGTTGGTATGGTCGCTACCGATATTGAATCGCAGTATTTCCCAGGGCGACGTGTTCATCATCATGCCGAGGAGCAGTCCGATGAGTGTCAGGCCGAAAAGGTTTTCTGGTTTTACTCTCTGATTTGCGATCCAGGGGAGAAGGAACACAAATCCTGAGAGCAAAATCCACTTTGAAGTGGATAGGGCTTGGTTGGCTAGTTGCTCGTTAAATTCAAATATGCCGAGCAAAGACAGGGCTAAAATAGAGGCAGCAATCCCCACACTGTAGCGCACGACTGGCTTCTGTATCAGCCAATCTCGGGTAGGTCGGTCTGTCAGTCCAAGGTAAGCTAGCCCGATAAATGCCAAGTGATTCAGCGTTGGATGGAGCCAGGCGCTTAGTGCATAGAGATGAATCAAAAAAACTCCGGCACTCTGGATCTTATTGAGTTGAATTTCCCTCGGCATGCTTTGTTTTCTATCTAAAGGTCTTCTTGATGATCGCTAAGTCAATATAAGGTGGACGTCCGAGTGAATTTGAACTTCATCGAGAGTTTTGCATACTTAACGTTGATCCGATACGCTAACGGGCCAATAAACAAAAACCCCATTTGATGGAAGTTTTTACACTCTTGGTCCTTTTTGGCCTGAACGGCTTGTTTGCGATGTCTGAAATAGCCATTCTTTCTGCCCGCAGGGCTCGCTTGCGTCAAGCGGTCGATGATGGTGTTTCTGGTGCAGATGCTGCCCTGCGTCTGGCCAACGAACCAAGTCATTTTCTGTCGACCGTTCAGGTCGGCATCACATTGATTGGTATTTTGAGCGGTGCACTTGGGGAGGCCGCCCTATCCGAGCAGGTTGACCGTTACCTGCACCAGTTCCCTGCGATCTCGACCTATAGTCACGCCCTTTCGATGGTCGTTGTGGTTTTCCTGATCACCTATTTTTCCCTAATCATTGGTGAGTTGGTCCCCAAGCGTTTGGCTCTGATCAAGGCCGAGTCAATTGCTATCGGCGTCGCTCGGCCCATGCGGTTTCTTTCTGTTTTGGCATACCCGTTAGTTCGCCTTCTCAGCTGGTCTACCGATTTTGTTTTGTTTGTGCTCAGGGTTCGCAGCCGCCAAGACTCGATCGTCAGCGAGCGAGAAATCAGTTTGATGATTGATGAAGGCACGGAGGCCGGACTGTTTCACAAGAGTGAGAAAGAGATGGTCTCTAACGTGATGCGACTAGATGCCCTGCGTGTCGGCGCTATCATGACGCCGCGGATGGAAATCGACTATCTGGACATTACGAGTTCTACGGATGAAATTCGGAGGCGACTAATCGAAAGCACGCATTCTGTGATCCCGGTTTGCCGCAATGGACTGGATAACGTTTTGGGGGTCATTGAAGCGAAGGATCTGATGCGAAGAGCACTCTCTGGCGAGGAGTTGAAGTTGAGTGCGGCCATTCGCCATG
>JBEBBO010000153.1:0-6076 GCA_041158345.1 Pseudomonadota bacterium | reverse complement strand
AAACTCACATTGCTCGAATATGGTCAGCTCAGCTGGCGCATAGCGCGCAATTTGACGGCAAAGCTCGGATCCAATCGAGCCACCGCCCCCGGTGACCAAAATACGAGCACCCGTTACTGTCTCCCTGACCACAGATCGCTCCAACAGAATCGGCGTACGGCCTAGAAGATCCTCGATCGAAACCTCTCGAAGGTTGCCAAAAATCTGATCTGAAAGCATATTCTGGACCGACGGGAGCGTAAGAAAGGCAACACCCGCCCCCTCCAGGATCCCCACAATTCGCCTCATCTCGCGATCACTGGCCGAGGGCAATGCGATTAAGACGATCTCGACATCAAAAGCTTCAATTAACTCGGGGATTTTTTCGCATCCGCCACGCACCCGCACGCCGTGAATTTCACTACCCTTCTTACCAGGATCATCATCGACCAAGACCACCGGATAAAACTGTGCTGCACGCTCTCGCAGGAGATCACGAACCAGAAGTTCAGCCGCCCTGCCGGCTCCCACCACCAGAGCCCTCTGTCCCTCCTTCATCATTACCCCCTGATCCTTCCACATGCGGTAGATCAACCGGGGCCCTGAAAGAAAAAGGCCGAGCAACAAGACATAAAGAGGAAGAACAGAACGCGGAACCCAGAGCAGACGCGTATAAAGGTGGAGAGTTACAGAAATGAGCAAAACACCCAAAAGAACGGCTTTGGAAATCCGAATGAGGTCTGGCACTGAGGCAAACCGCCAGACCCCCCGATAGAGACCCAAGCGCGAGAAGACGATCGCCTGAACCACAAGAACAATTGGCAAGGCCTCCAAAGCGGCATCTACATATTTTTGCGGGGGAAGCGTCAAATTGAAACGTAACCAATACGCCCCAAGCCACGCCAGCATCACCATGAGAAGGTCATGAACAAAGATGAGGCTTCTCAGTCGTAACTTTTGCGGGATCAAAAAGGATCTCCTCAAGGTCTTCCAGCGCCCAGTCGGACCGCGACGTAGGCGAGAGGGGTTAATGCAGCCAACATGACCCACAATTCAAGCTCAGGGTTCAATTGCGCCAGAAGCGCCATGGGCAACAGCCATAATAGATTGATTACCATGACACTGAGGGTGACCCCCCTGTGACTGCCTAGACGACGCGAGGCATGCTGGTAAGCGTGAGAGCGGTGCGCTTGATACCAGCGCTCACCTCGAAAAAGACGAATGACCAAAGTCACTGTCGCATCAATTAGAAATACCCCAGAAAGAATGATCCAGACGGCGATCGATAAATTTCCGCTAACCGTACTATGGAGCATCAGCAAAGCGAGAAGAAAACCAAGCACTCCACTGCCCACATCCCCCATAAAAATTCGCGCCGGAGGCCAATTCCAATAGAGAAAGCCTAAAGTTGCTCCAGAAATCGCCAGGGGCGGCAACACTTCGGGCACAGCCGAAAACGTGAATCCTCCCCCGATCATCCATGCGGCCGCCAAACCGATAAAAATGACTTCAGTAGCCTCAATCCCATCAATTCCGTCCATGAAGTTGAACAGATTGAGCATCCACACCATGACCAAAATACCAAACGGATATCCCCAAATACCCAACCGCAACTGAAGTTCACCAATTCGTAGAACGTCCAACCCACCAATCCAATAGATTGCCCAAGCAGCACCGGCGAGCTGAATCACAAAGCGCCAGCGGGCCGGAACGTCACCGTGATCATCAATGAATCCGATGAAAGCCAGAGGAATGGCTGCAGAAAGCGCCAGGGCAAAGGGGAGCGGGAGAAGCCCGTTCCAGAGGGCAATCCCGCCAGACACCAATAAAACCAGTACGATACCCAAACCACCCCCGCGGGGCGTGGGCTGCGAATGCGAACTGCGATCGTTTGGAACATCCAGCAAACGAACCATGGCATAGTGCCGAACCCATCCGGTAAGGCATGCCGAAAGGGCAGCAAGGGCGAAAAAGATCCCCAACAAGAATGCAACCGTCAAATCGTCACTCCCCCGTATCATCATCGATCGGGGTCATCTCGAGCGTCCGCTCCAGAACTCCTCGCAACTCTTTAAAAAGCAACCTTGCAGCCCTTGGCGGCGCAGACTTTTCTCGTTCTTTTTGGCTTTCGCGGGAGAGCTGTCTCAGTTTTTGGCGATCTGCCTCAGGATAGCTACCCACGAAAGTGTTTACCGCCGCATCACCTTCGGCGATCATTCGATCCCGCCACATTTCACTTTGGTGCTGAATACGGACCAATGCGACCGTCTCACCACGAAGAGCCGAAAGCCCCTCCCGAATGGGGGCCGAGTCCAGAGACCGCAGTATTTTTCCGATATATTTGCGCTGACGGAGCAGCCCACCATGGGCAGTGATCGTTTGACCTACGCGAACTGCCTCAAAGAGGTTTTCCGGTAGATCAAGATCCTCCAACTGCTGACGACTCAGCCGCATGAGCTCCTCCCCCAGATCCTGCAAGGCATTGCTTTCCCTTTTCCGACTGGACTTGCTGGGTCCCCGGACATTAAAAAGTTCTTCTTCGTATTCGAAATCACTCATCTGAAGTCCTGAGCTAACTCCCCAATCAACCAGCCCATTCAAAGGGTCTATTACAAACCGAATGATCAGAGCTTAGGCCTTGCACCATACTTTCTAACTGCTTGCTTACAAAAGGCGTCCACCATGGACTCACCCGCTTCGCGAAAGAATCCTCCGAAAGCCATCCCCAAAAGACTGCTAGAGAACTCAAAATCCAGTCGAAAGCTCGTTTCACACCCCGTATCCCGATAAGGCTTAAACGTCCAAATCCCCTGTAGCTTTTTAAATGGGCCCTCGACCAGGTTCATTTGTATGGATTGCCCTGGCACCATGGTGTTTTCGGTGGTGAATGACAACTTCAGTTTTCCTTTTGCCATCGTGATGGTTGCCTTCAGGCTCTCAGGCTCTTGCCTGAGCAACCGAACTTCAGAGCACATCGGGATATAAGCAGGATAGGAAGTCACGTCGTTGACCAAGTCAAACATTTCCTCCGGCGTGTAATTCACGCGAGAACTGGTGGAAACTGTCGGCATGATGAAAAACTCTGGCAGTGTTTGAGTGAATATATTTTTGAAGGATAGAGGGGTTCCGCAGATTTTGGCATCGGCCGGCGTCTCTCATATCAGAATCACTGTGCCATTCTATCCTGTCAGCTTGCCGAGCACTCGCCAATCGATTGATCCAGACACCTTGCCATGACGGACCCGGCCGGCCAAGTTATAATCAATTCGCGAAACCATGGACCCTGAACCGCTCAGGTCGCAATTTGCCCCGGTAGCTCAGCTGGATAGAGCATTCCCCTCCTAAGGGAAAGGCCACACGTTCGAATCGTGTTCGGGGCACCACCGTTGGACGCACACTGACTCCTAGGCCGTAACGTTATACTTCCTTCAGGACACGGCTCCCACTACGGCAAGCCTTTTGGGGCGGCGCTCCGTTCACCCCCTATTGAAACCCCCTCAATGCGAGTAAAGCGAGGCGACATGTCCTTCCTAAGACTGGCGATCATCCTGACTTTAAGCCTCCTGACCGTCCAAACAGCTGCTGCGGGGAAAGCCCCCCCGGCCTCTGGGGTCGCCATCGAAGAAGGAGCGCGCCAAGCCCTCCAAATCATGAGCGACTATCTTCGCACCTCGAAAAGCTTCAGCTTTAAGGCAGAAGTTCAGTACGACGATGTGTTGCCATCTGGACAGACCATTACTTTTTCCGCTCAAAACAGCATTAGCCTCGTCAGACCCAACGGGATTTATTCCAACCACCTATCGGACACCGGAAATCGTAAGTTTTGGTACAACGGCCGTGAAATCTGCCTATTGGACCCCTTGAACGGAACCTATGCCACCGAGTTGTTCAGCGGCAATTCAGACAAGGCACTGGAGCATATGATCCATGTCCTGAAATTTACCCCACCTTTGGCAGACTTCCTCTATGAAAACCCGGCTAAGGCCCTCCTAGCCCACAGCATTCAAGGTTTTGTTGTCGGAAAAAGTGTAATCCGAGGAACAACCACGACTCATCTTGCGTTTGTCGATGAACTGCTCGATTGGCAGATCTGGATTCAGGAGGGGAAAATCCCGGTCCCCATTCGTTTTGCGATTACCTATAAAACCATCAAGAACTCACCCCAATACGTGGCAACATTTACGGAGTGGGACTTCAGCAGCCGACTGCCAGATTCACTTTTCCAACCCGATATTCCTGCCGGCTCAATAAAACTGCCTTTTCTTAAGCAATCTGAATCTCTCAAGGCTGACAGCCAAAAAGCGATGACAAAACAAAAGTGAGGCGCAACCCCATGAAAACCATCACGCTTGATTGTCGGCAACCGCACCATTTGATTGGCTCTACGGTAATAGCGCTGTTCCTAAGCATCTCCACAGCGCATGCCCATGGTGGCTTTGGTGGAGGGTTTGGCGGCGGCCACTTTGGAGGTTTTGGCGATCGCGCCGGTGGCGGCGCCTTTGGTGGTGGCGGTTTTGGTGGAGGTGAAGCACAACGCTATGGCGGTGGCGGGATAGGCGAGGGACATTTTGGCGGGGGGGGGCTCGGCAGCGTGCATGCATCCGGAGAGGCCGGGGGTGTCAGCCGGGATTGGGCAGAGCGGGGTGATGCGGGTCGTTTACAACCAGAGGCGTCTGGCGGGGACCGTGATCATTTTCAGCAACAAATGGACCTACAGAACCAACGCCAAGTCGAGATCAATCATCTTCAGGATCACAGCGAAGCCTATAACCACTATAACTACAACTACTACAACAACCACTACTACGGGGGCTATTACGGTGGGAGTTACATGTACTACGGCGGAACTTGGGGCGGCTTTTATTCCGGAATGATGATGGGCGCGATGACCGGAATGGTGCTTGGCGCGAGCATGACTAGTCTTCCCAGCCAGTACACCACGGTGATGGTCTCAGGCCAGCCCTATTACTACAGCAACGGGGCATATCTCACCCAACAGGGTGGCAACTCAGGCTATACATTGGTCCCGCCACCACCCGGCGCAGTTGTCACCTACCTTCCGAGTAACTGTGCGCCGGTTTACCTAGGCACTCAGACTTTTGATGACTGCGGGGGCGCCTTCTATCAGAGAGTCCCTGGGGGCTATCAGGTGGTCACGCCGCCGGCCGGCCTTGAAATCAACCACATTCCCAGTGGTGCAATAGCACACTCGATAGACAACACCCAGTACTTTGAATACGGCGGGGTCTGGTACCAGCCGTTCTATGGCGGCAGCGACATCATCTATCGCATCGTGAACAATCCCGTCCGCTAATGCGGACGCATAAGAACTCCGGAAACATCTATGTTCGATCCCAACCAGCTCAACGATATTGTTCAACGCCTTTCAGGTGCCGTGCCCCAGGATCTTCTCTCGATAAAAGGCGATCTTGAACACAATTTCAAAGCGATTCTTCAGGCCTCACTCGGCCGGATGAATCTGGTGACTCGAGAAGAATTCGACGTGCAACGCAACGTCCTTCTTAGAGCACGGGAACAGCTCGAGATCCTTGAAGCGCGAGTTAAAGAACTCGAAAACCTCATCGAGAGGAACTGAGCCTGATCAGGGTGAATCTGTTCTGACCGTGCCTAGACTGAATCCCCAACAGCAGGAGGCCGTCACCGAGACGGACATACCGCTTCTTGTCGTCGCCGGCGCCGGCAGCGGAAAGACACGCGTCATTACCGAGAAAATTGCCCATCTCGTCAGGCACGGATTACCGGCCAGAAATATCGCGGCGGTGACCTTCACCAACAAGGCTGCCCGGGAAATGAAAAGTAGGGTCGGCCGGCTATTAGAGGACCGGGAGGTCCGAGGTCTGACTGTTTCGACATTTCATGCATTGGGCCTCGACATCATTCGCAAGGAGCACAAAGCCCTTGGCTATAAAAGCGCCCTATCAATTTTTGATGAGCAGGACCGACTGACTTTGCTTCGGGAATTGATCAGGCACCATCGAAACGATATTGATCCAGATCATGCAGAGATTTTTAGCAGCGCAATCAGCCGATTAAAGAACCTCTTTATTCTCCCTGACATGGACTCAAGCGCTGCAGG
>JBEBBO010000152.1:0-3513 GCA_041158345.1 Pseudomonadota bacterium | reverse complement strand
CATGATGAGACCTTGAAATCCTTGGCACGGCTTCGCCTTGCCCGGATCCTCCTGGCCCGTGGTGAGGCCGACACAGGCATTGCGCTTCTCAAAGGCACCGAATCCACCGCCGGTAAATTTTCCGCGCTGTTGGAGGAAGTTCGCGGCGATCTCCTGATTGCAGCCAAGCGCCCGGAGCAAGCCCGTACGGCTTACGAGAAGGCGAAAGAGCTTGGCAATCGTTCACCGCTGCTTGATCTCAAGATCCACGACTTGCCTGCCGCCGGCTAATGCGATTTCTGGCCCCTTTGTTGGCGCTTTCCCTGCTGGGCGGTTGCGCCCAGATCAACGCGTTTAAGGATCTGGCCGGGGCCATTACCGACACGATCCGGGGAAGTGATAACGCGGAACCGCCCAAGGAGCTTCAGCCCCTGGAGCCCACCGTCAACATGACGGTGCTCTGGAGCAACCAAATTGGCAAGGGAAGTCTCGGACGAATCCTGAACCTGATGCCCGCGGTGACCGGAACGACGGTCTATGCCGCCGATCACAAGGGCCTGATTGTGGCTGTGGACCGGGCCAATGGCGACACGCAATGGTCCAAGGAAACCGGTCTTGAAGTGGCTTCGGGCCCCGTGGTGGCGGGCGATAAGCTGTTATTCGGTACCAGTAACGCAGAATTGGTTGCGATCAGCCTGGCCGATGGCGCGCTCCTCTGGAAAACCGCGCTGACCAGCGAAATGATGTCCTTGCCCCGCGTAAGCCACAACATAGTGGTCGCAAGGACCAGTGATGGACGTATTGCGGGATTTGATCTGGGGCATGGGGGTATCAAGTGGTCCCATGAAAGGACCTTGCCCCCGCTCTCGATTCGAAGCCAGGGTTCGCCGACGATTCATGGCGATTTGGTGCTGGATGGTTTTGGTGCGGGCAAATTGACAGCCCTGAATGTGCAGGATGGCCATCTGGTTTGGGAAGTCACCGCCGTGGTTCCACGCGGTCGCTCGGAGGTTGAGCGGATGGTGGAACTGGATGCCGAACCCATGGTTCAGGGAGATGTGGCCTATGCTACGGGCTTCCAGGGCGGGTTGACCGCTGTGGATATCACCAATGGCAGTATTCTCTGGCACCAAAAGACCGCTTATTCGAGCCATGCCACTGCGCTGAGTCGAAAATCCCTTTTCATTACCGATACAAGCAGCGACATCTGGAGCATGGACATCACCAATGGGGCCGATCAATGGAAGCAGGATATCCTGCATCAACGGCGCCTCACGGTTCCGGCACGGGTGAAAGATTACCTGGTCGTTGGCGACTTTGAAGGCTATCTCCATCTGCTCCGAGCAGATAACGGAAGTCTCGTCGGTCGTCTGGATCTTTCCAGCGACGACCCCATCGTGGCGACCCCGCTGGTCTATGACGATGTGCTGTACGTCCTCACTTCAGAAGGCCATCTGGCCGCCATCAGGGTCGACTGAGTTATGTTGCCTGTAGTCGCTCTGGTCGGCCGACCCAATGTCGGCAAATCCACCCTCTTCAACTACCTGACTCGAACTCGGGATGCCTTGGTGGCAGATTACCCGGGCCTCACCCGCGACCGACAGTACGGTCGGGTTCGACGGGGGCAGCGGGAATACTTTGTCGTGGATACCGGCGGCATTGTCGAAACCGAGGCCGGCATCGATGAACAGGCGATGCGGCAGGTCGACATTGCGCTCCGGGAAGCTGATGTCATTTTGTTTCTGGTCGATGCGCGGGATGGGCTGACCGTTGGGGATGAAGCGATTGCAGTCCAACTGAGAAGGACCGGCAAGCCCCTCATCATTGCAGCCAACAAGATTGATCAGGCGTCTTTGACGGTGGCAACAGCCGAATTTCATGCCCTGGGCCTTGGCGATCCGCAGCCGATTTCTGCCTCTCACGCGCAAGGGATTGGCGAACTGCTGGATGTGGTTGAGTCGCGATTGCCGCCGCTTGAGGCGGCGACAGAGGAGGAGGACGGCGGAATCAGGATTGCGATTGTCGGGCGACCGAATGTCGGCAAATCAACGCTGGTGAATCGCTTGCTTGGGGAAGAGCGCGTGGTGGTCTTTGATGCGCCCGGCACGACGCGTGATAGCGTCGAAGTCCCGTTTGAGCGGCACGGACGGCGTTACACCCTCATCGATACCGCCGGGATTCGTCGGCGAGGCAAGATTGCCGAGACGATCGAAAAGTTCAGTGTCATCAAGGCGATGCAGTCGATTGAGAAGGCGCATGTGGTGATCTTTTTGATCGATGCGCGGGAAGGCGTCACCGATCAGGACACGACGCTTCTCGGGATGGTCCTTGAAATTGGACGCGGTCTGATCATTGGCCTCAACAAGTGGGACGGCATGACGCAGGATCAGCGGGATGAGACCAAGCGTCGCCTGGATCTTAAGCTGTCATTCCTCGACTTTGCCGAAAAGTACTTCATCTCCGCGCTGCATGGCACCGGCGTCGGACATCTCTTTGATGCCGTTGGGGATGTGCACGCGGCGGGCATGACCCGCATGGGCACCTCGCATCTGACCCGTATTCTCCAGGATGCCTTGGCCGCGCATCAGCCACCCTTGGTGCGTGGACGACGAATCAAGCTCAAATATGCCCATCAAGGGGGCAGTAATCCGCCGACCATCGTGATTCACGGAAATCAGGTGGATGAAATTCCCGGAAGCTACAAGCGGTATCTGGTGAACACCTTCCGGAGCGCCCTCGACATCACCGGCACCCCGGTCAGGGTCGAGTTCAAGGGCAGCGAAAATCCCTACAAGGACAAGCGAAATACCCTGACCGAGCGTCAGGTCAAAAAACGCCGGCGCATGATCCGGCACATCAAGAAGTCCTAAGGGGTCAACGGCGCCGCGGGCGTTGGATTCTTGGGGGGGCTGGTTTCGTGAACCGTGACCGGCACCCCGAGGGACGCCCAGTGATAAAGCCAGCCCGCATCTTCATTAATTCCCTGACGGGCATTTTTTTCCTGGGTGGCGAGATTAATGCAACCATGGCTGGCCGGTTGGCCGAAGGCGTTGTGCCAGAAGGCGCCATGGAAGGCATAGCCCTCATGGAAATACTGCGCGTAAGGAACGTCCTTGACCTCGTAGTACCCCTTTTCCCCGGGTTTGAGCCCCGTGCTCTTCATGGTCTTCTTGGGGAAGCGCGCGTAGATGTAAAAAGAGCCGGTGACGGTCGGGGTCTTTGATTTACCGGTGGACGCCTTCATGGTCTTGATCAGCTCCCCGTTTTCGAACACTTCAACCCGCTGACGATCCAGCCAGACTTCGATTCGCCGATCGGAGCCCGTGGAAAAGGTGGCGGTGATGGGGCGGGCCAGGAATCCCCCCTGAAGACTGCGGGCAGGTCCGGGCTGCACCACAACTTCCAGGGTCTGGAACGCCGGCCAGTAAGGGTCCGGTCGATACTGGAGTCGCTGTTTGCCGTACCAGAGCCACTTGCCAGGGAGGGTCTCTCCGGACGCATTCAGAACACGAACGCTGGATGCAGCCTTCTCGC
>JBEBBO010000151.1:0-10913 GCA_041158345.1 Pseudomonadota bacterium | reverse complement strand
AAACGGATTCAGGAGAGTTATCCCGGATTGCCGGTCATTGTGATGACCGCCCACTCGGATCTGGAGAGTGCTGTCTCGGCTTTCCATGGCGGGGCTTTTGAGTATCTTCCCAAGCCTTTTGATATCGATGAGGCCGTGGATCGCGTCCAGCGCGCCTGTGCTCAGGCCCGAAACTTGCGGCTTCAGCGTGAGCCGGTCATTGCGGCGGAGGCGACTCCAGAAATCATTGGTGCGGCGCCTTCCATGCAGGAGGTCTTTCGGGCCATTGCCCGTCTGGCGCGATCCCACATTACCGTCCTGATCAATGGGGAATCGGGCACCGGCAAGGAGTTGGTGGCCAAAGCGCTCCATCGCCATAGCCCCAGGGCAGCGCAACCCTTTATTGCCCTCAATATGGCGGCAATTCCCCGAGATCTTCTGGAATCCGAGCTTTTTGGGCATGAACGCGGGGCCTTTACCGGGGCGCAGGCGCGAAGGGCTGGTCGCTTTGAGCAAGCGGATGGCGGCACGCTCTTTCTGGACGAAATCGGGGATATGCCGGCCGAACTTCAGACGCGCCTTCTCCGCGTTCTGGCCGATGGCGAATTTTTTCCGATCGGCGCCCATGCGCCGGTGAAGGTAGATGTCCGAATCATTGCCGCCACACACCAAAATCTCGATCAATTGGTCGCCGAGGGTCGATTCCGCGAGGATCTTTACCACCGACTCAATGTGATCCGAATTCATCTGCCCCCACTTCGGGAGCGGCGGCAGGATATTCCCTTGCTGCTGAGGCACTTCCTCAACGAAGCGAGCCAGGAAATCAAGGGCGAAACCAAGGTGCTCAGGGCGGATGTCGAGGAGTTTCTCTGCGCGTTGGATTGGCCCGGCAACGTGCGCCAACTCGAAAATACCTGTCGTTGGATCACGGTCATGGCGGCCGGCAAGGACGTCCATCTCGACGACCTCCCGCCAGAGCTGCTCCACACCGGCCGGGATGTCCCTTCACCGGTGGGGGATGGCAGCTGGCAGGATGCCTTTCGTGAATGGATAGAGGACGAGCTTCGCTTGGGCCACGTCAACGTGGCCAAAGAAGCCATTGAGTCGGCGGAGACCATCCTCATTCGGACGGCCTTGGGGGTCACGCGTGGGCGTCGTCAGGAAGCAGCAAAGCTCCTCGGCTATGGCCGCAACACCCTGACCCGGAAAATCGCAGAGTTGAATCTCGACGTGTGACACTCTGAGGAAATGGGCGGTTGCCTTTCTGGCCCCAATTTTCACCTGCTCAAATGCGATAATGAACCCAGATCCCCGAAAGGGTGCCTCTTGAGGCGCGCCTGATCAGGGGGGGCAGGGGATAGGCCTTCAACGGTCATGGTCTGACCATCCGCGGATGGCGTCCCCCTGCCGTGTTCAAAGTCCAAGCCAGAAGTCTGATTATGCCCACCCGACATTTGATCCGAAGTGAACCCAGCTCAGCCCTGACCGAAAGCCGCCCCTTGGGGATGAAGGCGAAGGATATTGCCTCAGGGGTTTCTCAGCACTTTACCTATACCCTGGGACGCGACCGATTCTGTAAATCCGCGCATTACAGCTATACGGCGCTGGCGCTGACGGTCCGCGATCGTCTGATGGAACGCTGGAAGCAGACGCAGCAAACGTATCGTGCCACGTCCTGCCGTCGCGCCTATTACCTTTCGCTTGAGTTTTTGATGGGGCGAACCCTTCGAAATGCCATGTTGAATCTTGCGCTCGACAAGCCCACTGAAAAAGCCCTGGAACAGCTAGGGCTTGATCTGGAGGAATTAGCGGAAATCGAGAACGATGCGGGACTGGGGAACGGGGGTCTTGGACGGCTTGCCGCCTGCTTTCTCGACAGCTGTGCAACGCTTCAGTTGCCCGTGACCGGCTACGGTATCCGCTATGAATACGGCATGTTTCGCCAGTTGATCGAATCCGGTCATCAACTGGAAGAACCCGATCACTGGCTCCGTAATGGCCATGTTTGGGAGCTTGAACGCCCTGAACTGACGACGCGCGTGCGTTTTGGCGGTCGAACCGAGATGGATGCCGCGCATCGTGTTCGATGGATCGATACGCAGGATGTCCTTGCGGTGCCTTACGATGTTCCGGTTCCAGGATTCGACAATGGTACCGTCAATACGCTGAGACTTTGGAAAGCTGCGGCCACGGATGAATTTAGCCTGAGTGAATTCAATGCCGGAGATTACACCGAGGCGGTGCGTTCCAAGAATCTGGCCGAGAACATCACGATGGTGCTATATCCCAATGACGCCAGCGAAAACGGCAAGGAGCTGAGGCTACGCCAGCAATACTTTTTGGCCAGTGCGAGTCTTCAGGATATCGTGAGGACCTGGATCCAGGTCCATGGTGAGGACTTCAGCCAGTTTGCCGAAAAGAATGTCTTTCAGCTCAATGACACCCACCCCACGATTGCCGTCGCGGAGTTGATGCGGATTCTGGTCGATGAGTATGGTCTGCCTTGGGATCGCGCTTGGGAGATCACGCGCTCGACCATGGCATACACCAACCACACCCTGCTTCCCGAAGCCTTGGAAAAATGGCCGGTTCGCCTCTTTAGGCAACTGCTGCCCCGTCTCCTTGAGATCATCTTCGAAATCAATGCGGGCTTCTTGCGAGAAGTGGCGGCGCGCTGGCCTCAGGATAACGATCGACTGGCTCGAATGTCACTGATCGAAGAGGGCTGGGAGCAACAGGTGCGGATGGCCTATCTGGCGATTGTCGGAAGTTTTTCCGTCAATGGGGTGGCGGCACTTCACTCCGACCTCCTGGTGAAGGGCATGTTCCGGGACTTCTACGAGCTTTGGCCTGCCAAGTTCAACAACAAGACCAATGGCATCACCCCAAGGCGCTGGCTGGCAGCCTCCAATCCTGAACTGGCCCAGCTTTTGACTGAAACCATCGGCAGTGAATGGACCCGGGATCTGAGTCAGCTGTCAAAGCTCAAACGCTACGCCGACGATGCGAAATTCCAGAAAGCCTGGCGTCAGGTCAAGCGCGCCAACAAGGAACGACTGGTGCGCTATGCCGAGGCAGAGACCGGTATCCGGCTTCAGACGGAGGCCCTCTTTGATACCCAGGTGAAGCGGATCCACGAGTACAAGCGACAGCTGCTGAACGCCCTCCATGTCATTCATCTTTATGATCGGATTCGACGTGGCGATATTGCCGATTGGACGCCTCGCGTGGTCTTCTTTGGTGGAAAGGCCGCGCCGGGCTACCAGATGGCCAAGCGGATCATCAAGCTCATCAACAACATCGCAGCCCGGGTGAATGCGGATCCCCTGGTCGGTGATCGACTCAAAGTGGTATTTCTTCCGAACTATCGGGTGACGGCGATGGAGACCATTTGCCCCGGAACCGACCTTTCGGAGCAAATTTCAACGGCCGGAAAAGAGGCTTCAGGGACCGGGAACATGAAATTCATGCTCAACGGTGCACTGACTATCGGTACCCTGGATGGGGCCAATATCGAAATTCGGGAAGAGGTCGGTTCAGAAAATTTCTTCCTCTTTGGCATGACGGCCGAAGAGGTTGAAGCAACCCGTCCCCATTACGATCCGAGCGCAATCATCCGCGGGCATGAAGATCTGTCGCGGGTAATCGCCCTTCTTGAGGCGGGATTCTTTAATCCGGATGAGCCGGGAATCTTTGATCCGATTTTGGAATCCATCAAGTCCCCGAACGATCCGTGGATGACGGCACAGGACTTTCCGGCCTATGTTGAAGCGCAACGCGCAGCCGCCGAGGCATTCAGGGATGAAAAGACCTGGACCCGGATGAGCATCCTCAATACCGCCTCTGCCGGAAAGTTTTCATCGGATCGGACCATCCTCGAGTACAACGAGGAGATCTGGAAGCTCAAGGCGGTTCCTGCAGCGACCGCCTAGTGCTGGACGTTGTTCTTTTTGAGCCGGAAATACCGCCCAATACAGGCAACATTATCCGGCTCTGTGCCAATACGGGGGCGGGGCTCCATCTGATTGAGCCCCTGGGCTTCAGCCTTGATGATACCCGGTTGAAACGCGCGGGACTCGATTACCACGAGTATGCTCGGGTCAGGACCTATCCCGATTTCGAGACCTATCTGGGGCGTGTTGGCCCCCATCGTCTCTTTGCCTTGTCGACCCGGGGCACCCGCTCTTATGCAGAGGTGCAGTATGCCCCTGGAGACACCTTTCTTTTTGGCCCGGAAACCCGGGGTCTTCCCAAAGAGATTCTGGCGTCCTTGCCGGCATCTCAGTGCCTGACGATTCCCATGCGGCCGGGTGGGCGCAGCTTGAATCTCTCCAATGCCGTTGCGCTGGTGGTTTACGAAGCCTGGCGTCAACTCGGCTTCAACGGCACGAATGAGGACGATTCGTTATGCTAAGGCGTCTTTAGTCCCCATCCGGAGGTGGTTTCGCTTCCGATCCTTCCTGAATCTGGAGTTGCCATGCCCCCATCCACGACCTATCGCAACTTTCTTCTCCTGCAATTGGCCTACATGGTGTCTTTTCCCTTGATGACCATGCAGGGGCTTTGGGGCGACATTTTGGAATTGGCCCTGGGTGTAGGGCTTTTGACGGCGGGGCTTTTGTTGTCTGCGGGTCGAAAAAGAAGAGTGGCGAGTACGGTTGTGATCGCCCTTCTGGTCCTGATGCTCTGGACGTTTGAAGTCATGCATCCGGGGGTCCGTTGGCTCGCGCTCACCCGCGAGTCCATCTTTATCCTCTTCTTTGCGCGCGTCGTTTTTGTGATGGCACGGCATGTCTTTCTGTCCCCAAGGGTCCGGACCGCCGACCGACTGTATGGCGCGGTGTCGATTTATCTTCTGGTGAGCGCGTTCTTCGGAAGCCTCTATACCCTCGCGTCTTTGATCATTCCGGACGCCTTTGACTGTACGCTGAAACTCTGCGGGGGAGATGTGAGCTTTTATCTTCGCAACGGCGGTAATCTCTACTTCAGTCTGATTACCCTGACAACGCTGGGCTACGGTGACATTACGCCGCTCCATCCCTTTACAGGAATGCTCTGTTCTCTGGAGGCTTTGATTGGTCAGATGTATGTCGCGGTCGTGGTCGCCCGACTGGTGGGGCTGCATCTGATGGAAAATCAGTCGCGAAATTCCGCGCACTGAACAAAAAAACCCGTGCCTGCACAGGGCAGGCACGGGTTTCTTGAGGATGCGCTGCGGCTCTAAGGCTTTAGCGGATCACAGGTAGTCCCTGATCAGCACTTCAGCAATCTGGACACTATTCAAGGCAGCGCCCTTGCGAATGTTGTCGGACACGACCCATAAGTCGAGGCCTTGCGGATGGGAAATGTCTTCCCGGATCCGTCCCACAAAGACGGGATCTTCGCCGGCGCTTTCCGTCACTGCCGTTGGATACCCCCCGGGCTTGCGATCGTCCACCACCACGACGCCGGGCGCCTTGCTGAGAAGGACCTTGGCGTCTTCGGCGGTGATTTTCTCGCGCGTCTCGATGTGAACCGCCTCTGAATGGCCATAGAACACGGGAACACGCACGGCGGTCGGATTGACCTCGATGCGCTCGTCACCCATGATCTTTCGGGTCTCCCAGACCATCTTCATTTCTTCCTTGGTGTATCCATTGTCAAGGAAGACGTCGATCTGTGGGAGGACATTGAAGGCGATCTGCTTGGGGTAGACCGAAGGAGTGACAGGCTTGCCGCTCAGAAGCTGTGTCGTCTGATTGGCGAGTTCCTCGATGGCTTTCTTGCCCGTTCCGGAAACGGCCTGATAGGTGCAGACATTGATACGCTCGATGCCGACCGCATCATGGATCGGTTTGAGCGCCACCAGCATCTGAATGGTCGAGCAATTCGGATTGGCAATGATCCCGCGATTTCGATAGTCGGCGATGGCCTCCGGATTCACTTCCGGCACGACGAGAGGAATATCGTCTTCGTAACGGAAACGGGAGGTGTTGTCGATGACGACACAGCCCTCGGCTGCGGCTTTTGGACCATAAACCTCAGAAACCGAGGCACCCGCGGAGAAAAGACCGATTTCGGCCTGACTGAAATCGAAGTTTTCGACATCGAGGACAGTCAGTTCCTCACCCCGAAAGGACACCGTCTGCCCGGCAGAGCGGCTGCTTGCCAGCGGGAAGACCTGGCCGACGGGGAAATTCCGCTGTTCCAGAATTTCCAGCATCGTTTCACCGACCGCGCCTGTCGCACCGAGGACGGCTACGTTGAAGGTTCTCATGCGTTGAAGCTCCTAGCCGCGCAGTGCCGCAATGATTGCCGCACCCATTTCCTGGGTACCGACTTTGCGGGTCCCTTCCGAGTAGATATCTGCGGTGCGGTAGCCTGCATCCAGCGACTGAATGACGGCTTTTTCAACGCGATCTGCATTTTCGGCATCATTGAAGCTGTGACGGAGCATCATGGCGACGGACAGAATGGTGGCGATTGGGTTGGCGATGCCTTTGCCGCTGATGTCGGGGGCTGAGCCATGAATGGGTTCGTACATCCCCTTGCCGTTCTTGTCGAGCGAGGCCGAGGGCAACATGCCGATCGAGCCTGTCAGCATGGCGGCGCAGTCTGAAAGAATGTCGCCGAACATGTTTTCGGTCACCATGACATCGAATTGCTTGGGCGCTCGAACCAACTGCATGGCGGCGTTATCGACGTACATGTGGCTGAGTTCAACGTCCGGATAGTCCTTGGAGACTTCGATCATGATTTCACGCCACAGTTCGGTGCATTCAAGGACATTGGCCTTGTCGACCGAGCACAGTTTCTTGTTTCGCTTTTGCGCGGTCTGGAAGGCAATGTGGCCGATACGGCGAATTTCTGATTCCGAGTAAATCAGGGTGTTGAAGCCTTCGCGCTCACCCTGTTCATTGACGCGGCGTCCCCGGGGCTTGCCGAAATAAATGCCGCCAGTGAGTTCGCGGATAATCATGATATCGAGGCCTGAAACGACCTCAGGTTTGAGGGTCGAGGCCGCTACCAGCTGAGGGTAGAGCAGGGCGGGGCGGAGGTTGGCAAAGAGTTCCAACTCCGCGCGAAGGCCCAAAAGTCCACGTTCAGGGCGAACCGAGTAGTCGAGGGGTTCCCATTTCGGGCCGCCGACGGCACCTAAAAGGACCGAGTCGGCTGCGGCGCAGACTTTCAGTGTGGCCTCGGGGAATGGGGTGCCCGTGGCATCATAGGCCGCGCCGCCAATCAGCGCCTCTTCGGTTTCAACCTGAAGGCCATAGTCACTCTTGAGGACATCCAGCACCTTGAGTGCTTCAGCAACGATTTCAGTCCCGATTCCGTCACCGGGCAATACGGCAATTTTTTTGGTCATCATGTCATGCGAGAGCCCCGAACCTATCAGGCGGGGAGGGATAGCACGGCGCACTGGTGAGGCGCCCTAATTCTCGCTTCTCCTATCGGTCTTTGCTATCCGAGGGGGGTGGAAAGGAACAAGGGGGATGATCCGGGCGCTTTGGCGCCCGGATCACGGTCAGTTTCAATGGGGCTTCAGGCGACGTCGCTGAAGAGCCAGGGGGCTTCTTTTTTGCGGCGAGCCTCATAGGCTGAAATGTCTTCCGCACGCTGGAGCGTCAGACCAATATCATCGAGCCCGTTGAGCAGGCGGTGCTTGCGCGTGGGTTCGATCTCGAAATGGATTTTCTCGCCGAACTTTGTGGTGATGGTCTGGCTCGGCAGATCAACTTCGATCTGATAACCAATGCCAGCAGCCTCCTGAAATAGATGGTCTACGGTGGCGCTGTCCAGAACGATCGGCAAGATCCCGTTCTTGAAACAGTTGTTGTAGAAAATATCCGCAAAGCTGGGCGCGATAAGTACCCGAAAACCGTAATCTTCGAGGGCCCATGGGGCATGTTCACGCGACGAACCGCAGCCAAAGTTTTCCCGGGTCAAAAGAATTCGGGCCCGGTAAGCTGACGGCTTGTTGAGGACAAAATCAGGGTTGCGCGGTCGATGGGTGCAGTCCATGTCCGGCTCACCCCGATCGAGGTAACGCCACTCGTCAAACAGGTAGACGCCAAAGCCACTGCGCTTGATCGACTTGAGGAACTGCTTCGGGATGATGGCATCCGTATCCACATTGGCGCGATCCAGTGGGATGACCCGAGAATTGATGTAACGGAAGGATCTCATGACTTGGGTGACCTCTTACGCAAGGTTGATCCCGCCGGGCGGGGTCCTGGTTTCTTGGGGTTTGCGGTCGCGGGGGCTTTCTTTTCAGCCGCTGCCTTCTTGACCGGAACTCTCGGCTTTGGGGCCTTGGCTTCTGTGGCGGCTACGCTGGGTGAAGCCGTTTGCGTTTCACTCTTCGCCTTGGGCGCCGATTTTTTAACGGCTGTGGTGGCAGGGGTTTTAGGTGGTTCGGGGGTGACCACCGGTGCTGCGGCCTGGGCTGCGGGTTTTGCCGGAGCCACAGCGGCCGCCTTTTCGGGGCTGGCCGGTTTAAGTGTTCTCACGTCAATGAAGTGACCGGTAACCGCCGCTGCAGCGGCCATCGCGGGACTGACCAGATGGGTGCGGCCACCAAAGCCTTGTCGGCCTTCGAAGTTGCGATTGGACGTTGAGGCGCAGCGTTCGCCGGATTCCAGTCGGTCCGCATTCATGGCAAGACACATCGAACAGCCAGGATCGCGCCATTCAAAGCCTGCGGCAACGAAGATCTTGTCGAGGCCTTCATCTTCCGCCTGCTGCTTCACCAGTCCGGAGCCTGGAACCACCATGGCCAGCTTGATGTTGCTGGCGACCTTGCGGCCCTTGGCAACTTCTGCGGCAGCCCGCAAATCCTCGATGCGGCCATTGGTGCAGGATCCGATAAAGACCTTGTCGAGCGAGATCTCGTTGATCGGTGTGCCCGCCTTGAGTCCCATGTACTGAAGTGCCCGCGTCATTCCATCTCGCTTCACCGCGTCTTTTTCCTGAGCGGGATCCGGGACTTTGGCACCGATTGGTAGCACCATTTCGGGCGAGGTACCCCAGCTGACCTGCGGCTGGATCTCTGCGGCGGCCAATTCGATGACGGCATCAAAGGTGGCATCCGCATCGCTCTTGAGATCCTTCCAGTTCAAGATAGCTTCGTCCCAAAGGCGCCCGGTAGGGGCCATCGGTCGACCCTTTAGATAATTGATGGTGGTGTCATCCACCGCCACAAGGCCAGCACGGGCGCCGCCTTCAATGGCCATATTGCAGAGCGTCATCCGTCCTTCCATCGTCAGGCTACGGATGGCGGAACCTGCGAATTCGATGGTGTAACCCGTGCCGCCCGCAGTTCCAATTCGGCCGATGACAGCCAAAATGATGTCTTTCGCCGTGACGCCGGCGCCGAGAGTCCCCTCGACCTTGACCAGCATGGTTTTTGACTTTCTTTGCACCAGACACTGGGTGGCCAGCGCATGCTCGACTTCCGAGGTCCCAATGCCGAAGGCCAGCGCTCCAAAGGCGCCATGGGTGGCCGTATGGGAGTCACCACAAACAATGGTCATGCCGGGCAGCGTGGCGCCCTGTTCAGGGCCCATGACGTGGACAACGCCTTGGCGAATGTCGCCCATGGCGAATTCCAGAATCCCGAATTCTGCACAATTGCGGTCCAGGGTTTCGATCTGGAGTTTGGCAATGGGATCTGCGATGCCTTTTGCGCGGTCCTTGGTCGGGACGTTATGGTCCGCGGTCGCGAGATTGGCGCCCTTGCGCCAGACTTTGCGTCCGGACAGTCTCAGGCCTTCAAAGGCCTGCGGGGATGTGACTTCGTGCAACAGTTGCCGATCGACGTAGATCAGGGCGGAACCATCCGGTTCGGTGCACACGACGTGCGCGTCCCACAGTTTGTCATAGAGGGTTTTGCCGGCCATAGGCGTCAGGTCTCGGTAAGGTATTGGAGGATAAGGAATCGGGCCGTCTCAGTGGGCGGCGTCCAGAACTTCGAAAAGCGTCTGGGTAATGGCGTCCACACTGCCGATGCCATTGATGCTGGCAAACCGCACAGATCCCTGTTCGGCCTTGGTTTGGTAATAACCCACCAGGGGTTTGGTCTGGTCATGATAGACCGTTAGCCTCTTGCGCACCGTGGCTTCGCTGTCGTCGTCGCGCTGAATCAGTGCTTCGCCGGTCAGATCATCGATGCCTTCCGTCTTGGGGGGGTTGAAAACGACATGATACGAGCGACCGGAGGCCGGGTGAACGCGGCGGCCACTCATGCGGCGGACGATCTCTTCATCGTCGACGACGAATTCAATCACCACATCGATCGTGATCGCCAGAGCCTCAAGTCCGTCGGCCTGCGCAATAGTCCTTGGAAAACCATCCAGAAGGAATCCATTGCGGCAATCTGCTGCCGTGATGCGCTCCTTGATCAGGCCGAGGATGATGTCATCGGACACCAAAAGACCGGCATCCATGATCTTTTTGGCGGCAAGACCCAATTCCGTGCCATCCCGGACGGCGGCGCGCAACATGTCGCCGGTGGAAATTTGGGGGATATCGAACTTCTCGGTGATGGCCTGTGCTTGAGTGCCTTTGCCCGAACCCGGCGCACCAAGGAGGATGACTCGCATCGCAACGTCTCCGCGTAAAAAATGACGCGATTTTCGCATATTCAGGGGGGGCTGCCCATAGGCTGCCATTCGTCGGGTTTGGGCCAAGCCTCCGTGGGGTGCAGTCGAGGGATTACAGAAGGAGGTTGGGGAGTTGATAGGTTGGGGGGTAGGCGAGGTCTTCGGTAAAGAAGGCCAGTTCAGCAACGCCGCCGGTGACGAGCGCAGAATCGATTCCAACAGCCTGTGCACCCCGAATATCGGTGCCGATCTGGTCTCCGATCATGACGGCATTTTGGGTGCCTGCGCGCCGAATGGCCTCCTCAAAGAGTGTGGGCATGGGTTTTCCCAGGACGCTAAAGGCAATGTCCT
>JBEBBO010000150.1:0-4993 GCA_041158345.1 Pseudomonadota bacterium | reverse complement strand
ACGCCATGGGATTACCCTTGCGTCTTCAAAATCGATGACGGGGTTGGGTGCGAGGATACCATCATCATTCATGGACCGGATGATCTGAGTCGCTTCTGGGAAAAGAAGGACCCAAGAACCTGGCTTGCACAACCCTTGCTCAAGGGCGACGTCCTGAGCCTCTCTGGCATTTTTTGCCATGGGGAGAGCCGGCTACTTTGCTGTAACCAACAAAACATCCGTCAAAGCCAGGAGGGATTCACCTTGCTCGGGCTCACCGTCAACGGAAGATCTGACCCTGAGGGAACGTTCAAAGCATTACTCGCGCGCGTAGCCCGCGCCATGCCCTGGCTATGGGGATTTGCGGGCGTCGATCTGATCCTCGGGCCTGAAGGTCCTCTGGTGCTTGAAATCAATCCGCGGTTGACCAGCGCATACCCCGGGATCCATCGGGCTACCGGTTTAAATCCCGCGGGTTTGGTGCTTGATCTCGCCCAAAACCGTCAACTGCCTTTCTTTTCTGAGCCGCTACCGGGATCCCCGGTGACGATTGATTGGAGCGTCCACTGATGCAGATTCTGGGTTGGGATATTGGGGGGGCCCACCTCAAGGTGGCCCGTATGACCGAAAATCGCGAACTCCTTGGCGTTCATCAGGTGGCCTGTCCACTGTGGCGGGGTCTTGATCAGCTGGAAACCGCTGTCAGAGAGCTCCTGCGTTTAGCCGCAGTCTCTTCCGGGGATCGCCACGCCGTCACCATGACCGGGGAGCTTGCCGATTACTTCGAGAATCGAAAATCCGGTGTCACACAAATCCTTTTCCAATTCACCCAAACCTTGGAGACAACCGATGTTCAGGTCTTTGCAGGTCCTAAAGGCTTCCTTTCAGCCCAAAGCCTGAGCGAAGAAGACTGGGAGGCGGTGGCATCCGCCAATTGGCTCGCAAGTGGCCAATGGGCCGCCTTGAGGGTCTCTGAAGGTCTTTTTGTCGACATTGGTAGCACCACCGCCGACTTCGTTCTCTTCTCTGACGGCAAACCACAAACGCGAGGCTATTCCGATCATCAACGCATGAGCTATGACGAATTAGTCTATACGGGGGCTACGCGAACCCCCGTCATGGCCCTTGCAACCCGCGCCCCCGTTCTTGGTGCATGGTCCAGTCCCATGGCAGAATGGTTCGCAAGCTCCGCCGATCTCTATCGAATCACCGGCGAGTTGCGGGAAGAAACCGACCAGCATCCGAGCGCCGATGGGGGCCCTAAAACTCGAGAGGCCAGTGCAAGACGGCTCGGACGGCAATTTGGCCTCGACACCGAAAGCCTGCCTTCAGGGGCCATTGAAGCCCTGGCATACTACCTTCGCGAACAACAGATTCAGAAACTCCAAGATGCCTTCATGCGCCAAATCTCCCGCGGGAAGATTTCCCCTGATGCGCCAGTGATTGGTGCAGGAATTGGCCGATTTTTGGCCATGGATTTGGCCGAACGTGCGAGGCGACCTTTCATCGACTTTCAGGATCTGTTCGAATGGACGCCCCGCAGGACGCCATTTGACGCTGCCGATTGTGGTCCTGCGGCAGCGGTTGCCGCCCTGAGCCTTGCATGATGGATCCACGACTCGAAGAACTTCCCTATTTTGAGGACAGCGCTGCCCTTTTCTTGCCTTGGGCAGAAAGGCCTTGGTCCGTTTTCCTTGACAGCGGGTTTCCTCACAGCCGACAAGGGCGATTCGACCTCATTGCCGCAGAGCCCCAGCTGACTTTAACCACCCGGGGAAACCAGACAGAAATCCGGGAAGGCGATCGCCTGGAAATATCCCTAGAGGATCCCTTCGAGATCCTCACTCGCGTCCTGGGCCCCCGTCAGCCCGCCGTTCCCGGACTCCCCTTTGCCGGCGGTGCCATCGGTTATCTGGGCTATGACCTGGCCCGACGGATAGAACGATTGCCTGAGAACGCGGCGGATGGCGAAGCCATTCCAGAGATGATGATGGGGATCTATGGCTGGGCCGTGGTCGTCGATCATCACGCCCGGAAAACATTTCTGGTCGGCAGACCCGACACCCCGGGGCTCGCAACCCGATGGCCTCATCTGGTCCAGCAATTCAGCCAGATCCAAACCCTGGGTTGGCGCATGGGTGATTTTGAAGTCCTGGACGATGTGCGGCCCAATCTGGATCGGGGTGCCTATGGCAAGGCATTTGACCGCATCAAACGCTATATCACCGAAGGCGACTGTTATCAGGTCAATCTTGCGGTTCGTTTTGAGGCGCCATCAAAGGGGCATCCCTGGATGGCCTATCAGCACCTTCGGACTTTTAATCCAGCCCCATTTGGTGCTTATTTGGGATATCCAGGACTTGAGATCCTGAGTTCCTCACCGGAACGTTTTATCAAACTGACTGAATCCCGAATCGAGACCAAACCGATTAAGGGCACCCGCCCCCGACTCCATGACGTCATCGGGGATGCCACACAGGTTCTCGCCCTCAGAGACAGCCTCAAGGACCGAGCGGAAAATCTGATGATCGTGGACCTTCTTCGCAACGACATCGGGAAAAGTGCGGTACCCGGCTCGGTTCGTGCCCCCAAGCTCTTTGAAATCGAAAGCTATGCGACGGTCCACCACATGGTCAGCACGATTGAAGGGGTCCTCAAGCCCACCCTCGGGGCTCTGGACCTTCTTCGCGGGTGTTTCCCTGGAGGCTCCATTACCGGCGCGCCCAAAATCCGGTCGATGGAAATCATTGAGGAACTGGAGCCCCATCGCCGAGGGGTTTACTGTGGGTCCATCGGCTACATTGGCTTTGATGGCAACATGGACAGCAACATCGCCATTCGGACACTCGTTCATTCAGACAATCGCATTCGATTCTGGGCTGGGGGCGGCATTGTCGCCGACTCCGAGGCGGACGCCGAATATGCTGAATGTCATCACAAGGCCGCTGCCATGCTGAGGCTGGTCGAGGCTTGGAAACCCCGTGTCGAGAACGTCAATCCGCTGGGTTATTAAGTTCGGTGGAAGCCTCTGCCGATCTGCGACGCTTGGGGCATGGCTGGAGTCGCTAGCCGAGCATTCCTGCTTGATCGTCCCGGGAGGCGGCCCTTTTGCCGATGCGGTTCGGGAACTTCAAAAACAACAGGGGTTCAGTGACGCCGTGGCCCATGGCCTTGCGATTCGTGCCATGGCACTTTATGGTCAAACCCTCCTCGGAATGGAACCACGCCTCCGTCCCTTTGAGGCACTCCATGACGGGGCCCCCGGACACCAAACGAGTGCCCCACGGGTTTGGTTGCCTGATCCCGAAGACCCAGTGCTTCAGGGCCTGGAGGCTTCTTGGAATGTGACCTCCGACAGTATTGCCGCCCAACTGGCCCTCGAACTGAAACTGCCTCAACTCCTGTTGATCAAATCCCTGACACCCCCACAAGGACCCATGCGGCTCCAAAGCGCGACAGATCAGGGGCTAATTGACCCCGCTTTTGAAAAGATCATTCGGGGAAAACCCCTGAAAGTTTGGCTGATCGGGCCAGATCCCAGAGGACTGGCCAAGGGTCTTCAGGATCCGGTATCGTCGTTCACCCAACTCATTGTCTAGCTTTCAACCCCGTTCTGAGTAAAACATCATGGCGATACGCATTCGTTATTTTGCAAGCCTTCGCGAAACCATGGGAAGGACCTCCGAGGACATCAACCCCGAGGGTATCGCGACCGTTGCCGATCTCTGGAAAGTGTTGGATGAAGGTCGTCCACTACCCGATCGCGTTCTCTGCGCTGTGAACCAGGAGCATGCCACAGCGACCACATTGGTCCACGATGGTGACGAGGTCGCCTTCTTTCCTCCGGTCACAGGCGGATGATCCAAACCATCTCACTCCGGGATCATCCCTTTGATCCTTACGCCGAACTTTCGGCTTTCACAACCCAATTGAAGGCAGAACGTCAGCTCTATGGGGCTGAATCCCACTTTATCGGCACCATGCGAAACTTTAATGAGGGGGCGGCTGTTTCGACGCTTTGGCTGGAACATTACCCGGGGATGACGGAGGGGGAAATTGCCCGAATCATCGAGGAGGAGCGAAAAAATCTGGGGTTCGGCCCGGCCTTGGTCATTCACCGCATCGGACAAGTCGCGCCCGGTGAACCCATCGTCGTGATTGCCCTTTTTTCCACTCATCGACGCGCCGCCCTCGAGGGAACACAACGCATCATCGAACGACTCAAACACGAAGCTCCCTTTTGGAAGAAAGAGCGGACACCCCAAGGGGATCGTTGGGTCGAATCCAATACGAAAGGGTAATCCAAGATTTGTTGAAATATCGACAACGTTCGATGCATCACGCATCATGCGGTCTCATAAAATAACTCACGCCTTGTATCCCACCAATGAGCGCCACCTACCAACTGCTCGAGATTGTCGGAACCTCCAACGTCAGTTCAGACGATGCGATACGCAACGGAATTCGCAAGGTCTCAGGGCCCTCACGTCAGATTGACTGGTTTCAAGTGCAGGAAACCCGAGGGCAGGTTAAAGAGGGCCAAGTGGCCCAATTTCAAGTCACTCTGAAGGTCGGCATTCGTCTTGAGGACGCGCCAAACCGTCCAGATCCTTCCCACCGTTAACTCTCGATTCTCTGATGAAGCTTCCTTTCTCGCCCCGTCGCTCTTTTTTCCTCGGCTTTCTCGGAACGGTCGGTCTCATGGCGACCGCCTTTTACTTTCAGTTTCAGGAAGGACTGGAGCCCTGTCCGCTTTGCATCTCGCAACGACTGGGTGTCATTCTTGTGGGCCTCGTCATGTTGGCCGGATCCATCCATGCCACTCGAAATTCGCGGGTGAGAATCTATGCCCTTCTCGGTGGGTTGGCCGCCGCCCTGGGATCGGCCGTTTCCCTTCGCCATCTCTATATTCAGCATCTCCCTGAGGATAAGGTGCCTGCCTGTGGTCCCGGTCTCTCCTATATGTTCCAGTATTTTCCTTTGGGCGATACGCTGAAAGCCATGGTCACGGGAA
>JBEBBO010000149.1:0-15295 GCA_041158345.1 Pseudomonadota bacterium | reverse complement strand
CTGGATCCGTTTGAGCAGCGTCAGTCCATCGAGACCCGGCATTCGGATATCCGTAATGATGGCATCCGGAATTTCTGCATTCAGTTCTTCGAGGATCAGATCGGCATTGGAAAAGCTCCGGCTCTTGATGCCCGCCTTCTCAAGGGCCTTCTCGAGGACCCAGCGGATCGACCGATCATCATCGACGATCCAGACCTCATCCACCTTGTTCATGGGCAAGCTCCAACGGCAAATAAATGGAAAAAACGGTATGGCCCGGTTCGCTCGTACACTCAATCAGGCCGCCATGCTGGTTGATCAGAGACTGGGCAATCGAAAGCCCAAGGCCGGTCCCTTCGGCCCGTCCCGTCACCATGGGGTAAAAAATTTGTCCCATGAGCCCCGGGGGGATCCCGGGGCCATCGTCATGAATCTCAATTTTGACGGCCATGCGATTGCGGCGATGGCCGATGGTGACCTGACGATCAATCCGGGTTTTGATCTGGATCCGGCCCCGAACACCCACCGCCTGGGCCGCATTGCGCACAATGTTCAGGATGGCCTGAATCAAGAGATCGCCATCCCCCATGACCGAGGGAATGCTGGGGTCGTAATCGCGATCAATGATGACGCCCGCCGGCGCCTCGACCTGAACCAGTTGCCGGACGCGCTCGAGGATCTTGTGGATGTTGATCGACTCCATGGTGAGCGGCTTGTTGGGCCCCAGCATGCGGTCAACCAGAGACTGCAGCCGGTCTGATTCATCCATGATGATGCGGGTGTATTCCCGAAGATCCGCGCCCGGGAGTTCCCTTTCAAGCAACTGCGCCGCGCCACGAATCCCACCCAGTGGATTCTTGATCTCATGGGCCAGCCCCCGAAGCAACATCCGACCCGCATTCTGCTGGGCAAGGATCTGCTCTTCCATGGAAATGCGAAGATGCCGGTCCAGTTGCTCGATTTGCACCAAAACCTGATCAACTTGTCCGTTCTCCTGCATCGGAACGACCGTGAGATTGACGGTCACCGGCTGAGAAGGCGTCCCCAGGGTGAGGTTCCGCTTGGTCAGCGTTTCCCCGCGAAGCACCGCGCGCTTGAAATCCGCCTCGATGGCACGATCGCTCAAGCCAAAAATGGAGCGGGCACGCATCCCCTGAACCTGACGGGCACTCACCGCAAAAAGCATTTCGCCGGCTGAATTGATGTAAATCAGCCGATTGCTGGTATCGAATACCAGCACAGCATCGGTCAGATGATCCAGTATCCTGGGATTTTGATTGATCGGGAGGTTATCGCTCATGTCGACTCTGAAGCAATAAAGGGGCCAGAGCAGCAGTAGTGCACTCCCCGACACCGGGCAGTGGCTGATGGCGGCATCATGCACCTACTTGGTGCGTCATGACCAGACCCAAAAGCCCCATGATGGGGCAGCCGAGCAGCTAAACGGGAATATCGAGGCGCGCCGGGGCGATTGCCCCCTTCTGGTGAAGGTCCCGCATCAAGTCAGCGCCAAAGACCAACACCTGAGCGGTATCGGGATGGCCGATTTCATGGGCGATTTGTTCCAAAATTTCAGCGAGCGTCGATTCGCCCGCATCGTCCAGTACCGCCAGAAGCCGATAGGTCACCGCATTCAGCTCAACAAAATGGACCTGCTCGTCCCGACCGCGATACACCAAGAGATGGACCGGGGTTTGGTCGCTTTTCTGCGGCTGGTAATCCGGCCCAATCTTCTGGACGGGATAGGGGTAGCGGAGCAGCCAGGCCAAGGCAGAGAGTCGGGGCCTGAAGGCCAGGGGCTCTTCAAGAAAGCGTGCATTCAGTGCGGGTGAATCGGCCTCGCGAACCGAAAGGGCCAGCTCGACCCACTCGTAATGGGCCAACGCGGTGAGGAAGGGCAAATCACCCGACCGCATGCCGCGCTCAGATTCGAGATAGTGGACAAATTCGCCGGCAACTTCCACGAAGAGGGGCGTCGTCGCGACATGATCCCGATAGAAATCCCTCACCAAGGCAGACCATCGGGGCCCTTCCAAAATGGCGTGGAGCACCGGAAAGCCGGTCCGCATGAAACTCTCGACGTTGTTGAAAAAAAGCTCGCGGTACACCTGCATGCGATCGGGCGGCACACCCGAAGGTACAGGCCGCTCTTCCGGATCGCGAATGGACGCAGCAAAGGCCTTCTGCATCTCGCTTAAAGGACCCAGAGCCATTTCAAGGCACCTCTGAGGAAAGGTGCCGCCCCTGAACATCGCGGATGGCTGTCACTTCCAGAAGAAGTTCATCCAACGGTGGAATGTTGAAATCGCGCTCCAGCAAGGTGGGCAGGACGCCCATCTTCGCGTACACCTCTTCCAGAAGCGCCCAGACCGGATCGACCATCGGCGCACCATGCGTATCGATCAACAGATCGTCCGATTCCACATAGTGTCCCGCCACATGAAGCCCCACAATCCGATCCACCGGCATGCGCGCGATGAAGTCCCGGGCATCGTAGCGGTGATTGACGCTGTTCACATAGACATTGTTGACGTCCAGAAGCAGGCCACAATCCGCCTCCTCCAGCACGGCCCGAACGAAATCCGCCTCGTCCATGGCTTGCCCCGGGGCGGCATAGTAGGACACGTTTTCTATGGCCATCCTGCGCCCAAGGAGGTCCTGGGTCGAACGAATGCGATGGGCGACATGTTTGACCGCCTCTTCTGTAAAGGGAATCGGCATCAAGTCATAAAGATGACCTTGATCGCTGCAATAACTTAAGTGTTCGCTGTAACCCAGGATCCCATGATCCTCAATGAAGGCGCGAAGTTCGATGATGAAGTCGGTATCGAGAGGATCCTGACTTCCCAGAGAAAGGGAAAGACCATGCGCAACGAAGGGGTGTCGCTCGGTCAACTGCCGGAACAAGCGGCCCAGACGACCGCCCACTCGCATCCAGTTTTCCGGTGCGATTTCAAGAAAATCCACCGGAAGGGACTCCCGTTCGGTTAGGTCATCCAGATGGACTCGTCGGAGTCCGAGCCCTACACCCTGAAGGTGACGGGAATCACTGGAAGCCATAAACCGAACGGGAAATCCTGTGGCCGCTTACTTTGCCTGCTGAGGCGCTGCCGGTGCTGCTGGGGCGGCAGGCGCCTGTCCACCCATGTTCATGCCGGCACACTTGCCTTCCATGGCCTTCTGGGGTTCTGCAGGCGCTGCCTTCTGCATCATGGCACCACAGTTCATGCCGCCTGAGTTCATCTTGGCTCCGCCACACTTGGCTTCGCCGCAAACCATTTCCTTGCCGTCCTTGCCGGCTTCAGCCAACTGAACGTAGCCGCTCGAGAGTTCCTTCAGAGCGAAAGGGTTTTCTGAAGCTTGAGCGGTCCCGGCCAGAGTGGATGCAACTGCAGCACCAATCAGGGTGGTCATCGTTGTCTTATTCATGCTGTGACTCTCTTTATAGTGATGTGGACAATTCGTGTACGGTATTGGTATGAGAATCCCTCAAGGGACCCTCACATCACGAACAGCCGTCATTCTCACACAATGCCTGTCACGCTGTCTTCATCAACCTTCGATGCACAGGGAATCCGGAGTACCCTGAACGCACAAAATGGCATCCGTTCCCGGCTTCCGCTATGCTCTTCGGGTAATAGAATGCATACGCCAAACGTCGGCAAAACCTGAACTTGAAGAGGCCACTAATGTACTGTCGCCACTGTGGACATGAAGTCAAGGATAAAGCGGTGATCTGCAGCAATTGCGGAACTCCGATTCATGACAGCGCTGAACCCGTTGAAACGAAAAGCTCCGGCTGGAGCTGGTTCACCATGTTTGTCACCCTGGGCGTGGTGATGCTCCTGCTGCTGATCGCCATCATTGCGGGGCTTTAGCGTGCGGCTGAATTCCGGCAATTAAACCTTGAGAAGATGCTGACGGTAATAACGCAGTTCTTCGATGGACTCCCGAATGTCATCCAGCGCTCGGTGGCGCCCGGTTTTTTGAACCCCTTGGGCAATTTCCGGGGCCCAGCGAGCGGCGAGTTCCTTGAGGGTGGAGACATCCAGATTCCGGTAGTGAAAATATTTTTCCAACCGCGGCATGCCCCGCGCCAAGAATCGACGATCCTGACAAATGCTGTTGCCACAAATGGGGGAGACGCCTTCAGGAACCCAGGACGACAGGAACGTGAGGGTTTGCTGTTCGGCGTCCTCGACCGTGATGCCGCTTGAGAGGACTCGATCGATCAGGCCTGATTGACCGTGATGCGTCTGATTCCACTCGTCCATGGCATCCAAAACGGTCTGCGGCTGATGAATCACCAGTTCTGGCCCCTCCGCCAGAATATTGAGTTCGGCGTCCGTAACGAGGGTCGCGATTTCAAGGATGACATCACTCAACGGATTGAGACCGGTCATTTCAAGATCAATCCAGATCAAGTTCCGGGAATTAAGGGACATGGTTCGCAGTCTGAGTAGAGGAAATAAGACCGACGTCACCCCGAAGGGGTGACCGGATGATTCTAAAAAGGCACACCGTGCCAGGAAAATAAGAACATGAACGATTTTACTGCTTTGTTTCTGATCGCCCTAGCCATCTCCTTCCTGATTGAGTTCTGGCTGTCGCGTCGACATGTTCGCCATGTCCTTCAGCACCGAGACACCGTTCCAGGCGCTTTTCAAGAAACGATCACCGCCGACGCCCACCAAAAGGCTGCAGACTACACGGTTGATAAAGCGCGACTCGCGGATTTCGATCGAATCTTGGGTGCTGGCGTCCTGATCCTCTTTACGCTGGGAGGGGGCATTGCCTGGATTCAAAAGCTCTGGGACGGATTCGGCTTGGGCCCTATCGCCAGTGGCGTGGGCCTGATACTGACCACGCTGCTGGTCGCCCAGCTGATCGAACTGCCCATCAGCCTCTACCAGACTTTCGTGATCGAGGAGCGCTATGGTTTCAATAAAACCAACATGCCCCAGTTCTTGAAGGACCTGACCCTGCAAACCCTGCTGAGTTTCGTTTTAGGTGCCCCCTTGATCGCTCTGATCCTCTGGGTCATGGAGAGTACCGGTCACTATTGGTGGCTTCTGGCCTGGAGCATACTGATCAGCTTTTCGATCCTGATGAGCTGGGCATACCCCACCCTGATTGCCCCCCTTTTCAATAAATTTACCCCCCTGCCTGATCCTGAACTGAAATCGCGGATTGAATCGCTGCTCGATCGTTGCGGCTTTCAGAGCAAGGGCATCTTCGTGATGGACGGTTCGCGTCGATCCGGGCATGGCAATGCCTATTTCACCGGCGTCGGTGCCAGCAAGCGAATCGTCTTCTTTGACACCTTGGTGGACTCTTTGGGCCACGATGAACTGGAGGCCGTGCTGGCGCATGAACTCGGTCATTTCAAGTGCCGGCATGTCATCAAGATGTTGATCACCAGCTCCCTCATGAGCCTCATTGGCTTTGCGGTCCTGGGTTGGGTGAGCCAAGAGGCCTGGTTTTTTGAGGGCCTCGGCGTCCCCACGCCAGGCACGGCAAGCGCCCTTTTGCTGTTTATGTTGACGGCGCCTGTCTTCACCGTGTTTCTCAAGCCGCTGATGGCGGCCTTCCAGCGTCGTTTCGAATTTGAGGCGGATGACTTTGCCTCCTCTCACACCGAGGCGCGGCATCTGGTGAGTGCATTGGTCAAACTGTATCGGGAAAATGCCAGTACGCTGACACCAGACCCCCTCTATGCGGCATTCCACTACAGCCATCCGCCGGCGGCCATCCGCATCGATCATTTGAACCGAGCCCGTTAGGGCCGGCGGCTCGATCGCCGGCATGGCGTCGCCCATCGACCCGAATCGTCCTTCGGAGGGCCTGGTTCTCAGTCATCTGGGTCAGGCCTTGGCCGTCGAAGATGCCTCAGGTGAAATCCGCCTCTGTCAGACCCGTCGACAGGTCGGTTCCATTGCGGTGGGGGATCGAGTGAGCTTTATACCGGCAGGCGAAGGTTTAGGACGGGTCGAATCGATTCTCGAGCGCAAAAGCCTCTTGACCCGACCCGCACACGCCGGCAGAGTGCGGCCCGTGGCGGCCAACCTGGATCAGGTCATGGTGGTCGTAGCGCCAGAACCTGAGCCAGACTGGTTGTTGGTGGACCAATACACCGCCTCTGCAGCCCATCGCGGCATCGATCTTGCGATAGTGATCAATAAGATTGACCGCCTGAAAGATCGCGCCGACCTGGATCATGAGATGACCCATTACCGGGCCATGGGCTATGCCTGCCACCCAGTCAGTGCACGGACGGAAGAGGGTCTAGAAAGCCTCAAAGCCGCTCTCAAGGGAAAAACCAGCATGCTTTCGGGCCAATCCGGCGTCGGTAAGTCCTCACTCACGAATGCGCTGCTTCCCGGCAAGAATCTCAGAACCCGAGAACTCTCCGAGAAGGCAGGTCTTGGACGGCACACCACCACGGCGGCCATGCTCTACCACCTCCCCGATGGTGGGGACCTGATCGACAGCCCCGGGGTTGCCGTTTTTGGTCTGGCAGAAATGAATGCGGAACAACTGGCTTACGGCTATGTGGAGTTTCGCCCCCTCCTCGACCACTGCCGATTTAACGACTGTCGACATCGTGAGGACCGGGGATGTGCGGTCCGAGAAGCCGCTGAATCGGGCGCCATTCACAAAGCCCGCTATCTTCGCTTTCTGAAACTGATCGATAAGATGCATCTCCGTTGAACCCCAAAAAAAGGCGCCGAAGCGCCTTTTTTTGGGGTTCACGACGGGAATTAGCCGCGTTCGAGCAGGCTTCTCAAATCGATGGTGGCGGCATTCGCCCGGGCGATATAGTTGGCCAGCGTCAACGAGTAGTTGGCAAAAAGGCCGAATCCACTGCCGTTCAGAATCACAGGGCTGAGATAGCTCTCCTGACAATTCTCAAGCTCCCGCACGATATGTTGGAGGGAGACCTGCGCGGTCTTGTTGCCGAGAATGTCCCTGAAATCCCATTCGATGGATTTGAGCACCAGCATCGCCGCCCAGGTATAACCGCGGGCTTCAAAGAATCGATCGTCGAGCTTGAGCCATGGGGTCCGCTCCATGTCCGCATGACGCTCCTCCACCTCATCGTTCATCCGATCCGCGGTACTGGCACTCAGTCGGTTGGAGTAGTCACCCAGACGCTTTTCCAGAACTTCGAGATACTGACGCAGGTTGTCGGCGCGGGCGTAGAAGTTGGCGCCCCGCTTTCTCAGGCGCTCGCGGTAGGCCTCCAGAGACTCGATTCCCTTTTCATATTCCGATTCCGATGACGGCAATTGCCAGGAGCGGTAATCGAAGTAGAAGAAGGGCTCGCCTTTGGCCAGGTCCGGATCTTCTTGCGACTGCGTCTGCGAACGGGCGATATTGTTACGTAACTGGGTGGTCGCATCACGCAGGGCAATCAGTGCGCCGAGCTCCCAATTGGGAATGTTGTCGAGGAACACACTGGGCGGGAAAACGTCGTTGGACAGAAATCCACCCGGCTTGTGCAACAAGGTATGGGAAATTTCGATCAGGGTCGTCGAATAGGTATAACCCAGGGGCATTTCCTTCGGGTTTTCGACATGCGCGGCATGAGCGCCCTCCTCGACCACGTCGAAAGGCTTGGGTTCTTGGCTCCAGTAAAGGGCCAGGCCATAGAGCACCAGCGCAATGACCAACAGGCCCATTCCAAACTTGCGGAAACCGGGCTTGGCCGTGATGCCGCGTAAACCCGCCTTGCCCTGACTTGGGTTTTCCTCGGTCGATTCGATTTCGCTTTCTTCAGGTTCTGACATGCGGGTGTCCTAGACTGGGCATCAGCGTCGGAGTATACAACAGACCCCCTCCTGACGTCCTCGCTTCCCCTCAGCCTCAGCCCTTCCCCTCGCCCTTTCGCCTGGCCCGAGGATGGGCCTGGTCGTAGACCTTGGCCAAATGTTGGTAATCGAGATGGGTGTAGACCTGGGTTGTACTCAGGTTGGCGTGCCCCAGAAGCTCCTGGACAGCCCGAAGATCGCCACTGGATTCCAGAAGGTGACTCGCAAAAGAGTGCCTAAGCATGTGCGGATGGACAGCAGCCGCGCCCCCCTGCTTGAGCTGCCAGCGCGACAGCCGCGATTGAACGCTGCGCGGTGAAATTCTCAGGCCACGCCGACTGGTGAACACGGCCGAGAGTCCTGCGCCCGGCCAGGTGTCTCGGACCTTGAGCCAGTCCTCAAGCGCAGCCCTTGCGCAGCGTCCTATGGGAACATACCGGGATTTTTGGCCCTTGCCCTCGCGAACCACCAACGTGTTTTCCCGAAAATCCAAATCCTGAAGATCCAGCGCCACTAACTCTGAAAGCCTGAGACCCGAGGAATAAAAAAGCTCCCACATGGCCAGATCCCGCACCTCCTGAGGATCTTCCGGCGGGGCCTCCAAAAGCCCCACCATGGCATCCACATCGAGGACATCAGGTAAGGTTTTGGCGGCTTTGGGCGCTCGAATGCCCTGCGCCGGATTTTGGCTCAGAACCCCCTCCCGAATGAGGGCATCGAAAAAACCCCGAATTGCAGAGAGCTCGCGCTGGAGGCTGCGACTTCCCAAGCCATGACGGTGTCGCTCAGCGACATAGGCCCGAACCCTCTTGGTATCGACCCCGCACCAGTCACTGATGCCAGATTGCGTCAAGAAATGCTGCAGTTGACCCAGATCCCGCCGATAGGCCAAGAGCGTTTGCGGCGAAAGGCGTTGCTGGACCCGAAGGCGTTCCAGATAGGTCTCGAGATGATCGAGGGCCCCGGGAGCCATCGCATTAATCCTGGGTGAGCAGGCTGGCCATGCGACTGGCGAGAATTTCGCTCATTTGGGTCAAAAACACGAAACCCATGTCGGCGCGGAAGCGCTCAGGATCCCTGCTGCCGATCGCAAAAAGACCGCGAAGCGCTGCATGATGGAGGCGAATGACGGCGTAGGATCCGACTTCATCAGCCACGTCGCCAAAGAGATACCGGGCATGTTCGGGGTCCGGCTGGCCGCAGAGGGGCTGCGCAGCTTCAGCTCGCTCCTCGGCCCAGGCACGCGAAGGATGATCTTCGGCCGTAAACAGCTGAAGGACCGGACTTTCAACCATCGGTTGGAGCAACCGAACGACCACGAAATCTGCCTGAAAATACTGATGCAATCCCCAATCGAGGCTGGCGAGAACATCTTCGAGGCTTTTCGCATCGAGGAGCGTCAATGTCAGTTGGTGAATCCGCTGATACAAGGCGTCGTTTTCCCGGGCGATCTGGACCAGATCGTCCAGCTGCTCCGAAAGCCGCTCATTCTTTTCTCTTAGGACATCAATCTGACGCGCAACCAAGGACACCGCAGTGCCGCTTTCATGGGGAAGCCGAAGCGATTCAAGCAGCGTCAGGTGGGCAGAGAAAAAATCCGGGTGAGATGAAAGATAGGCTGCCACCTGAGCCGCATTACTCGACTCTTCAGGGCTCAAGGTGGGTTCTTGTGCACTCACAGCTCAATCTCTCCCTCAAAAACAGTCACTGCTGGCCCTTGCATCATCACAGGAAAACCCCGACCTTGCCAGTTGATGACCAAATGCCCCCCCGGAAGCGCAATATTCACTGGACTTTCGAGAAGACCCTGCTCAATGCCGACGACAGCGGCCGCACACGCGCCACTGCCACAGGCCAGCGTTTCGCCAGAGCCTCTTTCATAGACCCGAAGACGCGCTTGGTGGCGATCCACGACTTCGAGAAAACCCACGTTCACGCGCTCAGGAAACATCGGATGGGATTCAATCAGCGGCCCCCATCGCTCGACCGGGGCATTCACCGTATCGGCCACCTGGATCACCGCATGCGGGTTTCCCATGGACACTGCCGCAAACTGGATTGCCTGGCCCGCCACGTCCACCGTGTAGAGGGCTGACTCTTCTGCCGCCTTCAGCGGAATGGCATCAGGGGCATGCCGGGGTACCCCCATATCGACCAGTACCTCGTTGCCTGCAACCAGGTTCAAAACCAGGGCGCCCGATTGGGTTTCAACCCGAATGGAGTCATGATTCGTCAACCCTTTGTCATGAACGAAACGCGCAAAACAGCGGGCCCCATTGCCACACTGGGCGACTTCGGAACCATCGGCATTGAAAATGCGATAGCGAAAATCCGCAGCCGGACTTTGGGCCGGTTCAACCACCAGCACCTGATCGCAACCAATCCCAAAATGGCGGTCCGCGAGACGACGAATCCGTTCGGGATCGAGCGAAACCGACTGCCGGACCGCATCGATCACGATGAAATCGTTACCGAGCCCCTGCATTTTGGTAAAGGCCAGTCGCATGATCACGCCGAGAGAATGCTTTCAAGGGCGAAAAGGCCCTCGACGGTCTCGCGCTGACGCACCACATGCGCGCGATCCCCATCCACCAGAATTTCAGCCGCTCGGGGGCGGGAGTTGTAATTGGAGCTCATCGTGAAACCGTAGGCGCCAGCTGAACGAACCGCCAGAACATCACCCGGCGCGATGGCAAGCTCTCGATCTTTGCCCAAAAAGTCGCCGGTTTCGCACACCGGCCCCACAATGTCATAGTGCTTCGAGGGAGTCCCCGACGAGGGTTCGACAGGCAGGATGGCCTGCCAGGCCTGGTAAAGCGAAGGACGAATCAGGTCATTCATCGCCGCATCCACCACCGCAAAATGCTTTTCGCCATTGGATTTAAGGTAGAGCACCTGGGTCAGGAGAACGCCGGCGTTTCCAACAATTGCACGGCCAGGCTCCATGAACAAGGAAACCTTGCGCCCCTTGAGGCGATCGATCACTGCAGCGGCGTATTCAGACGGCTCCGGAGGATTCTCGTCGTTGTAACGAATCCCAAGCCCCCCCCCGATATCGATGTGATCCAGAACAATGCCTTCGGCTGCCAATCGGTCCACCATGCCCAACAACCGATCAAAGGCATCCAGGAAGGGATCGATTTTGGTCAACTGCGAGCCAATATGGCAGTCGATCCCGACAATCTTGAGATGCGGCAATGACTTCGCCCGAAGATACTCGCCGAACGCGCTATCCATCGGAATTCCGAACTTGTTCTCACGCAAGCCGGTCGAGATATAGGGATGCGTATTGGCATCGACATCCGGGTTGACCCGCAGCGAAATCGGAGCACGAACGCCGCGTTCGCCGGCCAGCCGATTGAGGATGTCGAGTTCGTCCGGGACTTCGACGTTGAAGCAGCGAATCCCAACATCAAGGGCCTGCCGAAGTTCGTCCTCTCGCTTCCCAACACCGGAAAAAACCACCTTTGAGGGATCACCGCCGGCCCGAAGTACGCGCTCGAGTTCGCCCCCGGAGACGATGTCGAAACCCGAGCCTAATCGGGCCAGCACATTCAGGATGGCGAGATTGGAGTTCGCCTTCACGGCGTAGCAAATGAGATGTGCCACCCCCCCAAAGGCTTGATCAAAGGCCCGATAGTGCCGCTCGAGCGTGGCTCGAGAGTAGACGTAGAGCGGCGTACCGTGCGTCTCGGCTAGCGCCTTGAGGGGAATTTCTTCGGCGTAAAGTCGCCCGGAGCGTTCGTTGAAGTGGTCCATTTAGTTCGGTGCTGATGGGGCCAATGCTGGCATGTTGTCTTTATCGCTCTCAGGCATCTCTTCACGAGGCCCACCCGACGGTTGCGCTTTAAGCGCCTCCTCGGCCTGCTTGGCCTGCTCTTGACGCCGTTTCTTGGCTACCGCGCGTTGAGAGGGCGGCTCATGTCCTTCCATGTACAGCGGACCTTTCTGGCCACAACCAGAGAGAAACAGGGCCAGCATCAGAACCAAAAGACTGAAGCGCAGGTCGTTGAGTCGAATTGAAATCATGAAAAAACCAGGGCCATCTCGGTGGGCAGGGATGTTTCTATTGTAGTCGAACCGGGATTCCACCGTCAGGGCGAGCGCCCCCTGAACCCCGGCGGATGATAGAATGTGATTCAGCCCATGCCCCGTATCAGGGCGATTGACCCTTCTCAGGATAAGTTCGCGCACCGTGATCGAAATCTTCAAGCTAGGTGGCTGGATGATGGCGCCTCTCGTCATCTGTTCCATTGTTTCCGTGGCCATTGTTCTGGAGCGGCTATGGGCCCTTCGAACCTATCAGGTCATGCCAACTGATTTGATCCCGGAGGTCTACCGGCTTCATCGCGAAGGCCAGATCGACAGTCGCACCCTCCGATCCCTTCGAATCAGCTCCCCTCTCGGCGTCATCCTGGCAGCAGCCCTCGCCACGCGAACGCAGGGGCGGGAACCCATGCGCGACGCGGTCGAGCATGCCGGACGTCAAGTGGTTCATACGCTCGAGCGCTACCTCAACACCCTTGGAACGATTGCATCGGTTTCGCCTTACCTCGGGCTCCTGGGAAGCGTTCTCGGCATGATGACGGTGTTCTCCTCGTTTTCGAGTGCCGGCGCGCAGGGCGCGATCCAGAACCCCGCACTGCTGGCCGGTGGCATTTCCGAAATCCTGATGTCGACCGCCGCAGGACTTGCAGTGGCCATCCCCAGCCTGATTTTCTACCGCTATTTCCGGGGGCGAATCACGGAGCTGACCGTCCGCATGGAAGAAGAAGCGATGCAGTTGATCGAAAGTCTGGATCACACCAGCCCTGAGCGTCCCGCATGAACTTCAGGCCCCATGATCGGGATGAACCAGAGCTCAATCTGATTCCGTTAATCGATGTCCTCATCATCCTGCTGATTTTTCTCGTGATGACCACGACCTTTGCCCAACAGAAAGGCATCGAAATCCATCTCCCAGAAGCGGGACAACCGGCCCCCCTGTCACCTGAAAAACCCCTTTCGATTGCGATTGATCCCGAGGGACACCACCTCGTTGCGGGACATCCTGTTCCAGAGGCGACGATGGAAAGCCTGAAGGGGGCCATCCAAGCGGCCGCGGGCGATCAGAAAGATCCCTTGATTCTGATTGAGGCAGACCGAAACTCGCGTCACCAAGCCCTGGTGACCACCCTTGAGGCCCTCGAGCAGCTCGGCTTTCAACGCATCAGCTTCGCCACGGTCTCGCCCCTATCCCCTCCCTCCCGACCCTAATTCATTTCAGAGGAATCCATGGACAAAAAATTATTGGACATTCTGGTCTGCCCGATTTGCAAAGCCGACCTTGTCTTTCTCGAAACCCAGGATGAACTGGTTTGCCGCGCCGACAAGCTCGCATTTCCGGTGCGTGACGGCATTCCGGTGATGCTGGAAGTTGAGGCCCGACGCATCAGCATCGAGGAGTACGACGCACTCCCTAAAAAGACGGCGCTGGTCGACTAGACGTGGTTTCCTTCAAAACGGTGATTCCGGCACGGCTTGGATCGAGCCGATTGCCCGGCAAGCCGCTGCTGGAAATTGCCGGGAAGCCCATGATCGTGCACGTCTGCGAGCGTGCGCTGGAAGCCGGGGGCGAGGTATTTGTCGCGACCGATGATGCGCGAATCGTGGAGGCCGTTAAAGGGCTTGCGGTCAAGGCCCTGATGACGCGTCAGGATCATGCCAGTGGAACAGATCGCATTACGGAAGTCGCCAATATCGAAGGCTGGTCGGATGACACGCTCGTGGTCAATCTTCAGGGCGATGAACCCTTGATGCAACCGATTCTGATTCAACAGCTGGCTGAAGCACTGCACGACGACCCGGCAGCGAGCGTCGCAACGCTCGGCGCACCGATCAAAGACGCCCAGGAGGTCTTTGATCCCAATGCCGTCAAAGTGGTTACCAATCGCTGTGGACATGCGCTCTACTTCAGTCGCGCCGCCATTCCTTGGCATCGGGATCAGTTCCGGGATTCCCAAGAGACCCTGCCATCCACCGGCACATGGCTCCGCCACATTGGCATTTACGCCTACCGCGCCGGCTTTTTGCGCCGTTACGTGCGTTGGCCCCAATCCGAACTCGAGCGGATTGAGGCGCTTGAACAGCTTCGCATTCTCTGGGAAGGAGAAAAGATCAAGGTCATGACGGTGGCAAAACCCCCGCATGCGGGCGTCGATACGCCCGAAGATCTTGAGCGGGTCAGCAAAATTCTCGAAGGCTAGCGCAAGACCTCAAATCCGGACACCAAGGCACCCTCGGGCGGATCAAGGACATCCACCCGGTCGACCCGCGCCAAAATCGGTCCCCCGGACCGGCACCAGCGAACCAGCGCTTCTACAGCGACTGGCGCCCCTTCGGCAACCCACTCGACCCGGCCATCCTCAAGATTTCTGACCCAGCCGGAAAGCCCCAAGGCCTCGGCTTTCTTGCGGGTCGACTCACGAAAGAAAACGCCCTGCACCCGCCCCGACACAATCACCCGCTTACGGGCCAATTCCACCATGCTGATCGCTCCCCTTAATCCGCTTTGGCGTGGAGGATCCAGCCCATATGAATCCTTGGATTTCTCTCAAAGTCCTTGGGCAGCGTTTTTGCGCTGATGTCTTCGATCGCCAGATCCTCCAGTGCCGAGCGATCCAGCTTGAACTTTCGTTGATTGGTCGTGAACACCAGTCGCCCACCCGGGGCCAAAATAGCCATGGCCGCACGAATCATTCCGACGTGATCGCGCTGAACATCGAGCGTTCCCGCCATCCGCTTGGAGGTCGAGAAGGTTGGCGGATCGAGAAAGATCAGATCAAAACGGGCCGAATCCTTTGCCGCCTGATCCAGCCAGCCAAGGCAATCGGCACGCAGATAACGATGCGCCCCCCCGGTAAACCCATTGAGGGCCATGTTGGCCTCAGCCCAGTCGAGGTAGGTATTGGAGAGATCGACACTGAGCGTTGATGTTGCTCCACCGGCCGCTGCATGGACCGTCGCCGAACCCGTGTAGGCAAAAAGATTGAGAAACCGCTTTTTCGAGGCCATCGAACCAATCAACTGCCGGGTGACGCGATGGTCGAGGAAAAGGCCGGTATCAAGATAATCCTCAAGATTCACGCGAAACTTCAGTCCGCCCTCCTGAACAGCGAGGAAATGGCCCTTCTCGGACTGCTTTTCGTATTGGTTCAAGCCTTTCTGGCGTTTTCTCACCTTGAGAATGACCTGTTCCGGGGGAATCTCGAGCACCGCCGGCAAGGCCGCCATAAACTCGATGAGGCGTTGCTCAGCTCGAACAGGATCCACGGTTGAGGGCGCTTCATATTCCTGCACATGGGCCCTGAGCACCCCTTCACAGAGATAAAGATCCACCGCCATGGCATATTCTGGAAGATCCGCGTCATAGAGCCGGTAGCAACTGATGTCGTTCTGCCGCGCCCAGCGTCCCAGATTGCGCAGGTTCTTTCGAAGCCGATTGGCAACCATTTCGGCGCCCCCTG
>JBEBBO010000148.1:0-3428 GCA_041158345.1 Pseudomonadota bacterium | reverse complement strand
CTGCAGGGGTAGCCCCGCACATCATTTACTTGGATGGGCTTTTAAATTGGCTCGAATTTCAGGGCCACATACTCTCGCCAGCACTCAGCGTTTCACGCCACGTCCACGGCGACGCCTGACCAAATGAGTCGATCCGGCTATCCCTTTGGGTAGTCGGATGGCTCTGGATTCGATGGCCTTTTCTCCCGCGCTAAATGGCCATGATGGCCAAGACAAGCATCACCAGAGACCAACGCGGAAACACGTTACGGTGTTTGCGAACCTTGAAGTCATCCACCACGCTAAGCCATTCGATGGCCCTTTCTGCGGCGCTGGATGGATGGCCTTGGACCGTAGCGAGGGGGTTAAGCTGTGTGGGTTGTTGCGGAAAGTAACGGGTTCTTCGGTTGCGAGCGCTGGAATATCTGACCGTCATGGGATCTCCTGTCTGAGTGGATCCTTATTCGGTTGAAATCAACCGAAATTCATGCAACGAGGGTAACATAAGGATGAAGCTTACCGTTTGCCCACGTATTCATCAGGATGCCATGTCACGCCTTCTTTACCCCTTGTTCGTGATACTAGCTTTGACAGTTGCTGTACCCGTGTCCGCCGACTGGTGGTCGGACAATGGCGATTCAGCAAACGCGGAAGATATCGACGCTGATGCAAAGCCGGAAACGACAGCCAACGACGATTTGGTGAGGGATGCCCAAGGCCCAGGACAGCCGCAGGCGAATCAAGCATCCCAAGCCCCCATGATTTATGACGCTTGGGGACGGCCATACGTCTATGGTATGCCATATGGTTACGGGCCGGGATTTGGATATGGCATGGGATACATTTCTGGACCATATCCACAGGGAGCGGTGGCTCCAAGGCGCTAATCGACCCGTGTAAAAACTTTCTTTTGGCGTAAAAAAACCCTCTGTCGAGGGCTTTTTCAATAGGGTGGCGGAAGCGGTGAGATTCGAACTCACGGAGGTGTTACCCTCGCTGGTTTTCAAGACCAGTGCCTTAAACCACTCGGCCACACTTCCACACGATCCTGCTGGTGTGAAGGTACAAAAACGGACCCACTCACCGACCGGTCCGTGCATTATAACGACCCCACACGGTAATTGCTATCCATCGAGAGGGCATAAAACCTATGCCTCTTGATTCCATTGCGAATTCTTTGAAATAATCCGCTATCCGCAAAGGGGATCTCTTCTAGAGACACTCTCCCGGATGCAATCTAATTTTGCCCCTCTGGAATTATCGGAACATACAAAAATGAAGACTCTGAAAGGTATCCTCGTGGTTGCTGGTCTCGCTATCGCTGGCGCGTCTTTCGCTGGTGAACCTAGCCTTGAGATCGGTGAAAAGATCTACACCCGCGCTTTCGGCCGTGGCTGTGGCACCTGCCATGACGTACAGCCGAATCCGAACCTGTTTGAAAGCGTTAACAAGCTGAGCAAGGAAGAACTGACCAAGGTTCTCGTTGAAGGCCGTAACGCGATGCCGAAGGCGATGGACCAGATCATGAACCTCGGTCCGGTCAAGAGCGCAGGTCTGACCCAAGAACAGGCTGTTGACTCGCTGATCCTCTACCTCAAGGCTGGCAAGAAGTAAGCTACTCTGTCTCCGTCAAAATCGCCGGGCAATGCCCGGCGTTTTTGTATGCTGTGCTGAATGAAGGCTTCAATTGACGACATTCCATTTCGACGGTGTCTGAGATTCTTTTGAAAAGACATTCTGCCTACTCCATCCTCTTACTTGTTTCGGGTATGTTGGCCTCCTGCTCACATGCTCCAGCACCTTCCTCGTATGCGGCCAGCAGGCCACATGTCTTTACGCCCTATGCGGGGGCAAGTCCGAATCAGACGTCGACGGATGAGGATCAATTAACGCGGCTCCAGCTCGCGTTATTGGACCCTCCCAATACGATGAGTATGGTCGGACGAGCAGTAGAAAGTCATCGCCGTGCGCTTGAAGAGGAGCAGCGATTACGTGACATTGCTTCACGTCAGGTCCGGCCAGGTAAAGGAAAAAAAGCAGGTAAATCCCTAGGAGGTCCTGGGCTTCCCGGATCTAGAGCCAGTGGGCCAGTATACCAAGCGGATTTGACGGGCTTAGGCATCTCTTGTGGAACGGGATATACCGGTAACAAGTACAGTGATCCCCATCTCAAGTCCGTTATGTTGCAAAAAAATTGTCTATCACCGGGCGATGGACGCGGCACGGGCCGAACATCCAAACCCACGATTCGCCTCTCTGGCGTTCATGGCAATCTTTGGGACGTTGTTCGAAGCGGGTTGATGCTGAATACGATTGAGCATGAAAAGATCAAAGCCTTCCTCGATTATTTAAGGCAAAAGCCGGGTACCGTCGATTTTTTAATGGCCAGGGCGGAGCCTTATCTTCAATACCTTCTCGGTGAATTAAAAAAAGAAGGTTTGCCGACAGACCTTATTTTGGTACCCATGGTCGAAAGTGCCTACCAGACTACTGCCGTGTCGCCTAAGCAGGCCGCGGGCATCTGGCAATTCGTAGCGAGTACCGGGCAACAATACGGCTTACACCTGAGTGAGACCTACGATGGTCGCTATGACACGCATCGGGCCACCCAAGCGGCACTTCGATACCTTGGGTATCTCCATGAGCTTTTTGGCGGTGACTGGACTCTGGCATTAGCCGCCTATAACGCAGGTGAAGGGACGGTCAGCCGTGCGATACAGGCAAATCGGGTTGCGGGTGGACAGGGGACGTTCTGGGAGTTGTCGCTCCCACAGGAAACTCAAAACTATGTCTTGAAAATTATTACGTTGTCACACATCGTGGCAGATCCATCGGGCAACGGGTTTATCCCGAGAAATGCGCAGTCCAATGGCAGTCTGACACTGGTTGAGCTTCGTCCAGGCCTCAAAATGGCCGATCTGATAGAGAAGACAGGCATGAATGCGGGCGAGTTTTTTAAACTCAATCCCCATGTGCGTCCGGATCTATCGCCGCCCCCTGAGGCTCGCACATTTATGTTGCCATTTGAGAAGGTTCAAGTGCTCAGCATGATGTCTTCGAGGGCCCCCCGAGGTCAGACGCTCAAAAAGGTCAAGGTCAATCCCGGTGAGACAGCGACGGATGTGGCCAGACGAATCGGGGTGCCTTTGAAGAAATTGCTGGAGTGGAATGGGCTGGATCCCAAGGAAAAGATCAAAGGGGGACAGGAATTAAGTGTTCAGGGTGTTTAATTGGCTTCGAGGTTTTCGTATGACATACCGTCGCATTGCATGGCTATTGATTGCCGGATGGGTTTGGTTGATCCCTTTTCAGGCGGACGCAGAAACCGTTGGTTCAGTGAACTATCGCTTTAAATGGTTGGGTCCAAGTGACAAGATTGCGGTTGAGGCATTCGATGACCCGGGAGTTTCTGGCGTGACCTGCTATCTTTCAAGAGCTGAGACGGGGGG
>JBEBBO010000147.1:0-2524 GCA_041158345.1 Pseudomonadota bacterium | reverse complement strand
AGCCTGAGGCCCAAAGGATCCGTCAGACTCAAGATCTGCGCGTCCATCAATGGAATCCCGAAAACCCCAAGACTGGCCGCCATGAGAAGCCAACTGAACAGCTTTTGTTCGTATCGGTCAGCAAGGATGCCACCCAAGTAGTATCCGAGCGAGAGAGACACCATCGTCACCGCAATCAGCGCCGACCAGACATAAAGGCTGGTTCCGTAAAAAGGCGCGATGACCCGGGTCCCCAAGAGCTCAATCAGCATGACGGCTGCACCGGTGACAAAGACGGTTGAGTGAATCAGCCAAGCCGGTAGCCCTGCTGAAGCTCCTGCACTATTTTTCATGATCTAGATCCCGTTTCAAAAAAGACAAGCCCCGAAGCGGAAGGGATCCGCGACGGGGCTCAGAAGATACGAGGAAGCAGTGCCCGAATTAGCCGTTTTGCAAGAAAAGAGGGTCACTCGTCTCGGTATGGGTATCACCGGTCATGCAATGGTACTGAACATCGTAAACCATCTTCCGCTTCATGGCGGCGGCTTTGCCCAAGGCCTTCTTGATCGTAAAGACATATGCCCCTTCCCCACCGGGAAGCTCGACCAGTGGACTGTATTTGCCATCCCGATTCTTCTTTTCAACGGAGGTGACCAGCACACCATCTTTTTCAACCGTCACACTGAGAAGGGCACCATTGACTGGAAGAAAATCCTGAATGGCAGTCACCATGCGAGTGGAACTGTTCCCTTGACTGCAACTGATCACGAACTTATCCACAGCGGATGGAGAAGTCCCCAAAAAACCGCCCGTATTGTGGGCAAAAGCAGGTATCGAGCCACTCAGAGCCCAAAGCGCCCCAACGCGCAAAAAACCCGATAATTTCATTGTCCATTTCATGACATGCTCCTAATCTTTCGTTCTTTATTTTCCAAATCGGACGAAACTCTCGATTAAACTGACAAGCAAGAAATACGCCTTTGTTTTAACCCATAATATTCAGATAGTTAGAGAAAGGACTGAATATCGAAGACGCCATAATGGGGGATATGCCCCAGCTAGGAGACCCAGTCCCCGCCCTCATGACCATCGACATCCACCCAGTAGTGGGTCACTCCCATCGAACGAAGCCAGTCAGGACCCCGATCTTCCATTAGCATCGCGATGGTCGAGGCACTGCCTGCAACAACGCAAAATTCGGCAACAACGCTCACGGATGCAAGACACGAGACCGGCCAGCCCGTCTTGGGATTGAGGACATGCCCAAAACGCCTGCCATCGATCACGAGACAACGTTCGTAGTCACCACTGCTGGCCATGGCGCCACGCTTGAGATAAACGGTTCGGGCAATGCGCTCAGGGTCACGCGGGTGTCTGATCCCGATGGCCCAGGGGGCTCCATCCGGGTGAGGTCCGATCACTTTGATGTCCCCTCCAAGATTAATCAACCCATGTCGAATGCCTGCATCCCAGCAAAGACTCGACACACGATCCACAGCATACTCCTTGACTGCCCCGCCCAGATCCAATTCAAGCCCGACCTCGGGAAAAGAGAGGATGGGGTTTGCCCAAACCAAGCGCTGCCATCCAACATACCGCAACAGGCTCTCGATTGCCTGAGGCTCGGGAAGAGCCTGATCCTTAAATACCCAGGCTTTTCGGAGAATTCCGGACGTCACATCAAAAAGGCCATCGCTCTGCTGCCAGCAGGTCGCAACATAATCCATTAGACCCGCGGTTTCCTGATCCAACTCGATTGAACCGCCGGTTTCGGCTACCTGATTGATGCGAGAGAGATAACTCTCTTGCCGATAACGCGAGTACTTCGCTTCAAGTCGATTGACTTCGTCAATGACCCTTTTTGCGATATGGCGCGCCCTCGCCTTTGAATCGGCATACAGCTTGATTTCGCACGGGGAGCCCATGGCGTTGAAGGTCTGATCAAGCAGGCAAAGCGAGCGGCCCAAAGCAAACTCCAAAAACCGTGGCCCTAGGGCTCTAGAATGAAAGCCCCCAACTGGCCCAGAGTGAGCCCTTTCGCTCCAGCTGGTAACCGTTGTAGTCATTGTAGGCCGGTTGGAGCCACTCGATCCCAAAATGATTCCCTTCAAAATCTCCCGATTTCACATGGGCATTGAGACCAACGCCGATATCAAGGAAGTTGCCTCCATAACTTTGAGGCATGTCCATTGGACCGGTGGGAACAAAGTTTCCGTAATAGTTACCCGCAATCTGCGACTGCGAAGTGAAAAGCGCGCGAATTGAACCCGATACCCAATCCTGAATTTGATACCCCCCCCACGCGGTCGACTGAAAAAGTGTTCCGGTCGCATAGCCCGAGTCGTTATGTGACTCCAAAGGAACATTTCCACTGATTTGCCCACCCCAACTCCAGTCACCAGCATAACCGTTGTAGCTCAGACTTGGCCAAGCATTCCAGGTTCCTGAACCTAACTGCATGCCGTAATGTTCAAACTCCGTGTTACCGTTAACCCGTTGATTCACGCTTCCCGTCGGAGCCGTGATCCCTGCAGTGACATGGATC
>JBEBBO010000146.1:0-2922 GCA_041158345.1 Pseudomonadota bacterium | reverse complement strand
TTCCAACCGCCCATGAAACAGCGCATGCCCGGGCGCTACTCGACTTTATCGATCAAAGCCCCAGCCCCTGGCACGCTGTCGATACCACCCGAACGCATCTTGAAGCGGCAGGTTTCTTGCCTCTTCAGGAACGTGACCGCTGGACGATCAGCCCCGGTGATCGTCACTATGTGATCCGCGGCGACTCCTCCATCATCGCCTTTCGCCACGGAACCCAGCCCCCCGCCGAGGCCGGCTACCGCATCCTTGGCGCACATACCGATTCACCGGGACTTCGTATCAAGCCGCAGGGACACCTTCGGGAAGGGCGGCTGGTTCGCTTGGGTGTTGAGGTCTATGGCGGCCCCATTCTGGCGAGCTTCGCCGACCGGGATCTCAGCCTTGCAGGACGGGTCAGCATCAAGGGGCCTCAGGGCATCGAAAATCGACGGGTGCGATTTGATGCCCCCTTGCTCCGGCTTCCAAACCTTGCGATTCATATGAACCGCGGCGTCAATGAGGAGGGGCTCAAGTTCAACAAGCAGACGGAACTCCCCTTAATCTTGGGCCAGACCCTTCCGGAGGCGCCCAGCCAGAACCTGCTGAAGACGCTTCTCGCTGAACGCCTCGACATCGAGGTAGACGCCCTCTTGAGCCTTGAGCTCAATGTCTATGACAGCCAACCTGGAAATTTTTGGGGCGCTCACGGTGAATTTCTGGCGACCCGTCAGATCGACAACCTCTCGTCGTGTCATGCGGCCTTGTCTGCACTCCTCAGCAGCAAGGATGTGGCTGAAACACAGATCATTGCGCTGTTTGACCACGAAGAAATTGGCAGCGAAAGCCACCAAGGGGCCCAAGGCTCCTTCCTCAGCGATGTCTTGAACCGCCTCTCCGGGTCGGCGCGGGAGGATGAACGACGCGCCTTGGCACGGAGCCTTCTGATCAGCGCGGATGCGGCCCATGCCTTTCACCCCAGCTTTTCGAGTGCCTACGAACCGCTGCATCACGTCCAGATCAATGGGGGACCCGCCCTCAAGATCAATGCCAACCAGCGATATGCCACGGATGGTCCCAGAGCGGCCCTTTTCAACGACCTGTCAGCAAAAATCGGAATCCCCTGCCAAACCTATGTCCATCGTACAGATCTCGGCTGTGGATCGACGATCGGCCCGATTGCCTCGGCTCGCCTCGGGGTCCCGACCATCGACTGCGGCATTCCCATGTGGTCCATGCACAGTGCCCGGGAAAGCGCGGGGGTCCAAGATCAATGGGCTTTCTCACGGGTGCTTCAGGCCTTTCTCGAGGAATCCTTGAGCCTTTGAAGCCGATGCCATTTCTCCCTGACACCGCCATGGAAAAACCGGTTCTCGTCATTGAATATTGCACCCAATGCCGCTGGCTCCTTCGAGCGGCATGGCTGGCCCAAGAGCTCCTCACCACCTTTGAAGCCGAGCTGGGTGGCGTCACCCTGATTCCAGGGACGGGGGGCATCTTTGAGGTTCGGGGAGAGGGCGCGCTGTTATGGTCCAGACAGGTAGACGGTCGATTCCCTGAAGCCAAAGAACTCAAACAGCGGGTTCGCGACCGGATCGCGCCGGAACGCCATCTAGGGCACGCCGATCGTCCCTGATTTCAGAGCGCGTCGGTCAGACGACGCCGAAGCTCGGCATACAGGGCATCCATGACCTTGATGAAGGATTCATCCCCCTCCCAGAATCGGGGGTAATCCCCCCCCTTTCGAACCAGGATCCCGGGGATTCCGAGAGGCTGGAGACCCGCAACCTCCGAACGAACGGCGGCGCCGCCGAAGTATTCGCTCCCCGTCAGGGATTCAGGAACAGGGCACTCCGCAGGCCGAGTAAAGAAATGATCGCGGGTCTCGGGCTGGGGCAAGGGATGCCGCAACGCCTCAAGTACCACCCCACCCAAAGGGGTTTCATCCAAGATGAGCTCAATTTCATCACGCGCAAGCCCCCGAAGCTCGAAGAGAACCAAAGGGTCCCGATCCAGACAGCGGGCGAGATGGTGCGTCATGGCCACCACGTGCTTGCACGGATTTTTGAGATCGGGGCAGCTACAACCCGCCTCAAAACCCTTGGGCAACAAGTCGCCCTCACGCCAGCAAAGATCATGAGAAAGCAATTGGGCCGCCAAGCCCACACGACTTCCCATTTCAAGAAGCACAGGCAGCATTTCGGTTTCGGGGAGGGGTTCAAAGCGCATCCAGACGTCGTAGACCGGGCATGCGCCCATCTCCCGATACGGTTTCGGTCGCCCCTTCACCTGCCCCGCCACCTGGCTTGAGGACCACGCCGCCGAGAGCACCCTCTGGTGTTCAAAAATCTCCCGGCCTCGTGAGAATCGCGACGCATCAAAGTGTGCCTTGAGGGTCTTGAGAAAAGTTCGACCCAAAGGCAATCGACCTTGAGGTGTTGGTGTAGATCGTAACGAGGATGCCTTGGCCATGGCGCATTGTACCGTTCAGCTTTCGCGTGGGAGAATTCTTTATTCCTAGAGCAGCATCTACCCATGGGACCCTCTCACCGTTGAGACCGTCTCGTATCCGAACCAGCGATCGAAACCATGACTTCTTCTGATCTTTCAACCAGCACTCGAGATCCAATCTACCGCGCGAGCCCAGACCTCATCCGCAATGCGCAGATCTCCGCTGAAGACTATGCCACAGCCTATCGGCGATCCTTGGACGATCCTGAGGGTTTTTGGGGCGAGAAGGCTCGGGAATGGCTGGTCTGGGAGAAACCCTTCAGCCAAGTCTGCCGCTCTGATTTTTCTAAAGGGGAGATTGCCTGGTTCGAGGATGGTACCCTCAATGCCAGTGTGAACTGTCTTGATCGTCATTTGCCCGTTCGCCGCGATCAGCCCGCACTGTTGTGGGAAGGCGATCACCCTGACGCCTCGAAAGTTCTGACCTACGGCGAA
>JBEBBO010000145.1:0-6582 GCA_041158345.1 Pseudomonadota bacterium | reverse complement strand
CTGAGCCTTGCGACAGCGGATCAGGCATGTCCAGCCTCCAGGGTCAGCTGTGAAATATCGACCCCGACGAGTTCTGCGGCTGCGTGCCATCGTTTTTCGGGTGGGCGATCAAACAGCACCGCTTCTGTGGCCTCTGCGTTGAGCCAGGCATTTTGTGCGATCTCCTGCTCCAGTTGACCGCTTCCCCAACCGGCATATCCGAGGGCCAAAATGGCCCGGCTTGGGCCCTCACCGCGCCCCAAGGCTTCGAGAATGTCCCTGGAGGTCGTCAAACAAAATTCCTCATTGATACGGAGCGTCGACTTCCATTCGCCCTCACGCGCATGAAGGACAAATCCACGATCGGGCTGGACAGGCCCCCCCCAATACACCGGCTGACCGGAGACGCGCTCATCGAAGATTGGGATCTTCAATTCCTTAAGCACATCGCCCAGCATCATCTCGGAGGGTCGGTTCACAATGATGCCGAGGGCGCCTTCCGGCGTGTGCTGGCAAAGATAGGTGACGGTTCGCTCGAAAGCAGGGTCGCTCATGCCCGGCATGGCAATGAGAAAGTTGTTGGTCAGATTGGAAGCATCAGGATCCATTCGCATAGTATCTTCGTAGGCCCCTAGGCCCTGCAACCTTGAAATTAAAGCCGCAAGCCGTCAATGGCCTATTTTGAAGAGAAATGCGCCTGATCATCAAAGCGCCAGCTTCGGGTGATGACCAAAATGTCGATGTCTCGCAAGAGATCCTGAGGCAGCGGAGCAAAGGGCGCCGAAAGGCGAACAATCTTGATCGCGCCCTCGTCAATGATGGGATTGCCGGAGCTTTTGAGAATTTGGACTGAATAGAGGCTTCCATCCGGTCGAATCGCCACGGCCACATTCAATGATCCCGAGAGGCCCTGATTTCGGGCGGCTTCTGGATAATTCAGATTGCCGATATGTTCCACCTTGGCCTGCCAAGCCTCTTCATAAGCCGTCAAGGTCGCTGTATGTCCCCGGGCATCCGAGGCATAGACGATGCGCTTACCCTCGGATTCCGCATTCCTTTTTTTCACCAGACTTTCTGACACTTCGCTGATCTGTTGCGATAAAAGTCCTGCGGAAAAATTAGGCCGCCGAGGTTCTTCTTGGGGTCTGATGGGTGACGGAATCGCCTCGTGTGGGGCTGGGTGTGGCGAGCCGTCCTGAGCAACGGACGGATCGGGTTTGGGGGGCGATACGGGCTTTTTCTCAGGTGCTGGCGGCCTTGACGGTTGGGCTTGCAGCTGAAAAATGGCGGGGCTTCGGGGCACCTCAAGCGCCCGATCCGACGAATGCATCAGGATCCAGAGGATCGGGAGGTGCAAAAAGCTGGCGAGGGCCAGCGCGACGGCCATTCGGGCGTGATGACGGACCGAATGCGTCACGCTCACGCGCGATCTGCCCTCTGCACGGGGACTCGTGCCTCAATGGCATCAAAGAGTGTTCCCGCAATATTGAGGCCGAACTGACGATCCAACTCCTGCACACAGGTCGGACTGGTCACATTGATTTCAGTCAGGTAGTCCCCAATCACATCCAGTCCGACAAAGAGAAGACCCCGCTTTCGAAGCTCTGGCCCCACTTGTTCCGCGATCCAGCGATCTCGATCGGTCAAAGGCCGCCCCTCGGCGCGGCCCCCGGCCGCAAGATTTCCTCGACTTTCACCTTCACGAGGGATGCGCGCCAAGGCGTAGGGCACAGGCACCCCATCCACCACCAAAATTCGCTTGTCGCCCTGAATAATCTCGGGGAGATAGCGTTGCGCCATGGCAAAGCACTGATTGTGCTGCGTCATGGTCTCAAGGATCACGCTGATGTTTGGATCCCCTGCGGCCACTCGAAAGATAGATGCACCCCCCATGCCATCCAGTGGCTTGAGGACCATGTCCTTTTGCTCTTCAAGGAAATCCCTGAATCGCTGTGCATCGCGTGCAACGAGCGTCGGCGCACAACACTGAGGGAACCAGCTCGTGAAAAGTTTTTCATTGGCGTCTCTCAACGACTGGGGCTTGTTCACGACCAAGGCGCCCCGGGATTCCGCAGACTCCAACAGGTAAGTCGCGTAGATGTATTCCTGATTAAAGGGGGGATCCTTGCGCATCAAAATGACGTCCAAGCTATCCAAAGGCGCATCCCATGCCTTTTCAAAACTGAACCAGACCTCTTCGTTACGCTGCACTTTTAGGCTTCGCATACGGGCATAGGCGCGGCCATCCCGAAGGTAAAGATCCGAAAGCTCCATATAGACCAAGGCATGACCTCGCGCCTGTGCCTCAAGCGCCATGGCGAAACTGGTGTCTTTGCTGATCTTGATGTGATCAATGGGATCCATCACGATCCCGACTGTAAGCTGCATAATTGAACCGAAATTTAGTGATGTGATGCCTTGACTGGGCGTTTTGATTTTTTGGTGGCCGACGCAGGCGGACTGGCGTCTATGGTATCCAGCAAACTGAGGGCTCGGTTGCTTGAAGCCGACCGGCCAATTTTCCAAAGGCCCTCATCCCGCACCAAAACCACTTCCGTGGTTTTCCCCTGATCGTAGATCCCCAGTTTTTGCTGCGGGTCTGCCCTGAAAATAGCCTCTGAACCCGAAAACTCAATCCGGTAATCCTTCAACGGGTGCGAGACGATGGCTGCCATATACGCTGCATAACTCCCCTTTTTTTCGCCCTCATCGGCATCAAATTCGACGACATCTTTCGCCGTAATCAGCCGCCTGAAGCTTTCGACTTCTTTGGTCTGTGATACCCGCATCACATTGACAAATGCCGCCTTGACCTCTGCTTCAGGTGTGTCAGAAGTTCGTACCCGGGAGGCACTGGTTGCGGGTAGATCAGCCGTCTCCCAAAAGGAGCACCCTGAAAGGATCAGGAAGCTGAGTAAAATAAGGGAAGTCGAAAATTGTTTACTCACGCGTATCAGGGCCCAAGCCATTTGGATCACCCATTTTGAAGGCGCATTCCCAACGTCCGCTGATCTGGGAAATGCGTCAGGAAAACTTGACGTCTATGGGTGAATTGCGTTAAAAAGGCGGACTTTTTCATCACTCAGCCAAAAGCTCAGAGGATTATCATGTCCAGAATCTGCCAGGTGACGGGCAAGGGCCGTATTGTAGGCCATAACGTTTCACACGCTAACAACAAGACCAAGCGCATTTTCAACCCGAACCTTCATGAGCATCGCTTCTGGGTTGAGTCTGAAAATCGTTGGGTCCGACTGAAGGTTTCTTCACAGGGACTGCGGACGATCGACAAGAAGGGCATTGACTCCGTTCTCGCTGACATCCGTAAGCGCGGCGAAAAGATCTAAGTCGAAAGGGCGAGATGCGTCTTTGACTGTTGGTGTCTGATTCAGCCCCAGTCCAAGATCGCCGCCCTCCTTAAATAGCCCCTAAAGTTTAGGTAAATCCCATGCGTGACAAGATCAAACTGGTGTCCAGCGCTGGCACCGGCCATTTCTATACGACGACCAAGAACAAGAAGAACATGCCTGAAAAGATGGAGATCAAGAAGTTTGATCCTGTCGTACGTCAGCATGTTGTCTACAAGGAAGGCAAGATCAAGTAAGCCTTCTGTCCGATCCACTCACTCCGTGAACGTGTTTCGGGCGATCCTACAAGGCTGTGGCCGGTTATGGACTTCTCTTCGGAGCCTGACCGGCGACGATGCCTACGAACGTTATCTGGAATCCCGCTTGACCTCCCCTCAAAAAGAGGGTTTGCCGGTCAGTCGACGGGAATTTCAGGCTGCACGGGTTGCCAGACGATGGTCCGGCATCACCCGTTGTTGTTGAGCCGCGCCTTTCCCTCCAAAACGCCCTGAGGTGTCCGTGCCCCAAACAAGGCCTGACCCAGCTGACACCAACAGCCTTTTCGTCTACCGACGGCTGTTGCGATATGCCGCCCCGTATTGGCGTCACTTTCTGATTTCGATCCTTTCGATGATGCTCTATGCCTCGATGGGACCGGCTTTTGCAAAATTCATCCAGCCCCTCATTGACGGGAGTTTCGTTCAGCGCGATCCCACCTTCCTGCGCATGGCGCCCCTGATCCTGATCGGCCTTTCACTGGTCCGCGGTATCGCGGGCTTCGGGAGCGACTACTTCTCGGGCTGGGTCAGCCGACGCGTCATTACCGATCTTCGAAAAGACATCTTCAATCAGCTCCTGAATCTCCCCTGCGCGCATTATGACCGCGCCTCGTCGGGACAACTGATGTCCCAACTTCTCTACAACACCGAGCAGGTCGCCGAATCACTGACCAATGGCCTTATGGGAATTTTCCGCGATGGCCTGACCATTGTCGGTCTCGTCGGTCTTATGGCCTATGAGAACCTGAAACTGTCCCTGGTCATGCTGGTTGTGGGCCCCCTGCTGGGCATCAGTATCAGCTCGGTGAGCCGGCGCTTCAGACGGGTCAGCCGAAAGATCCAGGAATCCATGGGTCATGTGGGCCACGTGGCTCAGGAAGCCATCGACGCCCAGCGCATCGTCAAGGTCTTCAATGGCAAAGAGTATGAAGCGCGAAAGTTTGAAGCCGAGAACGAAAATAACTTCAGACGTCACATGAAAAGGGTCGCCACTGAGGCGACCAGCGGCTCCCTGATCCAGCTGATCTATATCAGCGGCTTCGCGGCGGTGCTCTATGTCGTCTCCCTGGATTCCATTCGCAGCACCATCTCTACCGGTAGCTTGATTTCCTTCATAGCTGCGATGTCCATGCTGCTGAGTCCGATCAAGCGGGTTGCCAATCTCGCCAATGTCTTCCAGCGTGGCATCGCAGCCGGTAGCAGTATCTTTGAGCTACTGGATACCGAGCGAGAAGTTGATCAAGGGCGACATCGCCCCAGCTCAATCCGAGGCGATGTCGAATACCGCAACATTCATCTGCAATACCCAGGGCAAGCCACTCCCGTGATTGAAGATCTCCGTCTTCACGTTGGGGCCGGTCAAACCGTCGCGCTCGTCGGTCACTCGGGAAGCGGAAAAACTTCGCTGATTCGTCTTCTGCCCAGGCTTTATGAAGCCACGTCAGGCGCCATCCTCATCGATGGCACCCCGATCCATGACATGTCGCTGACAACGCTCCGCTCACTGATCGCTTATGTGGGTCAGGAGGTCACGCTCTTCAATGACACCGTCGCCAACAACATCGGGTACGGCATGGGTCCTTCCGTTCGCCGTGATCAGATCGAAGAGGCCGCTCGTGCAGCCAATGCGCTCGACTTCATTCAAGCGCTTCCCCAAGGTTTTGAAACCGTCGTGGGAGAACATGGCGTCATCCTCTCCGGGGGACAACGCCAACGCATCGCGATTGCACGGGCGTTGCTCAAAAATGCACCCATCCTGATCTTGGATGAGGCGACCTCCGCCCTCGATGCTGAATCAGAGCAGCTGGTTCAACACGCCCTCGATGCCTTGATGAGCAACCGGACCACGCTGGTCGTTGCCCACCGGTTGGCGACCATTCGAAATGCAGATACCATCCACGTCATGCGAAAGGGACGGATTATCGAATCGGGTACGCATGAGGCACTCATCGCTGCCGATGGCCATTACGCCGAGCTCTGCCGACTCCAATTTGCCGCGATAACCCCCTCAGATTGAAAAAATCGGCCCTTTGTTTCAAAGGCCGTCGTGAATTGTTTGCGATTTATTCGTAAAACGCCTATTTTTATAGGATGGTGAGGAGTCATAACTTCCATCTGTATTCAATCCAAGACGGTCATTTAAGCCGCACTAATATCTTAAAGAGGAGTGGACATGTTCGAGTTTCTTTTCTTTATCACGGCCCTCTATCTTGGGTACGTCGCCAAGGAGGCCTATCAGGCTGTTGTTCGTGCCGACAAGGGAGAGCCGGTTTTCGTTGAGAAGCCGAAACCCGCCCCGAAGGTTGTTGCAGCTGCTGCCAAGCCCGCGGAAGCCCCGAAGAAGGCTGCTCCTGCCGAGAAAGTTGCTGCGACAACCAAAGCGGCTGCCCCTAAGCCTGCGGCCCCTGTGAAAGCAGCAGCCCCAGCCCCGAAGAAAGCCCCTGCGGCTGCCCCTGCAAAAGCGGCTAGTGCCAAACCTGCCGCAAAGCCGAAAGCACCCAAGGCTTCTGATGCCAAAGTGGTCCTTGCTGAGGATCTCAAGAACCCTGAAACCGGTGAAATCACCCCGGTTCCTGCCAATTACCGGTTTGCCAAGAAGTGGATTAAGGATGCGTTGGTGGAAGAGAAACTTCTGGACCGTGTCTACAAGCCCAATGAACTCGATGACGCAGCGTCCGCAAAGGTCAAGGATGCCCTTGAAAAGTTGCGCTCACTAAAGAAATACCAAGCCTAATTCGGCTCACCCAATCGTTCCACGTGAAACGGTTGGGTTTCGATAAAAACCGAGCGCCATTCAGTTGGTGCCCGGTTTTTTTATTGTCCAAAACATCAAAACTAGACCTTATTTCACGCAGAACTTGCGTTGAATAGCCATCTAATCTACGCAACAGGGTCTTTAAATATGGTAGGCAGTTGATTGATCGCCTTCCGGCGGACCTCATCGTTTAGATGCGCGTAATGCCGCATCGTCATGCGGGTGT
>JBEBBO010000144.1:0-22799 GCA_041158345.1 Pseudomonadota bacterium | reverse complement strand
GATAGTTCTGGGCTTGGGGCGCTGTTGTCGGGTTTCAAAAGCGCAAATCTTCGCTCGGGCAGTTTGGTGCTGGCAGGGCTGCAGTCTCGGGTCCAATCGATGTTTGAGCTAACGCGTTTACAACGTGTTTTTGAGATCTTTTCCTCGGTCGAAGATGCTCTTGCGCGGGCCTGAAAAGGAGATCCACTATGTTTTCCAGCGATGATATTCATGTCGACATTGTGGTGCCGAATAAAAAACGTTACCTCAGCCTGATTGGGAATATTGCCGAAGAGGTTGCACGAGCGCTGGACAATTACCGCGGCGATCGTGAGGCACTGGCCTACCATTTGAACGTGGTGCTCACTGAGGCCATGGCGAACGCCATCGATCACAGCACCTCAGCAGACGTGGATCAGACGGTTCGTGTGTGTATCTTCATCGAAGAAAATGATCTGTGTGTGAGAGTCTATGACCATGGTCAGGGCTTTGATATTGACCTTGTGCCTGAGCCTGATCTCGATGAGCTTCCAGAGCGGGGTCGTGGGCTGTTTCTGATACGTAGCCTGATGGACGCCGTCAGTTACAGGCGAATTGAGGGGGGTAACGTGCTTGAGATGCATAAACGCCTGACTTGATCTCCGCTGGAAAAGTGGCGTTTAACGAGCCCTCGTTTAAATACCCCATCGCTTCTTGAACGATTCATCTCTTGTTGGAGTCTATGGATCGTTAAACTCAATTTCTGGATAAACCCATGTCTAACCCACTCCTGGAATCCCGTTCCCTTCCTGCCTTCTCTCGAATTGATGCTGCCCATGTCAGGCCGGCGATAGAGCAGTTAATTAGCGAAAACCGGAAAGCGATTCGACTTCGTCTCGAAGCGGGTGGTCCGTATACCTGGGATAACTTGGTCGACCCCCTGGAAACCTTGGATGATCAACTCAACCGGGCCTGGTCACCGGTCAGCCATCTCAACTCGGTAATGAATAGCGATACGCTAAGAGACGCCTACAACGGATGTATTCCGCTTTTAAGTGAGTATGCGACTGAGGTTGGCCAGAACGATGCGCTCTTTGCCGCGTACCGTGAGATTGCCGAGTCTCCGGAGTTCGAGCAACTCGAATCATCTCAACGGCGGATTATTGAAAATGCCCTGCGTGATTTCAGGCTTTCGGGTGTGGATCTGCCGCCTGAAAAGAAAGAACGGTTCAAAGCAGTGGCGCAAGAGCTTTCCCGGTTGAGTAGTCAATTCCAGGACAATGTTCTTGACGCAACGCAAGGTTGGCACCGGGTCATTGAAGAGGAGTCCCGGCTGGAGGGGATCCCGGATTCAGCCCGAGCCATGGCTCGCGAAGTGGCCAAGACCATGGGTCTTGAAGGCTGGGTGTTCAATCTCGAATTTCCATCGTACATCGCCATCATGACGCATGCGGATGACCGTGAACTGCGGGAGGCGTTTTACACCGCCTACGCGACACGTGCATCGGACCAAGGGCCAACAGCCGGAAAATGGGATAACACCGAAATTTTGGAGCAGATTTTGGCGCTTCGTCATGAGGAAGCTGAGCTTTTGGGCTTTAAAAACTTCGCCGAACTCTCCCTCGCCACAAAGATGGCGCCCTCGGTTGATGCGGTTGAGGCTTTTTTGACGGATCTTGCGGATCGCTCGTTACCTTCAGCTCGCGAGGATCTTGCCACGTTGAAGGCTTTTGCAGAGGACGCGTTAGGGATACCCGATCCACAGGCTTGGGATTTGACCTATGCCTCTGAAAAGCTGAGGCAGGCGCACTATTCCCTCTCTCAGGAGGAGCTTCGCCCTTATTTTCCCGCGCCAAAGGTGCTCCAGGGGCTCTTTAAGATCATTGAGCGACTGTACGGCGTGACGGTGCATGAGGTCCAGGGTATTGAAACCTGGCACCCCGATGCCCGTTATTTTGAAATTCGAGATGCAGAAGGCGTTCGAGGCGCGTTCTTTCTTGATCTATTTGCTCGACCCAAGAAGCGCGGTGGGGCTTGGATGGATGAGTGCTCGACCCGGAGAAGGCTGGGGGATCATCTCCAGTTGCCCGTAGCCTATTTGACCTGCAATTTTACGCCTCCCGTCGGAGACCAGCCCGCGCTGCTTCGTCACGATGAGGTCGAGACGCTGTTTCATGAGTTTGGGCATGGGCTTCAGCACATGCTGACCCGGGTGGATCACCTCGGGGTCTCCGGAATCCACGGCGTCGAATGGGACGCGGTTGAGCTCCCCAGCCAATTCATGGAGAACTTTTGCTGGAATCCGGAAGCTCTGGGTCTGATCTCAGGTCATTTCGAAACAGATGCTCCGTTACCTGAAAGTCTTTTGGCCAAGATGTTGGCGGCCCGCAATTTCCAGTCCGGGATGCAGATGTTGCGGCAGGTTGAATTCGCTCTTTTTGACATCCGTATGCACCGGACTTTCAATCCTTCCAAAGGGGGGCGGGTTTACGATGTTCTGGCCGAGGTTCGTGATCGGGTTGCCGTTGTGAAGCCCCCTGCATTCAATCGATTTCCTCACAGCTTCTCGCATATTTTTGCAGGGGGCTATGCGGCGGGCTATTACAGCTACAAGTGGGCTGAGGTCCTTTCCAGTGACGCTTACTCCTTGTTCGAGGAGCGTGGGGTTTTTGATCCGAAAACCGGAAAGGCCTTTCTGGAAGAAATTTTGGAAAAAGGTGGAAGCGCCGGCGCCATGGAGCTGTTTGTGGCATTTCGAGGCCGAGAGCCTTCTATCGAGCCCTTATTGCGCCACAGCGGCCTTCTCAAAGCGGCCTAAAACGGAAGTATTTCCATAACTTATGATCCATTCCCTTTGGTTGTGCTAAATTACGCGGCTATTTTGAAGGGGATGGCCCATGAAATCGCGCGTCAAGTGGGTTGAAGAGACCTTGTTCATCGGGGAGTCCGGAAGTGGCCATACGGTCGTGATGGATGGCCCCCCGGAGTCTGGGGGACGAAATCTGGGTGTTCGACCCATGGAGATGTTGCTCATGGGTATGGGCGGCTGTGCCTCATTTGATGTGATTCACATCCTCAAAAAGGGCAGACATGACGTGCGAGGCTGTGAGGCGCACCTTGAGGCTGATCGTGCGGATCAAGATCCCAAGGTATTCACTCGCATTCACCTCCGATTTGTCGTCACGGGCAAGGGCCTGAGTGATGCGGTCGTTGAGCGTGCAGTCAAACTTTCCGCCGAAAAATACTGCTCTGCTTCGATCATGCTGGGTAAAACAGCCGAAGTCAGTCACTCTTTTGAAGTGGTTGAAGCAGATTGATGAATTTCGGGTTTGATCAGGGCTTAAACCGAATGATCGGTGGCCAAGATGGCGCTCTTTAGGGGCGCACAACAAACTTTTCAGGGGTAGCGTTCATACATGGATATCAACAAGCTTCAGTTGCATGGTTTCAACAACCTGACGAAGTCGCTGAGCTTCAATATTTACGATATCTGCTATGCCAAGACCGAGCAGCAGAAGCGCCGCTATATCGAGTACATCGACGAAATGTACAACGCAGAGCGATTGACCCAGATTTTGACGGACGTGAACGCCATTATCGGCGCCCAGATCCTCAATATTGCGCGCCAGGATTACGAGCCTCAGGGCGCCAGCGTCACGATGCTGATTTCAGAAGGCGATGATGCGCCGATTCATGTTGGAAACGTCGAGGAGCCGGGTCCGATTCCTGATTCAGTCGTCGCGCATCTCAATAAAAGCCACATCACGGTGCACACCTATCCCGAAAGTCATCCGCACGGCGGGATCAGCACCTTTCGTGCTGACATCGACGTGTCGACCTGTGGGCGAATTTCACCGCTGAAAGCCTTGAACTATCTGATTCACAGCTTTGATTCCGACATAGTGATCATGGACTACCGTGTTCGTGGTTTTACCCGGGACATCAGTGGCCAGAAACACTTCATCGATCATGAGATTACTTCGATCCAGAACTATATTTCGGATGTGACGGCTGAACGTTACCAGATGATCGACGTGAATGTTTATCAGGAAAACATCTTTCATACCAAGATGATCCTGAAGGACTTTCAGTTGGACAACTATCTCTTTGAGACGGATAAAGACGCGCTGTCTGATGATGAGCGTAAAGCCATTCAGCGCCAGCTCAAACATGAAATGGCCGAGATCTTTTACGGCAGAAACTACAAGCTGCGTCGCTAACTCGGCATTTGTGTCTGACGGACGCATGAAGGCCGCCATAGTGCGGCCTTCATGCGTTGTGGCTATTGGTAGCCTGTCGGGTTTTTCGATTGCCAACGCCAGACATCTTCACACATCGTTTTGATGCCCCGGGTCGCTTCCCAACCCAGCAGGCGCTTCGCCATCGCGGGGTCCGCATAACAACAGGCTACATCCCCAGCGCGGCGGGGGTGAATTTCGATCGGAATGCTCTGACCTGTAGCTTCCTCGAAGGCTTTGGCCATATCCAAGACACTAAAAGGCGAGCCTGTTCCAAGATTGATGGTGAAGCTGCCGTTTTTATCCAGGTGCTGCAGTGCGAGCAAGTGCCCTTCGGCAAGATCCACGACATGAATGTAGTCGCGCATTCCGGTGCCATCCGGCGTCGAGTAGTCATTCCCGAAAACGCGTAAAGCACTTCGTCGACCCGTTGCAACTTGAGCGATGAAGGGCATCAGGTTGTTGGGAATCCCCTGAGGATCCTCGCCAATACGGCCACTGGCATGCGCTCCAACCGGATTGAAGTAACGGAGGATGGCAATGCCCCAGCGATCGTCAGCTCGGAGGATGTCCTCCAGCATTTCTTCGATCATCAGCTTGGTGCGGCCGTAGGGATTGGTGGCTGAGCGAGGGTGATCTTCGGTCAGAGGAAGTCTCTGCGGCTCGCCATACACTGTCGCTGAAGAGCTGAAGACCAGTTTGTGCACCCCGACACTGCTCATGGCGTCGAGAAGCGCGATCATGCCCTCCACATTGTTCTGGAAGTAGAGCAGAGGTTGTTCAACCGATTCACCCACGGCCTTGAGCCCAGCAAAATGCAAGACGGCCTGGCAATTTTGCTCGGACAGGATGCGCTTTACGAGATCCCGGTCACGAACATCGCCTTCGATAAAGGTTACGGGCTGCCCTGTGATTTCGCTGATTCGCCGCAAGGATTCAGGATGCGAATTGGAAAGATTGTCGAGGACGGTGACCTCGTATCCGGCTTCCAGAAGTTGCAGCGTGGTGTGCGAGCCGATGTAGCCGGCCCCACCGGTAACAAGAACGGGGTATTTTTGGGACATGTCGGTTGCGTTGGCGATCTTGGATCGTTGGGAGTCAGGTTTTTCGTCGGACGAGACCAAGCCCATCGGCAATGGCGATGAGGGAGAAATCAATTCTGGGATCCTCTCGGAGCCCTCGCGTCATCGATCTCAGTGTTTCGGTGTCCGGGTCAACAATCAATGGGTCAGCCACTTTTCCAGACCACAGAAGGTTATCCAGCAGAATGAGGCCGCCAGGCCGGACCAGACGAAGTGCAGCCTCATAGTATCCGGGATAATTGACCTTGTCCGCATCGATGAAGACAAAGTCGAAGCTGCCCGGTTGTCCTTTTTCCTGGAGTAATGCCTCAAGTGACTGCATAGCGGGCCCGATGCGAAGTTCGATTCGATCTCGAATGCCCGAATTGCTCCAGTGACGCGCAGCCATAGTGGTGTAGGTTTCGCTGATGTCGAGCGCCACCATTCGGCTCGTTGCGGGGAGATTTTCCATCACGGCCAATGCGCTGTAACCCGTAAAAACGCCAATCTCAAGGAGTTTTTGGGCGCCGATCAGCTGAGCCAGGAACGCCATGAATTGGCCTTGTTCTGGCGTGATCTGCATGATCGATTCTGGAAGCTTTGATGTTTCCTCGCGAAGGGCGATCAGGGCAGCTGATTCCTGACGCCCAAAAGCCTCGAGGTAACGACACAGTTTTTCGTCGAACACCAAAGCCTTGTGTGCCATGTTCTGGCGCCTCAGGGACTGGGTCGTTGTCCAGCCTGAACCTGCCGCCAGAGTAAAGTCACAGGATGAATGACTTCAATCGACAGTCCCATCTCCCGAAGCCCTGCGCGAAGGTGTGCCGAGCACCCGGGATTTGACGATAAGAGCAGGCTGGGTTTTTCTGTCGCCAGTTGGTCGACAATGTCCTGCCGGTAGGTCTGTGCCTCGTCAGGATGCGTGAGCATGAAGCTTCCGGCCGCACCGCAGCAACGAATGCTGGCCGGAAGCGGCGTGACCTTGAGACCAGGGATTTTGCCCAGTAGCTTCAAAGGGGCTTCCGCCGCTTTGAGGACATTTCGGAGGCTACACGGACTTTGAAGGACTGCCGATGTGTTTAGGGGGGCAATACTCAGTGATTCCGGCCATTCAAGCTGGGTCAAGTAGCTGCTGATATCCAGGTGACGGGCGCCGATGTTGCCCTGATCTTGCTTGTAATCCTTCAGCATGGCACCGCAGCCGCTGGCGCAGCTGACCACCGGTATCTCGCTTGGCCCCTCGAATGCCTGGGCATTCCGTCGCATCAATTCGATTGCGTTGCGCTTGTCGCCCGCGTGGAGATCAAGAGCACCACAGCAGCCTTGCGCCTCGGGAATATCGACAGCGATACCCAGAGCATTCAAAAGTCGGACCGTGGAGTCCAGCGTCTCGGCGTCCAAGAGGGTACCTGTGCAGCCGAGAAACAATTGCGCTTCGCCCTTGAAATCTGGGGTGGTTTGGGGGTAACGGCCCGGTTTGATGGTTCGAAGCCCGGCAGGGGTCTCCGGCAAGCCTCCCGTAAGTGCGCCCAGACCGAGCTTTCTTGCTACGCCTTGCCCGACAGCTGACCGAGCCAGCCGGCCCATGCCCGATTGAAGGAACCGGGGTTGGTCTGCTTTTAGAAAGCGAACGACGAGTCCGTTGACCGAGTTGCCCTCAGTCACGTCCCTGTGATCCGTGTCATGCAGATGCGCCCGGAATTCATCGATGATGTGTCCATACGGCACATTGGCTGGGCATACCAACTCACACGAGCGACAGAGTAGGCATTGATCCACATGGCCAGTGAGCTTGGGGCTCAATTCCAGGGCGCCCTGCGCCCAACCTTGAATCAACGAGAGTCGGCCTCGAGGGGACTCATTTTCATCCGAAGTCTTGAGGTAGGTGGGGCAGTGGGGAAGGCAGAGCCCACATTTCACGCAGACGTCCGTCGTGGCTGCGAGTTCGGGGTCCCGCGGGCTGATTGCAGTCTGCTCGGACATGGCCGGAAGCGGGGCTCTAGTGCCTGAAATGACGCATGCCGGTGAAGACCATGGCCATGCCATGCTCATCGGCGGCGGCTATCACCTCGGCATCTCGAACCGAGCCACCGGGTTGAATCAAGGCAGTTACACCGGCTTCGGCTGCTGAATCGACGCCATCGCGGAAAGGGAAGAAGGCATCAGATGCGACAACGGAACCTTGAACTTTGAGGCCGGCATCCTGGGCCTTGATTGCGGCAATGCGCGCCGAATAGACCCGACTCATCTGACCTGCGCCTACTCCAATGGTTCTGCCATCCTTGGCATAGACAATCGCGTTCGATTTCACGAATTTGGCTACCTTCCAAGCGAAGAGGAGGTCATCCAGTTCACTGGGGGATGGCGCCCTCTGTGTGACGACCTTGAGATCCTCACGGGAGATTCTCCCCTGATCGGCGTCCTGCAGGAGCAGTCCGCCACCGACGCGTTTGAAATCAAGGGCATGAGGGGCAGTAGGATCCCACGCGCCGGTTTCGAGAACACGGACATTCGGTTTGCCGGCCAGAAGTGTTTTCGCCTGAAGGCTAATGGACGGTGCCAAAATGACTTCGACGAACTGTCGATCGATGATGGCCTTCGCTGTTTGCGGATCGAGTTCACGATTAAAGGCGATGATGCCGCCAAAAGCAGAAGTTGGATCAGTGCCATAAGCCTGATCATAGGCGGATAAGAGGTCGTGGCTAACGGCCACACCACAGGGATTTGCGTGTTTTACGATGACGCAGGCCGGCTCACTATCAAAACTTTTAACGCATTCCAAGGCGGCATCCGCATCGGCAATGTTGTTATACGAGAGCTCCTTACCCTGAACCTGCACGGCTGCAGCAATAGAGCCTCTGGGGGGTGACGAGTCACGGTAGAACGCGCCACGCTGATGAGGATTCTCTCCATAGCGCATGTCTTGTGCGTACTGAAGAGTCAAAATGAGGGGGTTGGGAAACAGAGGTCCGTCAGAAACCTTGTCCAAATAATCTGCGATGAGTGCATCGTACCGGGCAGTATGACGGTAGCACTTGGCGGCAAGCCTCAGCCGGGTGGCTGGGGTTAAGCTGCCTTCGTGCGCGGTCATCTCGTCGAGAATCCCGGCATAGTCTGCCGGGTCAACGACGACGCCAACGGCATCGTGATTCTTGGCTGCCGCTCTGAGCATGGCGGGGCCGCCAATATCAATGTTCTCAACCGCGTCCTCAAAACTGCAGTCGGGTTTTGCGATGGTGGCTTCAAAGGGATACAGGTTTACGATCACCAGATCGATCGGCGAAATTCCATGTTCTTTCATGACGCCCTCGTCCTGACCCCGGCGCCCGAGAATGCCCCCGTGAATCTTGGGGTGCAGTGTTTTAATGCGACCCCCCATGATTTCTGGAAATCCGGTGTACTGGGAGACTTCCTGGACCTTGTGGCCATGGTCAAGAAGGTAGCGGTAGGTGCCTCCGGATGAAAGAATTTCGACCCCGTGTCGGGTGAGGCCTTCGGCTAGTTCGAGAAGTCCGGATTTGTCGGACACACTGATGAGGGCGCGCATGATGCGCTGAGGGGTAGACATGATGGAGTCTCTCTTACTCAATCCGGTAAATCTGCATTTTTTTACGCAGGGTGCTGCGGCTCAGTCCTAGAATTTGAGCGGCCTTAGTTTGGTTATGTTCACAATGTTCGAGAACGGTCTCAATCAGGGGCTGTTCCACTTCGCTCAACACCAGCTCATAGAGGTTACTGGCGCCGTGGCCGTCGAGGCGGGCGAAATAGGCTCGCAACGCATCGCGCACATGACTGCTGAGGACGGAGCTTGCCTCGTTGTTCGTGCTGGAGTCAGGCGGGATCTGTGTCACGGACAATATCTAATGCGAATTGTTGGAAGAGTTCGCGGATCAGACCTATCTGCCCTTCCGCCGAGATTTTTTGGTTGAAAGCCGAGCGCGCTTCCAAAGGACCCTCTAGGTGATCGAAATACCAGCCGATGTGCTTCCGGGCAATTCGAATCCCCTGATGTTCGCCGTAGAACGCATGTAGCGCGGCCAGGTGTTCCAACATCAGGCTCTCAATCTCCGGTGGGTCGGGTATGTGAGCCAATGCGTCGCCCTCGAGATGCTGGATCATGGACGTAAACAACCAGGGTTGACCCAATGCCGCCCGTCCCACCATCACTGCATCCGCGCCGGTGTCCTTCATCACTTGCAGGGCCTTTTCAGGCCGAGTGATATCGCCATTGGCAATGACAGGGATGCGAATCGAGCGCTTGACCTCTGCGATTGTACGGTATTCGGCGGACCCCGAAAACCCGCAGCTGCGCGTGCGGCCATGGATCGTGAGCGCCTGGATACCAGCGTCCTCGGCAATTTGTCCGATCCGAACAGCATTTCGGTTTTCAGGATCCCAGCCGGTTCGAATCTTGAGCGTTACCGGAACATCAACCGATCCTACGACCGCGTCCAAAATTCGTCGAACGAGCGCTTCGTCTCTCAGAAGGGCAGAGCCTGCTGCTTTGCGACAGACTTTCTTGGCAGGGCAGCCCATGTTGATATCAATCAGGTCGGCGCCTCTGGCCACATTGAGCCGCGCGGCCTCGGCCATATCCTTGGGCTCATTACCCAGAATCTGGACCGCTCGAATACCGGTTTCACCGCCATGGTCTGTCCGCATCAGGGTTTTACGGTCATCCTTGAGCAGCGGATTCGCAGAGACCATTTCACTGACCGCCATGGCAGCACCGAATCTTCGGCACAGGTTACGGAAAGGACGATCCGTGACGCCGGCCATGGGCGCAAGGATGAAAGGGTTGTTGAGTTTGAGCGGACCGATTTGAAGGGCAAAAGGCGCCGCTTCAACGGATTGCTTTGGGATCCTCATGGACGGCTCACTCGCTGAATTGCTGAGAGCACATCGGGCACTTCAAGCTGGCGCATGCAGGTAAAAAGGCCATGACAGGTGGGCTTTCTATGGCAAGGAGAGCAGGGTTCCTTGACGTAGAGAATCTCGGCCAGAGTGGAGGGGCCCTCCCAATAAGGGAGCGTTGATCCAAAAAGGGCAATGGTCGGTGTTGCGAGCGCTTTGCCCAGATGGGTCATGCCGGTGTCTACGCCGATGAGGACATGAGCCGCTTGAATGAATGCCGCTGATTCAAGCAAGGACGTCTTGCCGGCAAGCGAGAGGGTGTCAGGGCCTGTCGCGCTCACGAGCCGTTCAGCGGCTTCAGTGTCACCTTGCCCCCCCAGTATCAGGCAGCGATATCCCAAGGATCGGGCGCCTTCAATGACTTGAATCCAACGCGCCTCGAACCAGTGTTTCTGTGGGCGGGTTGTGAAGGGCGCTAAAACGGCGAACTTGGCATCGCCGAATGCGCGTTGAATTTGGGTCTGAGCTTTTTTACTCAGCGCATCGGGGATTTGGATGTCCGGTCTAAAGTCCGAGTCCTGAGCCCCCAGGCTTACGGCGAGTGCCCGGTATTCCTTGCCCATCCGGGGGTCCGTCTCATTGCGCGCCAAATGCTCGGTCATGAGCCATTGGGATCCTTCTTTCGATCCGAGGCCGATGCGGCGGGGTGCCCGTGTGGCAAATGCCCAAATGCCACTTTTAAGAAGCCCTTGAAGGTCAATAGTGAGGTCAAAGGAGCGTTGTTCCAGCATTCTGGCGAATACCCACATTTCTCTCAGAGCCTTTCCCCGGTGACCCTCTCGCGTCATGGTTTTCCAGCGTTGACGGGGAAGCTCAATGACCTCATCCAATCGGGGGTTCGTCCGGAGTATTTCCGATGGGCCTGATTCTGCCAACCATGCAATATGCGCCGCTGGCCAGAGGGTGCGAAGGGCGTAGATCAGGCCGGAAGCCATCACGATGTCGCCAATGGCACTCAGTCGAACAATGAGCACACGTTGAGGGGTGGGTTTATTCATAGAGGGGAAGCTCGGATCGACCGCAAATGATACGGCAGGAGAGCGCTAGATGAAATTGTTATCAGCGACGCTTGATTGGGTCCCGAGTGATCCCAATATCTGATTCATCTTCTTCTCAGATAAAAGGTTTTTAACATGCGAATGGACAAACTGACGGGAAAATTCCAGTCTGCTCTGGCAGATGCCCAAAGTCTTGCTTTGGGGCGAGACCAGCAATTCATTGAACCAGTTCACGTGATGGTTGCGTTGATCGACCAAGAGGGGGGCACGGTACGGCCTTTACTCACTCAATGCGGTCTCAATGTCGCCGAGCTCAGGACACTCCTGGGGCAGCAACTCGAGCGTCTCCCACGGGTCGAAGGCGTCGGTGGCGATATTCAGATTTCCGCAGAGCTTCTCAAGCTTCTAAATCTGACTGACAAATTGTCCCAGAAGCGGGGAGATCAGTTCATTACCAGTGAGATTTTTGTTCAGGCGGCTCTCGAGGAGCGGGGCGAAATGAGCAATGCCCTTAAAAAGGCAGGACTGGTCCCAGCAAAACTTTTGGAAGCGATTGAACGCATTCGGGGGGGTCAAAAGATCGATGATCCCAACGTCGAAGAGCAGCGGGGCGCACTTCAAAAGTACACCATAGATCTCACGGCTCGGGCTGAGGACGGCAAGCTGGATCCTGTGATTGGGCGGGACGACGAGATCCGTCGGACGGTGCAGGTCCTTCAGCGTAGAACCAAGAACAACCCGGTTCTGATTGGTGAGCCGGGTGTCGGTAAAACGGCAATTGTCGAAGGGCTTGCGCTCCGGATTATCAATGGTGAGGTCCCTGAGGGCGTGAAGGGCAAGCGGCTCCTGGCACTGGACATGGCCGCCCTGATTGCTGGAACAAAGTTTCGGGGGGAGTTCGAGGAACGCATGAAGGCGTTGCTGAACGATATCTCCAAACAAGAAGGTCAGGTGATTCTCTTCATTGACGAACTTCATACGATGGTCGGTGCTGGCAAGGCCGATGGCGCGATGGATGCTGGAAATATGTTGAAGCCTGCCCTTGCGAGAGGTGAGCTCCATTGCATTGGTGCGACCACGCTGGATGAGTATCGACAGTACATTGAAAAGGACGCCGCCCTGGAACGGCGCTTTCAGAAGGTTCTGGTTGATGAGCCCAGTGTTGAGGACACGATCGCCATTCTCAGAGGGCTGAAGGAAAAGTACGAAGTGCATCATGGCATCACCATTACCGATCCCGCGATCGTGGCGGCGGCAACGCTTTCGCACCGCTACATCACGGACAGAAATTTGCCGGACAAGGCGATTGACCTCGTGGACGAGGCCAGTAGCCGGATTCGGATGGAAATCGATTCGAAACCCGAATCGATGGATCGGCTGGAGCGGCGTCTGATCCAGTTCAAAATCGAGAGGGAGGCTCTGAAGAAGGAGACGGATGAAGCCTCAAGGCGACGACTCGCTGAGCTAGAAGAGCGAATATCCGAGATGGAAAGGGAATATGCAGAGCTTGAGGAGGTCTGGAAGGCTGAGAAAGCAGCACTGCAAGGGAATACTGCGATCAAGGAAAAGTTGGACAAGGCGCGTCTTGATTTAGAGGCGGCCCGCCGTGCAGGGGATTACACCAAGATGGGTGAGCTTCAATATGGTTTGATTCCTGAGTTGCAAAAACAGCTGGATGCGGCTGAATCGATGGAAAGCGTTGAGGCGACTCTGGTCCGAAATAAGGTGACCGATGAGGAAATCGCAGAGGTGGTTTCCAAATGGACTGGGATTCCAGTCTCCAAAATGCTGGAAGGGGAGAGAGAAAAGCTTCTGGCCATGGAATCTGAGTTAGGCCATCGAGTGGTCGGGCAGGCTGAGGCCATCAAAGCGGTTTCCGATGCGATCCGCCGTTCACGGGCAGGACTTTCAGATCCCAGACGACCGAATGGCTCGTTCCTGTTTTTGGGCCCGACCGGCGTTGGCAAAACCGAACTTTGTAAGGCATTGGCGGAATTCCTCTTTGATACCGAAGAGGCCATGGTTCGGATTGATATGTCGGAATTCATGGAAAAGCATTCCGTTGCCCGTCTCATCGGTGCCCCGCCGGGATACGTGGGTTATGAGGAAGGCGGATATCTGACAGAAACGGTTCGACGGAGGCCTTATGCCGTCATTCTCCTCGATGAAGTGGAGAAAGCGCATCCGGATGTTTTCAATATTCTTCTTCAGGTCTTGGATGATGGACGACTGACGGATGGGCACGGGCGAACGGTGGATTTCCGTAACACGGTGATCGTAATGACATCCAATCTGGGGTCTGATCGTATTCAGGAGTTGGCTGGAGAGGAAAATTACGTTGAGATGAAATCGGCGGTGATGGAGGTGGTGAGCCACCACTTCAGGCCGGAATTCATCAATCGGATCGATGAGGTCGTTGTTTTCCATCCGCTGATCCGCGAACAGATTCGGGCCATTTGCCGAATCCAGATCCAGAATCTGGAGCACCGTCTCAAGGAGAGAGACATTACGCTCAAGGTGAGCGATGCTGCGCTGGATTACCTGGGCGAAGCGGGATTTGATCCGGTCTATGGCGCGAGACCCTTAAAGCGGGCAATCCAGCAGGACCTCGAAAATGCATTGGCGCAGAACATTCTGGCTGGAAAAGTGGGATCGGGCGATGTGGTTACAGCGGATGTCAGGGAGGACCAAATTGTCCTAATGACCTGAGACAAACCGTCTATGCCCTCTGGAGGCTTATGCACCAGGGGGCATTTTTCAGGATGGGATTTTGTGCCAATCGCTAAAACAGGCCGCCTGGCCTCGATGATGTCCATCGCCGTCCAGAAGATTCCAGACTTTGGCTGATCGAATTTCAAACCGTCCGTTTTTCCCTATCCGGATGCCTTGATACCCATCAGAGTAGCCTTGCCGACGGACCGTATCCAAGAGCTTTTGACGCGCCTCTCGATTGGGTGCTTCGGCTGAAAGGCGGGAAGGCAGTGTGATCCATTCCTTCCATGGGTAACCGAAGGCATCAAGTGCCATCTGGTTCGCATAGTTGAAAATGGGGTCTGCCTCTGTTCCGTGAGAGACAAGGGCAAAAGGGGCCTTGAAAACCATTGCCGCTAACGATTCACCCTCCCGCGGGACGAATGCCAGGAGACTCTCTCCAGTCCAGTGGCGATAGCTGTCTAAAATCAGATGGACTTGATCCTGATGAAAGTGGTTGCTGGGGCCAGGGGCTTTGGTCTTCACGGGGCGTTAGCCGTTGAGAGGGGATTCACTATTATATCGGTCGGCACAAAGGGCTGAAGAGGAGGGCGGTTTTGAAATACGGCGGAAAGCTCATTCACCGCGTCGTGGATGATTATGGGCCGATTGAAGTCGTCGAAGCGCATGGGGTCCGGTCGCTTCACTTTGGCTCTTCTGCTCGCCAGAGCGCCATGGACCTCTCCGCGCCCGACCAGATTGAACTGGCCTACCTGAGATCTCTGCTGATTCCCTTGCTGTTTGTTCCAAGGCCGAGGCGAATTCTCCTGTTAGGTCTTGGGGGGGGGACACTGGCAAAGTTCTTCCAAAGGAATTTTCCAGAGGCACGGATTCAGGTGGTTGAGTTGCGCTCTGCCGTCGTCGATATCGCAAGCGCATATTTCGGGCTCGAAATGGGCATGCACGTTGATCTGCATATCATGGATGCGCATCAGTACCTTCAGCAGCAAAATCTGCAGAGGATCGATGGATTTGATTTGATTCTGGTCGATATATTTGATGCCGAAGGTCCCTCGGGCGTTCTTGATAACCCCGATTTTTTCATTCGACTATCAAGGTTGCTTTGCCCTCAGGGCGCCATGGCCGTGAATCTATGGTCTGGAGACGGGGCGGATTGGCGCTGGGTTCAGCGGACGATAGAGGCGCAGTTCCGAGGTCACATGGCGACACTTTCGGTCCCCGGTCGAGGAAACCGAATTTGCATGGCGCTAGGTGACGCCTATGGAAAGTTGATTCCGAAACATCTGGAGCAGGAAGCGCGGAGACTGGAGCGGTGCTGGGGAATTGAGTTCGTGCGACTATTCGAACGTTTGGAGTTTCCTCTCCGTCGTTCTCAGTTCTAGTCACTGCTCGTTGCGGCGGGTGAGAGCGATAAAACTTGCCTCATCCAGAATGGGAATGCCAAGCTCCGCGGCCTTGGTTGCTTTTGATCCTGCATCGGAACCCACGACGACATAGCTGGTTTTCTTTGAAACGCTTCCGGTAGCTTTGCCGCCTAGGGCAAGAATGCGGGCATGCGCCTCGTCTCTTGAGAGTGAGGCCAATGTGCCTGTCACGACAAAGGTCTTGCCCTGAAGGGGCTGAGGACCATCGGTCGCGGCGGCGACTTTCTCCCACTGAATCCCGTGTTCGATAAGGCTGGATATGACGTCCAGATTGCGCGGTTGCTTGAAAAAGGTGTGGACGTGTTTTGCGACCGTGGGGCCAACATCGGGAACGCCCATCAGGGTGTCCTGATCGGCAGCCATGAGTGGTGCAAGATCACTGAAATGCTGGGCCAAGTTGCGAGCGGTCACCTCACCTACTTCGCGGATACCCAATGCAAAAAGAAAACGCGGTAGCGTGGTATTCCGGCTCCTGTCGATGGCGGCTATCAGGTTATTCGCTGATTTTTCGCCTAGCCGATCCAGTGCACTTAAAACCTCTGCGTCCAGAAGGTACAGGTCCGCTACGGTTTCAATCAGCCGGTTTTCAAGAAGCTGATCGATGATCTTTTCGCCGAGGCCGTCGATGTCCATTGCCTTGCGAGAGGCGAAGTGGCGGACCGATTCCTTATGCTGTGCGGAACACGAAAGACCGCCGCTGCAGCGAACCACGGCTTCGCCCTCATCAGCTTCCACACTTGATCCGCAGATCGGGCAGTGGCTGGGCATCAGAAATTCCTGAAGCGCCTGGGTTCTGAGCTCTGGAAGGCTGCGAACGACTTCCGGTATCACGTCGCCTGCACGCCGAATGATGACCTGATCACCGATGCGAATATCCTTTCGCCTGATTTCATCGGCGTTGTGGAGTGTGGCATTGGTGACGGTGACCCCACCCACCTGAACGGGTTCTAACCGGGCAACGGGCGTCAGCGCTCCCGTCCTGCCCACTTGAATATCGATGGCCTTGATTTGGGTTCTGGCCTCTTCAGCGGGGAATTTATGTGCAATAGCCCAGCGTGGGGCGCGAGCCACGAAGCCCAGAATCTCTCGGTCTGCCAGGTTATCGATTTTGTAGACCACGCCGTCAATGTCATACGGAAGGTCTGCTCTTCGTGATTCAATGTCCTGATAGATGGCAAGACAGCCTGAAATATCCTCCGTGACGAGGGACTCCGGATTCACCGGGATTCCCCAGGTTTGGAATCGGCGCAGTGTTTGTGAATGGGTTTCAGCAAGGGCGGCAGCGGGAAACTGCCCCCAGCCATAGCAGAAAAAGCTCAACGGACGGGTTGCTGTGATCCTTGGGTCGAGCTGTCTTAGACTTCCTGCCGCCGCATTTCGAGGGTTGGCAAAGGTCTTCTCTCCCCTCCGGCTGGCCTCCGCATTGAGTTGAGAAAATCCCGCACGGGGCATGAAGACTTCGCCGCGAATGTCGAAAACTTCCGGCCATCCTTCCCCCAGAAGGGTCTTCGGGATGTCTGAAATGGTGAGGATGTTCTGGGTGATGTCTTCGCCGGTTTGTCCATCCCCCCGGGTAGCGGCCTGGCTCAATCGGCCGTTGACATAGGTGAGACTGACGGCCAATCCGTCCAGTTTGGGCTCAACAGCAAATCGGTAGTTTGTTCGTGTTAGGCGTTGCTGAATTCGACGGTTAAAGTCAGCCAGGTCTTCCTCCGAAAAGGCGTTATCCAATGAGAGCATGGGGACCTTGTGCGAAACCGCGTTGAAGGTCTTGGATGTGGGGGCGCCGACGGTCTGGGTGGGGGAGTCTGGGGTTTTAAGTTCTGGAAACTGTGATTCGAGTTGAATCAGCTCCGCCATGAGGCGATCGAACTCTGCATCCGGGATGATGGGTTGATCCAGCTGATGGTATTGGAGGTTGTGATAGGCAATTTCGGCACGAAGCGCCTCAGCGCGGAGGGATTCTGCCTCGGTGGCCGATGCCATCAGGATTCGACGGCGTGCTTCAGCAGATTCCGCATATGGGCAATTTTGCTCGCACCCAAGGGCTGCCGTGTTTCATCCCATTGGATGCCATTGAGTTGTTGGGCAAGTTCGCGGCTGGTGTTTACCAGATCGTCGTAAGTGGCCAAGGGATCGGAAACCCGGGCTGTCTGGAAGAAAAGCACAATGCCAGGGCACTCAAACGACGCCATGTCATCGATCGGAAAGGTCCCCGGCTCAACCAAGCTCGCAACGCTGAACAGGGTCTGCGTCAAATCATGGTTATAGCGATGAAAAATGCCCATGTCTCCGTAGAGGAGATCGTTTTCCAGAAGCGCCTGCTTGAGTTCCGTGCCGTTAAAGAAACTGCCTGAGCCGGCAATGACGCTTACCTGGATCAGGAAGGGTGCGCCGCCCGGTTCATCGGCGGGGGGCACATGATCCGTGACGTCTTCATCATCAAGTTCGGAATCGTCATGGTAGTCGACGTCGGCATCGAGACCAGCAAAGATGGGCTCACGTCGATGATCGGAGCCTGAGGAGATCACTCGCACACTTTCTTCAAAATATTCGTCGGGGTCCTGATAGGCCGGGGCCGAGTCCTCCGTGCCGTCATTCTCCCTTGGACGGAAGAGTTCCTTCAATCGAGCCAGGAGAGGGTCTTTAAAGCGACCCCAGACGTATATACCCGCCATGACAGTGATGCCAACCAGGATCAGGATCAGGCGAACGGTATCTCTATCCATCGTGAAGCCTCAGGCAATTCAGGCGGCTGTCATCTCGACAGCCGCATCGATGTCGACCGCAACAATGCGGGAAACCCCAGGTTCCTTCATGGTGACGCCTGCCAAATGTTGGGCGATCTCCATCGTAACCTTGTTATGCGATATGAAGAGGAATTGTACCCTCTCCGACATTTCCTTGACTAATTGGCTGAAGCGGCCGACGTTGGCGTCATCGAGAGGCGCGTCAACTTCGTCCAACAGGCAGAAAGGTGCAGGGTTCAATTCAAAGATGGCAAAAACCAGAGCGGCCGCGGTTAGCGCTTTTTCACCACCGGACAAAAGGTGAATCGAGCTGTTGCGTTTACCGGGTGGTCGGGCCATGACAGTGACGCCCGTCTCCAAGAGATCTCTCTCGGTTAATTCGAGGGAGGCCTGGCCACCGCCAAACAGTTTCGGGAACATCCGTTGTAGTCCACTGTTGATCAGGTCAAAGGTTTCCTTGAACCGTGTGCGGCATTCGCGATCAATTTTCTCGATGGCCTCCCTCAGGGTTTCAAGGGATTGGCCAAGGTCAGCATTTTGTTCGTCGAGAAACTTCATGCGCTCTTCTTGGACCAGATACTCCTCCATCGCCGTCAGGTTCACTGCCCCGAGTCGAGCGATTTCATGGGCAACTTCTTGAAGTTGATTCTGCCAAGCCTTTTCACTCGCCTCGGCAGGAAGCTTCTGAGTAGCGTGCTCCGGATTTGAGCCAATTTCCTCGAACTGTTCTTCCACGGTTTGTCGACGAACCTCGTTGGCAGATAACTCCAACTTGATGCGTTCAAGTTGGTCTTTCACCTTCTGAAGTTGTCGTTCATTTTCGAGTTTGGCTTCGGAAGCGCTTCTGATTTCTGATTCAAGTGCTGCGGCCCGCTGGCGTTGCCGGGTCAGGGACTCCTCCACGAGAGCCTTCTTCTCGGTGAGGCTTTCGAGTTCCTCTTCCGATCCTTCCGGGATCTGGGCGGACTCTGTGACGCGGGTTTTTAGGGCTGCCAGTCGTTGCTGGCTTTGCTCCAGCTGTGCTTGGAGTCGCTCAAGGTGTCGAGTCGTTATCAGCTCGTTGGACTTGAGCTGTTCTGTGCGGCTTTTGAGGGCCTGTGCCTGTTCTCTACTGCCCTGAAGCGCAAGCTCAGCCTGCTGGAGTCCGGCCTCCATGGACTCACGGTTGCCTGACAGCAAGGTCATATTTTTGTCGAGTTCGGTCAGGCGTTCCTCCGCCTCGTTTTTGAGTAGGGCAGATTCTTCGAGATCCTCTCTGATTTCTTGTGTCTGGATCTCGATTTCGCCAATTTCATTCAGGATCTGGTTCAGTCGTTTGAGTGCCTGTTCATGGCGGGCCTTGAGCGCACTGAGCTCGGATCGTGAGCGGGCATGTTCGGACCCTATTCTGCGATCCTCCGCTTGCAGTCTTTCCCTCTCTGATTCCGCTTGCTTTAATGCACTTTCGCGTTCATCAAGCAGTGATTCGGTCTGGTAGAGGTTTTCGTTTAGCGCAACGAGCTCATTTTTAAGCCCCTTCAGTTCGCGTTCTCTGCGAATGAGACCGGCCTGTGCATCATCCACTTTTTGGTGGATCAGCCAATTGCGACCGATCAGGGTCCCGTCTGGACTGATTGCCGCCTCATGGGGCTTGAGGCTCTTCCGAAGCTCGAAGGCATCTTCCATAGAGGATGCCCATCGGATGTGTCCCAAGAGATTTTCGAGGTCCATCGGGCCTTTTACGAGGCTCGAGAGGCTGCCAGGGTCTTTGCCGTTAGCGGTCTGAGGGGTGGCTTCAAGGAAGGCGATGGACTCTTTGGGGATTTCCTTGATGATTTCTGCGATCTGCGCCAAATCTTCAAGGCAAAGGGCCTGAAGGTGAGGGCCTAGCAACGTTTCAACTGCGGTTTCCCACTCAGGAGAGACCTCCATCTTTTCGGCGAGTCTCGGAACCGTGTTGAGATGATGGCGCTCAAGCCAAGCCTTCAGATCGGCCCGATCTTTGCCCATTGCATGATCTTGAAGCGTCTCAAGAGATGAGATTCGACCTTCTAGGGTATGTCTCTCTGCAAGTAAGCGATTGAGCTCGGTTCTTGAGGTTTTGATTTCATTGCGAATGCATTCAACAGCGGTTTGAAGTTCCGCCTGTTGCTCGTGGATCATGAGCCGTTCGGTCTCGAGCTCTTGGACGAGTCCCTCAAGTTCCTCAAGCCCCGACGCGTCTCGCTCTTTTTCAATTTCCGCTTTTTCGCTTTGAAGCTTTTCTAGGCGGACGTCAAACTGACGAACCTGTTGTTCACTTTGGCGGATTCTTGCCGCCTGAATCTCCAATTGGCCACGGAATCGGCCGATTTCGCGATTCAGCTCTTCAGATGCAACCCGTGATTCGCGAAGAGCCGCATCGGCCTTGCTCCTCTGTTCCTGGCACGCTGTTTCTGCCTCAATGGCGGATTCAAGGCTGATTTCGATTTCAGCCAGCTCTTCCCGGATCTGATCCAAGGTTTCTTGGTCTGCTGAAAGATCCATGGTGGCTTGATGTTGCTCCTCAACCAGACGCTGCTCTTCCTGATTTAGGTTCGCTTGAGTCTCCTGAGCGTGACGAAGGGTTTGGCTGATCCGGCTGATATCCGAACCTAATTCGTAAAATTGCGCCTGTGTCTCGTTGAGTTCGCGTTGAAGGGTTTCTTGTTGATCCCTTCGGTCTTGGAGAATCTCTGACTGCGTGTAGTCCGTTTCGGCATGTTTTCGGAACGAGCTATCAAAGGTCTGAAGTTGATCCTCCAGCTGCTGAAATTCATCTTGATGCTTCTTCCAGCGCAGCGCCAGCAGTTGTTCCTTGAGAAGATGTTCTTGGTCTTTGAGTGCGGTGAAGCGTTCGGCCTTCTTGGCCTGGCGTTTGAGGCTTTCCAGTTGTTTACCCACCTCTTCGCGCAGATCTAAAAGGCGGTCCAAATTCTCCTGCGTATGGCCCATTCGAAGTTCAGTCTCATGGCGCCTTTCCTTGTACTTTGAGATTCCTGCGGCTTCTTCGATGAGTTCGCGAAGTTCGGCAGGCTTGGCTTCGATCAGTCGTGAGATCGTACCCTGTTCAATGATGGCGTAACTCCGCGAACCTAAGCCCGTCCCAAGGAAGAGATCCGTAATATCCTTGCGCCGGCAGCGAGTGCCGTTCAGGATGTAAGTGGACTGTCCATCGCGGGTGACTTGCCGTTTGATGGAAATTTCCGGGAACTTTGCAAATTCACCGGGTGCCTTACCTTCGGCATTGTCGAAGACCAATTCGACGGAGGCAAGACCGACGGGTTTGCGACTGCTGGAGCCGTTGAAAATGACATCGGCCATGCTCTCGCCACGGAGATGCTTGGCTGAGCTTTCGCCCATGACCCAGCGAACGGCGTCGATAATGTTGGATTTTCCACAGCCATTGGGGCCGACTATCCCGATCAGATTCCCCGGGGTGGGAATGGTCGTGGGATCGACGAAGGACTTGAAGCCCGCAAGCTTGATTCGGTCGAGACGCACGTCGGAGGGCCAGAAGTGGTGTGAAGAGGCTTAAAACTGGTTGGCGCTATGCCGTGGCGGTATTATAGCCGACTGCCGTTGGCCCCGGGCTTTATCGCTTCGCCCACATGTGCCGAGAAAACTTCTTTCACTTTGATATCTAAGATTCTCATGACAACAAAGCCAAGCAAAACGCTTGAAACCTTCGTTAACCCGAAACCCGAGCGTGATTACACCATTCGTATTGATATGCCTGAATTCACCTGCCTGTGTCCAAAGACGGGCCAGCCTGATTTTGCGACTCTCCATTTGGAGTACGTAGCTGATCAGGCCTGCGTTGAGCTCAAGGCCCTTAAGTTGTATGTCTGGTCGTTTCGAGATGAAGGGGCCTTTCATGAGGCTGTGACGAATCGAATTCTCGATGATTTGGTCGCCGCAACTTCTCCCCGATTCATGCGCTTGACTGCGCGATTCAATGTTCGCGGTGGGGTTTACACCAATGTCGTTGCCGAATATCAGAAGCCGGGCTGGAATCCGGCGCCTGTGGTTCACCTGAGTTGAGGATCTCATGAGTACACCTGCGTGTCCTGAATGTGGAATGTCGAATGCGTATAGCGACGGTCAACAGTGGGTTTGCCCTGACTGTTTTCATGAATGGAGTGATGACGATACCGAGGCGGATTCCGGCGCATCGGATGGGGTGATTCGTGATTCCAACGGAACAGCGCTTGAAGATGGCGATTCAGTCCTCCTGATCAAGGACCTCAAGGTCAAGGGCAGTTCGATCACCCTGAAAAAAGGGACGAAAGCTAAAAACATCCGTCTTCGAGACGGAGATCATGAGGTCGACTGCAAAATCGACAATGTGAGTTATATGCTCAAGGCCTGCTTTCTGAAAAAAGCCTGAGATTTGGAAGGGCCTAACGCTTTCAAGCCCATGGTTTGACGATAAAGCCTTTTGCCTGAACCCATCTCAAAGAGCAACGAACGTTGATTCCGCAATCGCATCCGTGTGCCCTGATGGCTGGCTTCGTTTGGCTAAAACCAAAAGAGCGCCCCTCATGACGAGGCGCGCTCTTTGAAAGGTGACCGACGCAGCCGAAAGGTCGCGAAGGTTAAATGTGGGTTCTTAAACTTAACTCATCTCAGGCTTAGAGGGTTTCTAGGATCGCTCCCTTCACCGCGTCGAGAGTGGCCGGTACCTTGCTCGGCTGAATATCGCACTGGCCGATAGCCGTGTCTGGATCTTTGAGGCCATTGCCAG
>JBEBBO010000143.1:0-11861 GCA_041158345.1 Pseudomonadota bacterium | reverse complement strand
TTTTGCGAAGGAACAGATGTGGCCGACACTCTGTCGATAACCCACCGTTCAAACCGCACAATACATGGACCATGGTCTCGAAATAAAGTTCAAATCACCTTCTGTCTCAGGCACTGCTGATAAAGTTTAAGGTATGCTTCCCGGCCATATTTTGCTCAGGGTCATGAAGACCGATGCTCACCACAATCGCGCGCCTCTTACCCGTGCTTGCAGCCTTCATCTCTGGCTGTTCAACTTTTTCTCCACATCCAGCCGTATCGACTCGCCGAGCCGAACCGGTCACACCCCAGGCATTGCCTGAAACGGTATCCAAGCCGACGGTTGTGACCAATCCAGTGGATACGGGTTTAGAACCCGTGCCTTTAAAGACCCCACTCTCCTTCCCAATACCAGAACCGGACCTTGCTCTCCCAGAGCCAAATACGAATCGGCCCGCTGACGCAACAAACTCCCCCTATCCGCCATCCGGAGAACTGCCACCGGCTCAATCGGCACTCCCACCTATAGAGCCCGTGATTGAATCGCCGTTGCCAGCGATCGAAGTCGAATCGACGCCAGATCCGGTCCCGATGCGGACGCTGGCTCCGAGAGTCGGCGAGAAGTTATTCAATCAACCGGCACTGCCGGCAGTCGCCACCCTGGAAAAGGATATTGAATCGCAGTTCAGGGCCCGTCGCTACGATGATGCGGCAACACAGATTGATCGTGCGATTCGGATTCAACCCAAAAATGCCGAGCTTTGGCATGTCCTTGCAGAAATCAGGTTGCGGCAAAATCAACCGGGTCTTGCCGTGGATCTCGCTAAAAAATCGAACTCTCTCGCAAAGTCGAATGCGGAGTTGGTCAAATCCAACTGGCGGATTATTGCCGATGCGCGGCGACAGCAGGGTGATGGCGCGGGTGCTCAGGATGCGCTTGAGAAGGCCTGGTAACCTGTGAAAGTTTCTTCAGCTTTCGCCGAGGGTGGAGCGCTTCAGCGACACATGTCTTCCTTTGTGGCCCGACCACAACAGGTTGCCATGGCCACAGCCATCGCAGAAACACTGGAAACTCGTTCGACGTTCATCGCTGAAGCCGGTACGGGGACTGGCAAGACCCTGGCCTATCTGGTTCCTGCCATTCTCTCGGGTAAAAAGGTGCTGATTTCGACGGCCACCAAGACCCTCCAGGATCAATTGTTTCGGAAGGATCTACCCGTTCTTCGTCGCGCACTTGATATTCCATTCAAGGCCGCCCTTCTCAAAGGCCGGTCAAACTACCTTTGCGTTTATCGACTCAAGCATCACCTGGGATTCAAGGCTGGCCATTCCCCCCGAGATGCTGCCGCGCTCGAAAGCATCAGACGCTGGTCGCGCTCCACACTCACGGGTGATGTTTCCGAGCTAGGGGATGTTCCCGAGGGATCGCACTTATGGTCAGGCGCCACATCCACCGTCGATAACTGCCTCGGAACGGAGTGTCCTGATCATGGAGACTGCTTTCTGGTGAAGGCCCGCACTCGATCGCGCGACGCCGAGATACTTGTCGTCAACCATCATCTCCTTTGGGCAGACTGGGCACTTCGCAACGAGGGGCAGGGCGAGCTCTTGCCCAATGTGGATGGCATCATCGTGGATGAAGCGCACCAATTTTTAGAGTCGGCTGCACAATTCTTAGGGAGCAGTCTGACCTCCCGGCAACTCCTTGATCTGGGCTCAGACATTGCCACCGAGAGAGTCCGAGAAGCCCCGGATGCTGCGCATCTTCAAGAGGAGTCGGACCGACTCGTTCGATTGACGCATGACATACGAATTGCGCTAGGTGAACCGGCTCGGCGAGAGGCCTGGGTACAGGTTGAAACCTGGCCCGCCGTCATCGATGCGCTCGATGCCGTCCATGTGCAGTTAGGGGTTCTTAGAGATCAGCTCCAACCGCAACGCGGACGAGGCAAGGGGATCGAAGCCTGTTACACGCGGACAACGGCGCTATTGGCGCAGCTTGAATCGTTCCAAAAGCCCACGGATGAGAATCAGGTCCGTTGGTTTGAGGTCCGGAAAACCGGATTTAGTCTCAATCGGACCCCTGTTGAAATCGCCGATGAATTTCGACAGTTTCGTGACCGCTTGAAAACCTCATGGATCTTTACCTCGGCCACATTGACGGTCAGGGATCGATTTGACCATTTCACGCACGAGCTCGGCATCGCGGGAAGTCGTGCCGCCATATGGCAAAGCCCTTTTGATTTTGTCCAGAATGCGCGACTATTCCTGCCACACGGACTGCCTGAACCTTCTCACCCCAACTACACGCGGATGGTGGTTGAGGCATCCATTCCGGTTCTTGAGGCCAGTCGCGGACGTGCCTTCTTTCTTTTCACCTCCCATTTCGCTCTGCAACAAGCGGCGGAACTCCTACCCAAGAAGGTGGCTTTCCCGCTTTTTGTTCAGGGCACACAGCCTAAAACCCGACTCCTGGATGCCTTCAAACAATCCTCACACGGCATTCTTCTCGGCACGGCCACGTTTTGGGAAGGAGTCGATGTGCCGGGTCCGGCACTCTCGCTCGTCATCATCGACAAATTGCCTTTTGCATCGCCGGGTGATCCCGTGATGGCCGCCAAACTGGACGCCTTGCGTGCAAAAGGCTTGCATCCATTCCCCCATTATCAGTTGCCTTCAGCGATTATCGCGTTAAAACAAGGGGTAGGGCGGCTTCTCAGAGGGCAAGAGGACAAGGGCGGAATCATGCTGTGCGATCCCCGTATCCTTTCCAAATCCTACGGTAAGACGGTCCTCGAGAGCCTTCCACCGGTGCCACAATCCGAGGATCTGATGTCGTTTTGTGATTTCCTTAAAAGCTTACCCATCAGCGCCACATGAAAATTCTTGCACTGGATACCGCCACAGAAGCCTGCTCCGTTGCTCTATGGCTCGATGGAGAGATTTCACAACGCTTTCGATTGGCACCGCGAGAGCACAATCGCATCATTCTTCCGATGATCCAGGAATTACTCGCAGACTCTGAAATCAAGCTATCCAGTCTGGATGCGATCGCTTTTGGCTGTGGCCCTGGATCATTCACTGGCGTTCGAATTGCTGCAGGCGTCGTCCAAGGCTTGTCACTGGGACTGGACCTTCCCGTTGTTCCCGTCTCAACACTGGCAGCTTTGGCTTTTGAGGCCATGCATGAGTGTCATGCCGTGCAAGCTCACGCGGCAATTGACGCGCGAATGGGCGAAGTTTACTGGGGCACGTATCGAAAAGGGATTGGGGATCAGGTCGTTCTGGTCGGTGACGAACGCGTCATTGCCCCTGATCTGATTTCGATGGAAGCCTCCCCAGAGGACGTTGGGACGGGGAGTGGTTGGATGACCTATCGATCGATTCTTGCCGAGCGACTGAGTCAGCCGAATCTTCGTATTCTTGACGAACGATTCCCACGTGCCCAAGCCATCGTGCGACTCGGTGTCAGCGCTTTTAGCGAAGGCATTGCAATAAGACCTGAGGACGTGGAACCGGTCTATCTGCGAAACGATGTCGCCAAAAAACCTGCACAAAAGCACTGAAGGCCGGGGCGCAGGAGTTCGATCCGGCACACCCACGCCATATAGTAGAATGACCCCATGTCACAGCTATTCCAGATTCATCCCAAGGACCCCCAGCCGCGGCTGATCAAACGAACCGTCGAGATTCTCCGACAGGGCGGTCTGGTTGTTTATCCCAATGATTCGTCCTATGCCTTTGGCTGTCGCATCGACAACAAAGATGGATTGGAGATGATCCGACGTCTTCGTCGACTGGATGATGATCATAACTTCACGCTGATATGCCGCGATATTGCTCAGGTTTCGACGTTTGCCAAGATGACCAATGAAGGATTCCGGCTCATCAAGTCACTGACACCGGGACCGTTCACCTTCATTCTCGAGGCCACCCGCGAAACCCCCCGTCGTTTGCAGCATGCCAAGAAAAAAACGATTGGCATTCGTCTCCCGGATGATCCCATCACCAGCGCCATTCTGGAAGAACTGGATGAACCCCTATTCAGTTCAACGCTCCTGCTCCCGGATCAGGAGGATCCCATGAGTGATCCTGAGGAAATTCGAGATCGTCTCCAAAAGGAGGTGGAACTGGTGATCGATTCGGGTGTCGTAAGTTATGAACCGACAACCATCATCGATTTGACTGGCGCTACCCCTGTCATCACGCGACAAGGTCGTGGTATAGCCGAAAACCTCCGTTAACCCGATCCCAGAGACTGCCCATGGAAATGGAACTATCAGACGCACAGGCCAACATTGCCAAAATCTTGCCTTTGCTTTTCGCCATCACGATGCATGAAGTAGCCCATGGCTACATGGCGAAATACCTGGGTGACGATACGGCTGAGCGTCAAGGGCGTCTGACACTGAATCCGATTGCCCACATTGATTTGCTGGGCACCATCATCCTCCCCGGCATCATGCTGGCCATGGGTGGCAATTTCATATTTGGTTGGGCGAAGCCGGTTCCCGTGAACGGTGCGCGAATCACTCGGCATCCCCGTTGGGGTATGTTGATGGTGGCACTCGCTGGACCCACCGCCAATGTGCTGATGGCAATCTTTTGGGCCGCTTTATTTCATGTGGTACCTCTGGTGGGTAGTCAGTTGCATGCCCTGGGATTGGTCGAGATGATCAAATTTGGGATCAGTTTCAACATCATTCTGGCGGTCTTTAACATGGTCCCCATTCCCCCGTTGGATGGCGGGCGAGTGGTCGTCGAACTGCTGCCATACAACATGGCGCGAAAATTCAGTCAAATCGAACCTTATGGTTTTTATATCCTGTTAGGGCTGATGTTCACTGGGATCATTAATGTGTTTGTCGGGTTGCCGATTGTTCTCTTACGTGGCCTGATGATGGGGATTGCGGGCCTTTGAACAATCCAACCGGGAACCTTCAGGAACCTGATATTTCAGAACCCCATCCTGCCGAGCTCCTCTTAAATCCTGTAGCCCGAGTACTCGGCTCACCCGTCCATGATCTTCCAGAGGATCTCTACATCCCGCCCGATGCCCTTGAGGTCTTTCTGGAGACCTTTGAAGGGCCCCTTGACCTTCTCCTTTATTTAATTCGTCGGCAGGGATTTTCCATTGTCGAGATCCCTGTTGCAGATATCACCAGGCAGTACATCGCCTACATCGAGATGATGTCGGAACTTAAGATCGAACTGGCGGCTGAGTACTTGTTGATGGCGGCCATTTTGGCTGAGATTAAATCCAAGTTATTACTGCCAAGACCTGAAACCCTTGAAGGTGAGGAAAACGATCCGCGAGCCGAGCTGATCCGCCGTCTACAGGAATATGAGCAATTCAAAGCGGCGGCACTGGAGTTGGATCAACTGACGCGCTTGGAGCGAGATGTCCACGAAATTGAAACCGACGTTTCGATGATCCGTGTCAATAAGGTCTACCCAGAGGTTGATCTTCGGGAGGTCCTCCTCGCATTCAAGGATGTCTTAAAGCGCGCAGATCAGGTGACCCATCATCAGATTCAGCGTGAACCGCTCTCCGTCAGGGAGCGGATGACCCGAATACTGGGCACGCTTCAGGCAAATGCCCGGCTCCCGTTTCAGGCGCTATTTGATGTAGAAGAGGGCAGGGCTGGGGTTGTGGTTTCTCTCCTCGCGATCCTCGAAATGAGTAAAGAGCGCATCATTGAAATCATTCAAGATGAGCCTCTGGGCCCACTCGAAATCTGTGTATTGGCATCAGGCCCCATGAAGGACTGAAATGGAACTGCAATCGATCATTGAAGCGGCATTGTTCGCGGCAGGTAGACCACTGAATCTGGATGAACTCTCGGGATTGTTCGACGAAAACGAACAACCCGGAAAGGCGACTCTTCAAGCAGCCCTCGATCAAATTCAGGCGGACTTTGCCTCCCGCACGATTGAACTCAAGAAAGTGGCCACAGGATATCGTTTTCAGGTACGTGAGGGATTTTCCCCCTGGGTCTCCAGACTGTTCGAGGAGCGACCGGGTCGTTACTCCCGTGCTTTTCTTGAAACCCTGGCGATTATTGCGTATCGACAACCCGTTACTCGGGGTGAAATTGAGGACATTCGAGGCGTCGCCGTCAGTTCGGGGATCATCAAGACCATGCTGGAACGTGAGTGGATCCGCGTCATCGGTCATAAAGAGTTACCCGGCAGACCTGCACTGTTTGGAACCACACCGACATTTCTCGACTACTTTGGCTTGTCGTCACTCTCAGAACTGCCTCCACTCCAAGCGCTGATTGACGAAATGGGCGTGGTCACTGGAGATCTCGCGCTTGAGCTAGCATTGGCCCCTTCGGCAGAATCTGTCGATGAGCCACAAACATCCGATACACCCGCTGAAATCGTTGTGAGCGACCCTGATGATCAAGGACAAGATGTCGACAAAGACCCCCAATAAAGATAGCGACTCAGAATCAGGCGAACGACTTCAAAAGGTTCTTGCCCGCTTGGGTTTAGCCAGTCGGCGCGAAATTGAAGAATGGATCAAAAGTGGCCGTGTCACCCTGAATGGCCAATACGCCAAGCTGGGTGACCGCTATCGGCCGGGGGATCGCATTACGGCCAATGGCCGCCCGATTGATCCGAGCGCTGAAGCGCAGGAACCCACCCGGGTGTTGGTCTACCACAAGCCCACCGGCGAAGTTGTGACCCGGAGAGATCCGGAAGGACGACCGGTAATCTTTACCCAATTACCCCGTCCGACCCGGGGGCGCTGGATCTCCATTGGACGACTCGATATCAACACCCAGGGACTGCTCTTGGTGACCACCAATGGTGAACTCGCCAACCGCCTGATGCATCCATCCCATGAAATTGAACGCGAATATGCCGTTCGGGTCTTGGGTCGGGTGGACGACGCGATGTTGGAACGCCTCCGTCAAGGTGTCGAACTGGAGGATGGCGTTGCCCGCTTTGAGTCGATCTACAGCGCGGGCGGGGAAGGGGCTAATCAATGGTTCCGTGTCACCTTGAAAGAAGGACGCAACCGTATTGTGCGTCGTCTGTGGGAGTCTCAGAACATTCAGGTCAGCCGCCTGATGCGGGTTCGGTTCGCCCAGGTCGATTTACCGCCAAGGCTCCGCGCAAGAACATTCATGGAGCTTCCGAAGGAACAGGTCAATCAACTCCTGGAGTTCGTGGGGCTGACGCCTGAATATGTTGAGGAAACGCGAAAGGCCACGCGGGAAAAGACGCCACCCAAAGGGCGATCAATGCCGTCAAACGCAAGGCCCGGCCAAAGACGCCGCTAGAAAGCGCCAGGCTCTGGCCTAGAAGGCTAGGTAGCGGGCGGTCTGGTAGAAAACAAAGCTGACGACCCAGGCCAGGAGCAGCGACCAGAGAATCGAAAGCCACGTGAATCCCCAACTTCTCGATTCGGACTTTAATGTCGCAATCGTCGAAAGGCATGGGACGTAGATCAAGGTGAACAGCATGAAACTGTAGCCTTGCACCCAATCCAATTTCTCAGCCATCAGGCCAACCAGCGCATCGCCCTCAAGACCATAGATGGCGGCCAGTGAACCAACCACAATCTCTTTCGCTACAAATCCGAAGAGCAGGGCGAGGCCCAATTGTGCGTCAATCCCGATTGGGGAAAGCACCGGAGAGAGCCAGTCCGCGATGTGACCTGCAAAGGTTTCCGGACTGTTCGGAACTGATCCCGGCGGAAGATTGGTCAAGAGCCAAACGGAAACCACCCCCGCGGTAATGAACTTGCTGGCACGCACCAGAAAATGCTGGACTTCAAGCCATGCTCGCATCATCACCTGTCGCGGAGTGGGTAAGCGATAGGGCGGCAATTCAAGAACAAATGGCTCACTGCTGACATACCGGCCTTTGAAGACGAAGGCGGTCAGAATCGCGCCAGCAAAGCTCAAAAGGTACAAACTAAAGAGGACCAATGGCGCACTGGTCGTTGTAAACAGGGCGCCTGTGAGAAAAAGAAAGACCTGTAGCCTTGCCGAACAAAGCGAGAAGGGAATGACCAACATGGTCAATAGCCTCAGTGCCCTTGATCGCATGACCCGGGTGCCCATGAGGGCAGGGACGTTGCAGCCAAATCCCATCAACAGCATGACAAAACTGCGCCCATCAAGGCCCAGCCGAGCCATCAAGGTATCCATCAAGTAGGCCACTCGTGAGAGATAGCCACTATCTTCGACCAAGGTCATCATTAAAAAGAAGAGAATGATGATCGGCACAAATGCCGCGACCGTGCCAACACCGTTATAGATCCCGTCCAGCAACAGGCCCTTGAGCAGCGGGTTGAAATCCGCCATCCAAAGGTCCAGCCCTTGTTCACGGACCTGCGTCAACAACCAGGCGACGGCGTCCTGCATGGGTTTACCAAGCCGGAAGATGAATTCAAACAAGAACAGCATCAACCCAAAGAAGATGGGAAGCCCCAATATGGGGTGAAGCACGAATCGATCGAGGCGTGCGGTCGTATCGTCTTCTAGCTGCATCGGAAATTGAACGGCCATTTCAAGGACGCGGGTCGCTTCATCTTCAATCATTCGATCCTCGTCGAATGCTTTGCTGAGATCGGCTGCGACGCGGTCTTGATTGCGCTTGAGGATTTTGGCGATGGCATGGCTCACGGCATCCATGCCCGCACCATATTTTGCACTCACCAGTTCCACAGGGACTTCAAGCGTTGATTCCAACTGCACTTTGTTGATGACGATGCCGCGGCGAGAGGCCTCATCCGCCATATTGATCACGATAATGACGGGAAGACCCAGCGATTTGACCTGGAGAGCCAAGGATAACTGACGATCAATCTGGGTCGCATTGACCACGACACAAATCAAATCAACGGGGTTTTTCTCGATGAAATTGCGGACGACTTTCTCGTCCTCTGAGAAGCCATGGAAGCTGTAAATACCCGGTAGATCAATAACCTGTGTAAAGACATCGCCCAGAATAACCTTGGAGGTCATTAAATCGACCGTAATACCAGGCCAATTGCCAACCCGAGCAGAGGAACCCGTGATGCGATTGAAGAAAGTCGACTTGCCGGTATTCGGCATACCGATCAGGGCAACTTTCCTCATGCGGCTTTTTGCACAGTGATCTTGGCAGCGTCGTTGCGACGAATAATGACTTGCGTCGTACCCAATGCGACTTGGAGCGGGCCTTTAAGAATGCCGTGGCGTAGGACTGTGATCGAACGGCCCGTTCGAAATCCCAGCGCATGAAGTCGGTGATAAAGCGCTTCATCCGCGTCGATATCAACGATAGAACCCGATTCGCCATCCTGGAGATGATTCAGATCACACTGCATGAGCGGCACTTCTAAATGATAACTGTTCGCGATTGTATCAAATTATCAAAATAAAGACACAGAAACTGCAGGGTCAATCCCGATGTATGACTGCGTATAATGTATATTATGTCAAGTCTGATGTGGGCCTAGAATTGAGGATCTCGACGTTAAGGGTCATGATGCGCTTCAATCAACGAGATCGCTTTCATCAGCTCACCCTTCTGCGCCATTCGCGTCCAGCAACAGGCGTGGTCAAGATCAGCAAGCCGAACGACGGATGCGTGATCACGCCTTGCGGCTATTGAGGAAAACAGAATGGCGGGTACATTCTGATCCTCATCACCAAACCAGTAAATTTCCGGGTATGGTCGTGGTTTTTTTTCCTGCGCGGGATTCATTGAGTCATATAGGGGTGTAAACCCATGATGTTGGGTCCAGACCGCCGTATCAAAGTTTGGAGCAATCAATAATGCTCCCTTGATTCGACTATTTCGATTTGCAAGGAGTATTGCGAGACTGCCCCCTCCGCTGTATCCGATCAATACCGCTTCTTGATGACTCCCGGCATCGAGGGCCTCCTGAATGGCATGATTGAGTGTTTCAACGACTTTCTCTGAGTATCGCGCCGAAGTCCAGTAGTCGGCGTTACACGGCTGGACCTTTTGTAGTCCAAAATAACAAGGTCGCCCCAAATATAACGCAGGGCCTGGGTCATATTGCATCAGGTCCATCGCCACGGGATGCCTTGGCGTAGGATCATTCGAAATTTGGGTTGATGTCCGCCAAGGGAGTCCGTCACCTTCAATATAAATATGCAGAGGTCTATTGGCGGTTGAGGAATTGTGAGAGCGTAGCAAGACCAAAGGCAGTTCATTGGGCTTGTTTCGAATCGAAATCTGCCACCCTGACTCAATGGCTTTTTGCTGAATACTGATAGGATTTGACTGGCAGCTCGTTAATGTCAGCGATGTGCAGACAATTAGCACGGTTTGTCCCCCTGCTCTCAGGATTGTGCTGATCACTCGGCCAAGATTCGTACTCAAGATGGAATACCATTGCATATGTCACTACGCATTACAGTCCTTGAATGTCCGGGACAATCGGACTCAAAAGCGTTGTTGCCTGTCGATTTTCTTGTCGATGGCACCATTGGACGAAGCCCTGAAAACCAGCTCTCGCTGCCTGATGATCCGGCGCTCTCTCGTATCCACGCCAAAATCCGATGTGTCGATGGTCAGTACTATTTCGAGGATACCAGCACAAACGGCTCATTAAACCTTCTGGACGGCTCCACTGTTCACCGATCCTCGATACCGGTGACTGAAGGCCTCCGAATAAGACTGGGGCAATATGTCCTTGGATTTGGCATCCATATCGCGGCTCAAGCCAAGCCACCGATCACACAGGATGACAGGTTATCAGAACAACCATCCCCCCTCCCCTCATCTTCGGCGCCACAGGACGTTTTGAAAACGTCATCTTTAGGCAGCGTACCTTCCTCCTCGAATGCCGACGCGCTTTTGCAGTTGATATTTCAGGCGGCAGAAATCAGGGACCTTCATTCAGCTCATGCAATGCAGGGCCCCTTGATCGCTGAACGGATTGGCAGACTTCTGAAGTCCTACACGCAGGGCCTTAGGAAAGCGCTGGATGCCAGAGCCATGGTCAAGGATGAAATGAAGGCCGCACGCACGCTGCTCGGTGCAAGAGATACCACCCCTCTGAAATTCAGATCCGAGGAGTCGGATTCTCTGATAGAACTCTTGTTTGGTGATGATCAAAGCTATCGGTCTGCCGAGTCAGCCATCGAGGAGGCGTTTGATGACCTGATTGCGCATGAAATGGCATTGTTTGCAGCCATCCAACTGTCAGCCAAACAAGTTCTGCAACGCTTTAACCCTCAGGAAATTGAAGCCGCGATGAGTGGCGGAATCGGCTTCCAACGAAAGATGAAATGTTGGGATAGCTACACCGAGTCATTTCCCCATCTCGCGGAATCGGCCATGGACGATCTTTTAGGAAGAACGTTTCTCGCAGCCTATGAAGAGCAGTTATTGAAAATCAAGCGCTCGAGTTAATGCCCTAAAGAGAGTTCACGCGATTGATCTAAAAGCATTCCATACCAGTTTTTCCAAGGTTCTGGCCAAGACAGTGTTACCTTTCTGAGCGCATCAAAGCGCCCTTGCTCCACTGATTTCTGAGCGCCTGGATTTTGAATCAATACTTTGAGTTCGCGCAGGAATGTGTCGATATCCCCAAGAGAAGCGGACATCCCATTTTCAGGCGGATGATAGCCCTCAAACAACGATTTCAATTGGATTCGGTAATCACTGGGTACAACGATCACCTCTGGATCGGCATTCTCCATCAACTGAATTTTTACCCGGTCCACTGGATCTGCGGCTTTATCCTCACCCACAGAGTCATCCAGATCGGTCTCATCCGACACCAATTCGAACAATAACCGGATGGGATCTCCCGATCCTGTGAGGTTATCAATTCTGGCCAAGGCCAGGGTTCTGTTGGGAAGGGGGCGCAACGTCATATTCGATAGCACCCACCGCCATGAC
>JBEBBO010000142.1:0-69976 GCA_041158345.1 Pseudomonadota bacterium | reverse complement strand
CCGGTGCTCTTAAAGCAGAAGTCGGCCTCACGGCCTCGTGAGCCTCTTGGGCATTTTTACTCTTGGTGCGGTAAACCGGCGGGGATTCCGGAACGTTTTGGGCACCAAACCGCTTGGCAATCAACTCCCGAAGTTCAGCGACCGCCTCATTCGCGAGCGTAACCGAGTCGGTTCGCATGTAGGTGATCAGACCGACGGTCTCTCCACCCAAATCAATCCCCTCATAAAGCTGCTGCGCGACCGTCATGGTACGCCGGGTCGTAAAGCCCAGCTTTCGCGAGGCTTCCTGCTGGAGGGTTGAGGTGGTGAATGGCGCGGCCGGATTTCGCTTTCGTTCTTTTTCTTCAACGCGCTGAACCGTCAGACTTCCCGTGGCTGCATTCGTTAGAAGGCGCTGCGCTTCATGCGCTGACGTCTCATCCACAATACTGAACTGTTCAAGCTTCTCCCCCCGCAGGTGAGTCAATCTTGCCTTAAAGGCCTGCGCCTTGGCCGTCAGGTCTGCAGTGACGCTCCAGTATTCGCGACGCTCGAACTTTTCAATCTCAATCTCGCGCTCGACAATCATTCGAAGCGCCGGACTTTGCACTCGCCCTGCAGACAAGCCTCGACGGATTTTTTTCCAAAGCAAAGGGGAAAGCTTGAAGCCCACCAGATAGTCCAGAGCCCTGCGCGCCTGCTGCGCGTTAATCAGATCTTCAGAGAGGGCTTTAGGGTTCTCAATGGCCTCGGTCACCGCTCGCTTGGTGATTTCATGAAACACCACGCGATGGACCGGTTTGGTGCCAATCAGCTTTTTCTGTTTGAGAATTTCGTGGATATGCCAGGAAATGGCCTCACCTTCGCGATCAGGGTCAGTCGCGAGGAAGAGCGCATCGGCCGATTTTGCAGCCTTAGCAATTTCAGAAACATGCTTTTCGTTGCGATCAATGATCTCGTAACGCATCGCAAAGTCATGTTCAGGGTCAACCGCGCCCTCCTTCGGAACAAGGTCGCGTACATGCCCATAGGACGCCAACACACGATAATCCTTGCCCAAGTACTTTTCGATAGTCTTGGCCTTGGCCGGTGATTCAACGATGACGAGATTCTGACCCATCGATAACTCGTTAGACAGGATGAAAACAACCCAATTTAAGAACGAACTGACCTAGTGCAGCGTTGCCGGAAGACTACCGTAGACAAGGTGTTCCATTCGCGCAAATGCAAGATCCTCATCGGGACGACTGAAGAGCACCATCAGGATCATCCACTTTAGGTTATCAAGCGACAAACGGTCCTCGTCAAGGGCCATCACTCGATCGATCACGAGTTCACGGCTCTCAGGAACCAAAATGCCTGTTTGTTCTAAAAACATCAAAAGCCCACGGCCCTCTATATCGAGCTTGGCTTCCTCAGCTGCTGAAAATACGCGAAATGCGGGGAGTGACACCTGACTCATGTCTGGCATCTGGCTCAAAGAATCCAGCCAATTCAGCGCCTTAGAAATTTCCACCGGCGGAAAACCCGCCTCCATCAGATCTATTCTGACTGTGTCGGTATCGGGCCTTTCTTCATCATCGCCGTCCATAAACTTCTCAAAGAGGTAAATCAGAACGTCGAATACGTTTTCTTTCATGAAGGGCAAATTTTGAAATCTGTATCTGTGGAAGCTGCGCTTCGAAGTGGACCATTCAGACCCCGTGCGAGTCCATTGAAGGTGCCCGACAGTTCTTGCCACCGGAGGGTTCTTGCGATGACATTCGAAGTAGATTAGGCGTGAAGTATCCACACACACCCTAGGTTGTGCAATCGATTTAATTCGTCAGACACTTTTGATCTCTCGGCTTGAGGGGGAAAGGATTCAGTACCGAGCACTGCGTCTTTTCGCTAAAATACTTGTCTCTACAGGCATTTAATGATTTCGAATGGCACTTCTTCCTATTCTTGAATTTCCCGACGAGCGGCTGAGAAAAAAAGCCAAACCCGTTGAGGCTGTGACACCGGAGATCACCCGGCTCGTCGAAGACATGCTCGAGACCATGTATGCCGCGCCGGGCATCGGGCTTGCAGCGACTCAGGTCAACGTCCCACTGCGCATTCTCGTGATGGATCTCTCTGAAAATAAGGATGAGCCCCTTGTCCTGATTAATCCGGAACTGGTCGGCAAAAGTGGCACCGAGGAATCTGAAGAAGGATGTCTCTCCGTCCCCGGATTTTATGAAAAAGTAACTCGAGCCGAATCGGTGGAAGTCCGCGGTTTGGATCGAAACGGCGAACCCCTCAAAATGGAGGCCAATGGACTTCTCGCCGTCTGCATTCAACACGAAATGGACCACCTAGAAGGCAAGCTCTTTGTCGACTATCTCTCCCCTCTCAAGCGACAGCTCGCTCGAAGGAAAGTGAAAAAAGAACAACGCACCCGCGCCACGCCCTCTGCGACAGATGCAGGCCGGGTCTCGTGAGGATTATTTTTGCTGGCACCCCTGAATTTGCAGTCCCTCCCCTTAAGGCACTGATCGGCTCAGGTCACGAGGTCATCGCGGCCTACACGCAACCCGATCGACCCCAAGGCCGGGGTCGAAAGATCATTCCTACACCCGTCAAAAGTGTGGCCGAAGCAGCTGGAATTCCGGTATTTCAGCCCGAATCTTTCAAGGAGCCCGGTGCGATAGATGCTCTCAGGGCACTCGCTCCGGATCTGATGGTCGTCGTGGCCTATGGGCTGATTCTTCCCAAGGCTGTCATCGACATTCCAACCCAGGGATGCATCAACATCCATGCCTCACTTCTACCTCGATGGAGGGGAGCTGCTCCAATCCAGCGCGCTATCCTTGAGGGGGATCGTGAAACTGGGGTGACGATCATGTTCATCGAGCCCAAGCTTGATGCGGGTGCAATGATCCTGAAGGCCTCGACCCCAATCGACCCCAATGAGGTGGCCAGCGAACTGCATGATCGCCTGTCTGTCTTGGGTGCAGAAACCCTATTGAAGACCTTACCTGTCTTTACCAAGGGTAACGTTCGAGCCGAAGTACAAGATGAAACCGAAGTCACCTACGCTGCAAAAATTTCCAAGGAAGAGGGACTTCTAGACTTCGGTCAACCGGCTGAGTCACTGGCAAGGAAGGTCCGTGCTTTCAATAGCTGGCCGGTCGCGGAAACCCGTTACCACGATCAGCCGCTTCGAATCTGGCGGGCTGATGTTCGGGAGGAATCTGCCGCGCATCCGCGTGGAACCCTTTTCATTCATGAAAACGAACTTTTAGTCGCAACAGCCCAGAACTGTCTCCGGATTCTTGAACTTCAATTGCCGGGGGGAAGGCGGATCAGTGCGCGTGATTTCATCAACACCCGCCCCGCCCTGCCGACCCCCTTGGGTGCCTCTTGAATACTCGAGCCCTCGCTGCCGACATACTGGTCGAAGTGGTCCGCCAGGGCCGCTCGCTGAACAGCGCACTCGACCAGGCCTTCGAGAATGAGCTTTCTTCCAAAGACCGAACCTTTATTCAGGCCGTCTGTTATGGCGTGCTGCGATGGTATTGGCGCCTCAATCCTCTTCTTGGATTGTTGACCCGCAAACCCATCAAGGATGATCGCATCCGGATGATCGCCCTGATTGGGTTTTATCAGCTCGGACACATGCGCGTTGCGCCCCATGCGGCCGTCTCTGAGACGGTTGAGGCCGTGCAGTACGATGCGTGGGCAAAACCCCTGATCAATGGCATCCTCCGGAACTATCAGCGCAACCGTGAAGCACTGGAGTCGCGTCTTGATGCCTTGCCGAGTAGCGCACTGGCCCACCCGCAGTGGCTTTGCGACAAGATCCGCCGTGACTGGCCTGAAGATGTTGAAAACATCCTCAACGCGAATAACGCACACCCTCCCTTGACGTTGAGAGCCAATCTATCCAGGGGTTCCCGCGAACAATTTGCGCATCAACTCCATGCTGCCGGCATGGATTCACAGTCCTTCCCGCATATTCCTTCAGCGATCACTCTGATGGAAGCCACGTCCACCGAGCTCATCCCAGGCTTCAAAACAGGCGATCTGTCCGTGCAAGATGCTGCGGCTCAACTTGCGGCTACATTGCTCGAACTGGTTGCTGGACAACGCGTGCTTGATCTTTGTGCGGCCCCCGGAGGAAAGACCTGCCACATTCTTGAGGCCTGCCCGGATCTTGAGGAACTGGTTGCTGTAGACATCGACGAAGTTCGACTCCAGCGGGTTCAATCAAATCTGACCCGAGGTGGACTGACCGCGACATTGGTAACGGGTGATGCCCTTCAGCCCAGTACCTGGTGGGATGGGCAACCTTTCGATCGGATACTGGTGGATGCCCCCTGCTCGGCGACCGGAGTAATCCGTCGGCACCCGGATATCAAGGTCCTCAGAAAGCCTCAGGACATTGCCCGATTGGCCGAAACCCAGCGCGCCATCCTTGAGGCGGCTTGGACCCTCCTCGCTCCCGGTGGCATCCTCCTCTATGCGACCTGCTCCATTCTGCGCCAGGAGAATAGTGAGGTGATCTCCGGATTCTTGGCCGAGCACGCCGCAGCGGAGGAGAGTTCTCTGCCTGAATTCTTCGGAATTGCCGAACCCCATGGGCGACAAATCCTGCCCGGGGTAGACGGTATGGATGGCTTTTTTTATGCGCGGCTTAAAAAAAATCCGGTCTAAATGGCAAGGTGCCGGTGCCCTACTTGCACTGATCCTGGCCACCGGCAACCCGGGGTCGGGACTTGCCTCCTCTTCAGGGATTTTTATTCAGCGAGCCCAGATCGATGCAAAAGAAAATCGGCAGGTCGTAACCGCCGATATCGAATATCGGTTTCCCTCAGTCGCACTTCAAGCGCTGGATGAGGGAATTCCTCTGACCTTTCGGGTCAGGCTGCGGATTGACCGAATCAAATCATGGGGATGGAATGAGACCCTGGCTCAAGATGAGCGCACAATCCAACTTCGATACGAACCTCTGGCTAAATCCTTTCAAGTCTCCGACCTGAGCAGTGGCGCTGCGCTCCACTACGCGAGCCTTGCGAGCGCCCTCGACACCTTGAGTCATCTTCGAGGTTGGAGCATACCGACACTGCCCGATGAGGCCGATAGGGAAAAACGCGAAGCCACCTTGAGTTTTGAATTTGACATCGAATCACTTCCCTTGCCGCTGAGACTGGTAGCCTATCTCTCTCCTGACTGGAAACTGGACACCCCGCCATACCGATGGCCACTCGATCAATAAGACCGCCACTGACGCTCAGCATCATCCTGCTGTTCCTCGCCATCCTGGGATCATTGCATCTCATGAGTTCGGCGACACAGGATGCATCCGAACTGGGTGAGCTTTACTCGACTCTGGTTCTCACCAATGCACTCGCGGGTCTTCTGCTTCTGACTCTGGTCGGCTTCAATATCTATTGGCTCATCCGTGAGCTCCGGCGAAAAGCGGCCGGATCCAATCTGACCTCACGGATGATTTTCCTGTTTAGCCTCCTGACCATGGCTCCTGCTGCCATTGTTTTCTTTTACTCGATGCAGTTTCTGGATCGCAGTATCGATAGCTGGTTTGACGTGAAAGTTGACCATGCCATGGAAGACGCGCTTGAGCTAGGTCAGACCGCGCTCGACGAACGGATGCGGAATGTCAGTAAAGAACTCGAACAAACTGCAGAAAAACTGGCAACCTCTCCTGTGTCGTTAATGGGCGTTCGACTGAATGAGCTTAATGAACTTGAAGATGCGGAACTGACGCTGTTTACCCGTCAGGGCCACGTTATTTCCTACAGTGGCGTTCACAGTGACTCGTTCATCCCGGCACTTCCCGATATCAATGTGATGATTCAGGTTCGCCGAGGTAAACCCTATGTAGGCCTTGAGAGCGTCGGGGCGGGCGGCCTGCAGATTCGAGCAGTTGCCCCAATCATGGGGGAGGATTCTCTCTACCTTCAGGCCATCTACCCGATTCCGCGCCATCTAGCCCAACTGACGGATACTGTCGAATCCGCCTACCTTCACTACAAGGAAATGACCTTTCTTCGCGGGTCATTAAAGTTCACGTTCACCCTGACCCTCTCACTGATCCTCCTTCTGAGTTTGCTTGCGGCAGTCTGGTCCGCATTTTTGAGCATCCGCAGAATTGTTGAGCCCGTCCGATTACTGGCCATCGGCACACGATCAATTGCCGAAGGTGATTATGAACAGCGGCTTCCGGTCAAGGATCGAGGGGAATTGGGATTCCTCGTGGAATCGTTCAACACGATGACCACCAAGATCGCCCAATCCCGGGATGAAGCCGAGAGATCCCAACGGGAACTACAATCTCAGCACACCTATCTTGAGACCCTGCTAGCCAGTCTCTCATCCGCCGTCCTTAGTCTTGATGCCAAGGGGACGGTTCTAACCGCAAACCAGGCTGCCACCACCATTCTTCATGCCGATTTCTCGGAATATCTCGGGTGGCCGATTGCCGTTCTGACCGGGGCCTACCCGCATATTGCCGAACTCATGGATGCCCTCACCCCCCACATTGAGGGCGACAAGAAGACCTGGACCCTGGAGGTGGGACTCCACGGACCCGGCGGACGACAGGAGCTTTTTTGCCGAGGAACAACGATTGAGGGACTTGGAGACGAGGGCCGTGGGCACGTTTTGGTCATTGATGATGTTACTGCCCTGATACAAGCGCAGCGCAATTCGGCCTGGAGCGAAGTCGCCCGGAGACTCGCGCACGAAATCAAGAACCCCCTGACCCCAATCCAGCTCTCGGCGGAGCGGCTGCGTCACAAGCTTTCCAAGGTTCTCATCGAAGGGGATCTTGAAATGCTCGAAAAATCCACCAGGACTATTGTGCAGCAGGTAGAAGCCATGAAAAGCATGGTGAATGCCTTTGCCGAATATGCCAAACCAACCATCGTCCAGCTGTGTCCCATCGCTATCCGACCTTTGCTGGACGAGATTGTGGCCCTTTATCCTCCTTCATCGGGGCTGACTTTTGAATTTTCGCATCAAGGTGACGTCCCCGAGATTCTGGCCGACCCCGTCAAATTGAGGCAGGTTGTCCACAACCTGATCAAAAACGCCTTGGAAGCCATGCCGCAAGGTCACGCGGGCAAAGTCACCCTGGGCACCCGACTGACCGAGGATGCGGGCACATCACAGGTCGAAATTCGCATTTCAGACAATGGGCCAGGAATTTCGGCGGAACAGTCCAGTCGTATCTTTGAGCCCTATGTCACTACCAAATCAAAGGGGACAGGCCTCGGACTTGCGATCGTGAAACGCATCATTGAAGAATTTGGTGGAAAGATCAGGCTAGACAGCCATTATCATAATGGCGCAAGCTTCATCATCACCCTCCCTGTAGCGACCGAATCTCACCCCTGATCAAGATGAACCTAACCAAGAAAACCATTTTGGTTGTCGATGATGAACCCGACATCCGCGAGTTGCTGAAGGAGATTCTGGTTGACGAAGGCTATGACGTTCTAGTTGCCGAGAACGCGGCGACGGCCAGGGAGATGCGCCTTGCCCACCGTATTGAATTGATTCTTCTCGATATCTGGATGCCGGATGAGGACGGTATCAGTCTTCTGAAAGACTGGCTTCGTGAAGATGGCCTATGCCCCGTGATCATGATGTCAGGTCATGGCACTGTGGAGACGGCCGTGGAAGCTACGCGACTCGGCGCCTACGATTTTCTGGAAAAACCCCTATCCATGGCCAAGCTCATCGTCACCGTTGAGCGTGCTCTGGAGGCGGCCAAGCTTCGTAAAGAGAACATCGGCCTTAAACGGCGCATGGAAAGTCCGGTTGAACCCATCGGCAAAAGCCTGGTCATGGAAAAGTTGAGGGATCAAGTCAAGCGACTGGCTCAGCATGACACGCGGGTTCTCCTGATCGGTGAGCCTGGCTCAGGGAAGGAAACACTGGCGCGTTACCTCCATCACAGCAGTGCTCGTCGAGAAGCCCCCTTCGTCGACGTTGGTGTGGGAACCATCGCCAGTAGCAACTCCGCTGTTGAGTTTTTTGGTCGTGTCGATGGTGACCAAATTCAGCATGGTCTGTTAGAGCAGGCGAATGGCGGAACCCTGTTTTTGGATGAGGTCGCTCACATGGAACCTGAGACGCAGGTTCGGCTGATGAGTGCTCTGGAATCCAATTCCTTTTCACGCATCGGCGGAAGCGAACTCGTTCATGTCGATGTGCGCATCATCGCCTCGACGTGCCGATCCCTTGAAGATGAGGTGCGGTCGGGACGATTCCGAGCCGAACTCTACTATCTCCTCAATGTGGTCTCCCTAAAGGTCCCACCACTCAGAGATCACAGCGAGGACATCCCTGACTTGCTCAACTTCTATGTGGAGTACTTTGTCAGTCGCGAGAAGCTTCCCTTCCGCCGGTTTCCCGTCTCAGTACAGAACTTCCTAAGGAACTATCCTTGGTACGGCAATATCCGGGAACTCAAGAATCTGGTGCAGCGCATCCTGATTCTCGGAAGCGGTGAAGATGTCGAACTTGAAGAAGTAAAGGCTGCTGTCGGTGAAACCGTCGTGGAAACGCCGCAGGATCAAATTCAGCAACCCGATTTCTACAACCTCCCACTCAAGGAGGCCCGAGAGCACTTCGAGAAAGCCTATCTCGAATACCATCTCGACAAGTACGCGGGAAGTGTTGCGCGCCTCTCGTCAGCGATTGGTCTGGAGCGCACTCACCTCTACCGGAAACTGAACTCCTTGGGTATTCGGTTCCGCGAAAAACGCTAAACGCCGCTATCTGGGTTCGTGGCGGACCGAAAGGACGTCACAGACCGCATGATTCACCACACTGGCGGCCGTTGACCCCAGCAATAAGCCCAAGCCGTGGCGCCCATGGCAACCCAGAATGATCAAGTCGGCCTTGACCAACTCGGCAATTCGAATGATCTCGATTTTTGGACTGCCAAGTTCCACTCGGCAGTGTTCCTCAGGGATTTCGTGATTTTCACCCAGATGAACCAGCCTTTTACGCGCCGAGACCAGCAGTTGATCGGTGAGATCCCCATCAAAGGGTGAAATTGCTCCAAAACTGGTATCGATGGGCACTATATATTCGACAACATGCAGCAGATGAAGTTGTGCATCAAATTCCCTGGCCAAGGCCAAGGCCCGATGGAAAGCCCTGACCCCGCTGTCTGAGAAATCATGGGCAACAAGTATGGTTTTATAGATCATAGTTCGCTCCGCGGTACGTCCATTCCGCCATCACGCTATCACTCAGTAAGAGCGGTCACAAGTGTAGAGCTTACGCAGAAAAAATCCGTGCCATCAGGTCGAGACTGGTGAAGGTAATGATCAGAGCGAGTGCCAACGAGAGGGTATAGCCCACTCCCAAGGACTGCTTGAGGATGTGGGCAAAAACCACAAGATTCCAGAACAAGATACCCATGATCAAAAGGCCCAGGCCATCCACTCGATCGGAAAGCAGGGACACAGGGAGCGCCGCCAGAGTGATCAAGGCATCACAGCCTAGCACTGCGGTTGCGGTTCGTTGAAACCGCTCCCGGTGAGAGGTCAGCAGCAAGAGCAGCGCAACAGAGGCCAAAAGCAACACGGAGGCAACCAGGGCCTGAAGTATCGCACCGATGATGTCCCCATCAAGCGCACCCACGACGGTCGATATCGCAACATCGACCAGGAAAACCAGGCCAAACAAAACGGCAGAGTTAGGAACATCCTGTGGTCCTTTCCGAAACAGTGAAATGTCCAAAAAAAGACTCAGGAGAGCCTTCATGTTGTCAATGCCTCAAGGGCCTCACTGCTCTCGAGCCACACTTGCTCTGCGGCTTGGAGTTGACTCGCAAGCGTGTCGCGCTCGGCGACCAAGCGGTCCAACTGAGATCGAGACTCAGCAAGGTAAAGATCTTCGCTTGCCAATTTCTCTTCAATCAGACGCAGCGCCTCTCCAGCCTGATTCATCTGCCGTTCGGCACGCTCCATGGCGGTCGTCAACGATTTCTGGCGTTTCCGTTGTTCCGCTTCCTCCTGACGACTCAATTGCCGAGCAGCCGGCACGGAGGGTGTTGGCGTCGAATTTGGCTGGGGTGATTTCTGACGCTGCCTTCGATCGGACAACCAGCGACGGTACTCATCCAGATCGCCCTCATAGGGTTCGACCCCACCATCAGCAATCAAATAGAACTCGTCTGCTACTGAGCGAAGAAGGTAACGATCATGGGAGACCAAAACCAAAGCCCCCTCGAACTCCTGAAGCGCGATACTCAACGCATCGCGCGTCGGCAAATCAAGATGATTGGTCGGCTCATCGAGAAGGAGCAGATTGGGGCGTTGCCGAATCAGCATGGCCAGAACTAACCTTGATTTTTCGCCGCCAGAAAAGGGACCGACGGGCGTTAGGGCCCTTTCGCCTTGAAACCCAAAGCCGCCAAGATAATTGCGTAAATCCCGCTCTAGCGCCTTCGGATTCAGCTTTTGAAGATGCCAGAGAGCGCTCTGGTCCGGGTTGAGTTGCTCCAACTGGTGCTGGGCAAAGTACCCTATCTTCAGATCCTGTGCAGCAATACGGTCCCCCGTCGAAGACGAGATCACGCCTGCTAGCATTTTGATCAAGGTCGACTTACCGGCACCATTGGGCCCGAGCAGTCCAATTCGGTCACCGGGGCTGACCGTGAATGAAATCTCCGAAAGAATGGAGACATCGCCATAACCCACACTGATCTCATCGAGACGAAGCAGAGGTGAAGGATACTTTTCCGGGGCTTCAAAACTAAAAGACACTTCACCGTCGGCTTGCGCCATTGCGATCAGACTCATCCGATCCAGGGCCTTGAGTCGGCTTTGTACCTGACGGGCCTTGGTGGCCTGTGCTCTGAAGCGATCCACAAAGCTCTGAATCCGCTGCAAGTCGCGTTGCTGTCTGAGATAGGCTGATTGCTGCTGGGCCAACATTTCTGCCCGACGGGTCTCAAAGTCCGAATAGTTTCCCGTGTGTAATTGAACCTTGCCATGTTCAATATGAAGAATATGCGTCGCGAGGTCATCCAGGAAATCGCGGTCATGAGACACTAACAACAGGGTTCCGGGATAGCTTGAAAGCCAGTCCTGGAGCCAAATGACGGCATCGAGGTCAAGGTGATTGGTCGGTTCGTCCAACAATAGAACGTCAGATCGACACATCAGTGCCTGGGCCACATTCAATCGGACTCGCCACCCTCCCGAAAATTCGCTGACAGATCTCTCTTCTGAACCCGCAGCAAATCCCAATCCATTGAGCAATCGGGCGGCCTTCGCGCGTGACTCATATCCCCCTGCATGAAGGTAGTCTTCATGCAGATGCGCGAGTTCCATGCCATCACCGCTGATCTCCGCAGCCTGAATGCGCGCTTCAATCTGACGTAATGCGCGGTCACCATCAAGAACATAGTCAATCGCAGCCGTATCAAGGGCTGGAGTTTCCTGTGCCACATGGGCAATCTCCAGTCCCTGGGCAACATCCAACTCCCCCTGATCGGGATGGAGGGTTCCCAGCATCAATTCAAAGAAGCTCGACTTCCCTGCACCGTTGGCCCCAGTGATACCAATCCTATCCCCTCGGTTCAGGGTAAAGGAGGCTCCCTCGAAGAGAACTCTTGGCCCTCTCCTGAGGGCCAGATTACGCGCGCTGATCATAAGGTACTTTAATCAGACAATTAAGCAGCCTTTTCAATGTGCTCTTCGACGGCCTTGTAGAAGGTCAGAAGATCACCCTTGGTGATGGCCTTCCTCGGAATAATGATCGCTGAATCAACCGACACAAAAATAAAGGCATAGTTTTTTGCTGGTTCGATGCGAAGCACGTCCTTCCACTGAATGCGGAACTCACCAGCACTCCCAATCTCTACCAGATCATTGTCTTCCACTCTGAGGGTGTAGGTCGCCAAAATGCGTTTCAGGTCGTCCAGCGTATAAAGCGCCAGTGCGCGCCGTTTGGCATTCCAGCGCAACAGCCAAGGCGCACCAAATCCCCAACTGACCGCCGCGATTGCAATCCACATCGCGGTCAGCGTGTCCTGATAATAGAACCAGACAAAGATGGCCATGAGCCCCAAAAAGGCGGGAATGGTGGCCTGATGGCGTCGGAATTTCTTCTGTACGGCCGGTGACTGGCAGAACTGGTGGTCATTGAAGACCAGCAGGTCTTTTTCACGAAGGGTGTACTGGATCTCGGTCATGGTAGTAGTTGGTTTGACGGTTGGTGAAGCGTTGGTTGAAGGGGCTCTTTACAAGACCCCCTAGTATACGCTTTCGGGCGATTCGTCCGCCGTCGACGCGAAAGATTTGCACTTGATAATCGTTCTTGTTTGTATTACATTCCTGTTCACGCCAACAGGAGCACGTCTATGTACATTTGTATCTGCGAAGCGGTCACTGAAAAAGAGATTCGTCGACAAGTTCGGGAAGAAGGCGTCAAAACGGTTCGCTCACTCGGTCGCGCAACAGGTGCCTGCCGTCAATGCGGAAAGTGTGCTGCGGATGCGAAGAATTTGATTCGAAGCTGCATGCACCCGCACAAAGAGCAGAATACTCAGCGGGCCGCTTGATCCAATAGCTGTCTCGCTTTCCTCGCCTTGAGGTGGCATCATCCGCCCAAGGGTCGTTGATCGGGCGACCTTAATCTGCCTTCTGGCAGGACCTCTGGCTTGCTCCCCAATCAATGATTATCTACTTACACGGCTTTCGCTCCTCTGCCATTTCGATCAAGGCCAAACAGCTTGGGCAATATCTGGCTGAGCGACAAAGATCCGATGAATTTTGGTGTGAAGACCTCCCCATTTCACCCCTGAGTGCCATCGATCGAGTCTCGAAAGTCATTCATGCCTGTTCTACCCCTCCCCTCATTGTTGGCAGCTCGCTTGGAGGGTATTACGCAACCTTTCTTGCTGAGCGATTCGACCTGAATGCGGTTTTGATTAACCCAGCCTGTCATGCCGCTGATCTTCTCGCCCCCTGGGTAGGCCCCCACCAGAATCTCTACACGGGAGAGAACTTTACCCTCACGCCAGAACACATTCAGGAATTACGTGACTTTGAGGTGATCACCCTCACGAAACCAGAAAGATTCTGGGTACTTCTGGAGACGGGAGATGACGTTCTCGACTATCGCACGGCTGTGGATGTCTACCACGGGGCGCGGGTAACTATCAGGCGAGGCGGCAATCATGGCCTTGAGAGCTTTCCGGAGTTCGTACCGGAAATCGTAGAGCTGGCCTCATCGAATCCGCTGGAATAATCCAAGCTTGGGCTGAAGAGATGGCATCGGCGGAGCCCCACATTTCGGGGCCCCGCCTTTTCAAGGTTCCGGCATCAAACCGCTTCGGCTACAGGCTCGGTGACTGATGCAGATTTTTCCGGCGCGGTATTACGCTCCACGTATTGCTGCCACTTTTGAACTGTCAGTTTCTGCAGTAGCGGCACAATCGGGTTTAATTCAATGGGCGGTGCATTCCAGTGGCTCTCGTAGCCAATCTGCTCGGCTTCAAGCGCAACACCATCTTCTGCCAGCAAGGGTTTGAACAGCAATGGCACGGAAGCATTCAGCACCATTTGTGTCAGCCATTTAGGCGCATTAAAGGGAATGAGCGGTATCTTGACGCTGTCAAAATAAAATATAAAAAAGACCCGAGTTGTTCGCTCGTCGATTGGCAGGAGGAAACACCAGTGCTTGATGCTATCCCCCGTATTGGACCACTGATAGGGATACTCGTAGCAGATTTCAATTGAACGCGTGTTCACTCGCTTCCGATTCACGAAGTACTTGGAAAACTTACCCTCAGCCATATAGGTGTCGTAGGTCAAATAGACCTTCTCGTCATCAGACTCATAGTGGGTCAGCTTTGCGTCTACAAAGGGCTGATACTTTCGGTGCAGGAAGGCGTGTGCAAAATCGCAGATATTGTCGATCACCATGGAATGATGGGTTTTCCAGGTGTAGTCAACAGTAAATCCGGCCCATGGATTGTCAGACATCAGCTCAGGAATCTCGGGGATTTTCTCCACCGAAGCAAGATCAGAATCCCCAGGGAACACCCAGATCAAGCCATAGCGAACTTCCACAGGAAAGGTACGCAGCCGACTTTTGATCAAGGGCTTGCCGAAGCTGTCATGGGAGTAGTCCGTCAGCCAACCGTCCCGATTGAAGGACCAGCCGTGGTAAGCGCAACGAAGCTGGCATTTATCAACGGCGCCATGGGTTAGCTTGAGATGGCGGTGGGGGCAACGATTCTGTACAGCGGCCAGAACCCCATCATCCCCTCGGTAGAGGGCTATCGAAAGGTTCCAGAACTGCACTTCCTTTACTTCGCCATTTTTGATCTCACGGTCATACTCGACGGCATACCATCGATCCGGGTCAAGCCCAGCCGCTCTGGCTTTCTGCCGGGTGCTTCGAGCTTCAGAGAACGAAGGAGGGGGTGTCAGTTCGCGGTCATCAAGGGGATCCCTCATAGGGCACTCCATAACATCAAGAAATAAGACAGGGGGGGGACCGGAGTCCCAACCAATTAAGGTCCCTTACGGCCGAATCAGGCCTCGCCGGACAAAATCGTCGTAGGCATCACGGACGGCGTCCTCGAGCGAGGTCGGCATAAAGCCCAGTTCGTTGCGCGCCTTGGTGTTATCCACCCTGCGATGCATGCTGAGTAATCGCACTGCAGCAGGGGTGAATCGTCGAGGCTTGTTTGGAAAAAAACGAAACCACGTCTTGTCAGCAATCGCAGCGATTGCTGCCATTACAGGAATCGGTAGCCTTAGCTTGGGCTTTGGCCTGCCCGTGACCCGTGAGAAAAGATCCATCAAATCGTCGACCGTCGAATAGGTGGTACTGATCAGGTACTTCTGACCAGAGCGCCCCTTCTCCATGGCCAGGAGATGCCCTTCGACAATGTCTCTCGTCGAGACAAACTCAAATCCGCCCGGGATATACGCCCGCAACTGGCCGTGAGCAAAATCAATCAGAACCTGCCCGAAACGCGAAGGCACAAAGTCGTTAGGACCAATGATCGCGCAAGAGACGGCGACGACAACGTCAAGCCCCTCAGCATGTGCACGCAGACAGTGGTGCTCAACCAGATGCTTGGTGAAACCATAAGGGAGGTGACGATCAAAGGGGTAAAAAGGGGCTGACTCATCGCTCGGGACGTCCTTTTCGTAACCCGTTGCGCTCAGCGAACCTGAGACGACGACCTTCTCAACACCGGCGTCTCGCGCAGCATTCAGAAGATTCATGGTCCCGATCACATTGGTATCGAAGACTTCTCGACGATGGGCTGCATCCCCCTCAATCGTGGAGACATGCGCCGCGCAGTGGTAAATCTTAAGACACCCCGACACAGCCTGACGAACCGCCTGGAGGTCCCTGAGATCTCCCTCGATCACTTCGAGAGCGAGGCCATCAAATGCCCCATTATTTCGGCCTGGACGAACCAGTGCCCTGACGGCGTGTCCCTCATCCAGCAGTCTGCGGACGAGGTTCGCGCCAAGATGACCGGTGCCACCGGTAACCAGAATCGGAGTAGAACTCATTGGGTCCTAAATTGATCGTGCATTAACGCGGAATGGTAACATGCCACGCTCAATCCCGATGATTGGATTACAGCCTTTGCGCAAAATCCGAACACGTTCCACTTTGACCCACCGCACTAGTCTCATGTCCCAGAAATTGCCAGCCTCCGGGCAGATCTTTGAATATATCCTGACCCATCACCGCGGCCTGTTCGCAACGGTTTGTTTGCTTCCGGTTTCCTGTCTCTACAGTGCATACGTTTTCGTGCGCAACCACATCCTTTTTCGAATGCGTACGGCCCCACAAAGGCATGAGCAACGCGTGCAGTCGGTGATTCAGCAAATCAAGGATTGGCAGGCAGATGGCGCAAAGGAGAAACTCTGTACCGCGCGCTCCGGATGGCAATCCATGAGCGAAATGGTGCCTAAATACAAGCTCTCGAGGCGGAACATCTTTATCGGGATGTACGACATCCTGTCGATTGACGAAAAAGCTCAGACCGTTCGCGTCGAACCGCTGGCCAGCATGGGGCAAATATCAAGATCGCTCATCGCCCGCGGCTGGATCTTGCCCGTGGTCCCCGAACTCGATGATTTGACCGTCGGTGGACTGATCATGGGTTTTGGGGTTGAGACCAGCAGCCACAAATATGGCCTCTTTCAATATATCTGCGAGTCGTTTGACATTGTGACGGCAGAGGGCAAGCTTCTGCACTGCTCAGCCCATGAAAATACGGAGCTTTTCCACCTGATTCCTTGGAGTCATGGAACGCTCGGCTTTCTCGTAGCCGCCGAGTTAAAAATCATTCCCGCCAAAAAGTTCGTGCGGGTGGCCTACTACCCCAAGACTCAGCTGGACACCCTGACTGAAGCTTTTGATGCGGCCTCACGTAACACGGAAGACAACGCCTATGTCGAGGCGCTGACCTACAGTCGTGATCGGGGTGTGGTCATGATTGGTAACCTGACGGACAGTCCGAGTGATGATGGTCCGATCAATCCAATTGGTCGCTGGTACAAGCCTTGGTTCTACAAGCACGTCGAGGACATTCTGAATCAGGGCAAAGAGGTCATCGAATACATTCCGCTTAGAGATTATCTCCACCGCCATACCCGGAGTTACTTCTGGGCGATGGAAGAAATCATCACGTTCGGAAACAATCCGGTCTTCAGGCTACTCCTTGGATGGGCGCTCCCCCCTCGAATTGAGCTCCTGAAGTACACCGAGACGGAAACAACCCGGCGACTTCGCGAAAAGCACCATGTCGTTCAGGACATGCTGATGCCCATGGCCCTGCTCAAAAAATCACTGGAGTATTTCGACGATCATTTCGATCTGTACCCCCTGTGGCTGTCTCCCATGGCCGTCTTTGATAACGCCGAGCATCTGGGGCTGATTCATCCCTACAACGCTCCAAACGGCGATCGCGACCCGATGTATGTCGATATTGGCGCCTACGGCACCCCTAAGAAACCCGCCTTTGATGGCAGAAAAGCACTGCCTCAGCTGGAGCAGTTTGTCATCGAAAACCAGGGATATCAGGCGCTCTATGCGAAGACCCTTCTGAGCGAAGAGGACTTTCGCAAGATGTTTGACCACGCCGCCTACGATCGACTAAGAGACAGCTTACCCTTCTGCAAGCAAGCCTTTGGTGAGATCTATGACAAGATCTCATCGAAGGGCAGGATCTCGCCGGTTGAGATGCGAAAGCTCAAGGCCGGCGAAGATCCAAACGTCGACTTTTCCAAAGACTAAGTCAATCTAGAAAAGGCCCAACGGGTCGTACCATTCCTCTGGCTTGGCGGCCGGAGGTTTAGGTGGGGTCACCGGCTTGGGCTTCGGTTTGGGAGGCGGCGGCGGCAGTTCCTCTGAAAGCGCTTTCAGTTTGGATCCTGAAGTTGGTGCTGCATTGAGGTCCTGACCATCACCCTCCTCGGAACTCCTCGAGGCGGGCCGGGGCAAAGACACAGCGGGCACACTCGGTGTACTCGTCGCCTCTGAGGGATTCAAGGCCGGCCGAGTATCCGTTCCGCTCACGGTGCTGGCCGACCCACGAATGCTTTCTGCGGATGACGCAGGCTCTGTCGCAGGGACATTGGGGTCCGGCAGAGGCGCGCGTCTGGAAGGCGTGGCCGCTTCACACGGAAAATAGGGATCACAGACCTGAATCACGCGAAACTCGATTCGCTGATTTCGAAGGTGATCAAAGGGCGCGCCGACCGTCGATAGCCTCTTTTCGCTGCCATACCCTTTGGTGCGGAGCACCCCACTTGAAACACCGGACTTGATCAATGCATCCCGAACGGCATTCGCCCTCTCAAGTGAGAGCTTTTGGGCTAACCCAACCGACCCTTCCGCATCAACATGCCCCTGAATTTCAATCACCGATTGGGGCTTTGCGATTTTCAGCGCTTCAGCGACCCGAGCCAGCACCTCCCTGGCGTCATCCGGAAACAGCGCCGAACCTTCGGGAAAATTAATCACCCATCGGTTCAGAATTGAAACCAGTTCTTGCGGTTTGATCTCTGCTGCAGCGTGGGCTAGGGCTGCCAAGACGAACTGACGGGAATCCTGAACGCGCTCGACCTCCTCTTCCCGGAGATAACCAAATCGATAGCTTGCGCCCAGGGCGCTCATTAAATTATTGAGAACGCTCGTCCGATCCTCTTCAGCCAACCAACCGCCGACCCTGACGGTATTTCCTTCAAGTCGGATATCCAGCCCTGGCACGTTGACCAACGGTAACAACCGGTCCAGTTGAGTCATCCAGACCGGTTCCGCTCGTTCAGCCTCAACGACGACCTCACCGGTGAGCCTTGCTGCACCAAAGGATTTTTGAAGTTTTTCGATCAACTGCGCTTTGGCTTCAGGTGAATTCACGAAACCTAAGTACTCGATTTGATTGCCGTAGCTTCTCAGCACCAGCCTTGATCCGGGACCACGGGGCTCTGCGGGTTGTGCCTGTGAGGCTGAATCAGATGCCTTTTCAAGGCGTGTGAGAGGCTCTTTGGCGTTGACGTCAGACGCCGACTCTTTGGCAGGCGTTTCCGAAAGAACCGGTTGACTGCGCGTCAGGACGTCATGCCCTAGAAAAAAGCCACTAATCAGGAGAGCAACGACACCCCCGGCCCAAAGCACCTTTCCGGGAACGAAGCCACGACCCCCAGACCGTTTTTTGGGGCGCTTCGCCTTGCTGAGTCCCCGACTTTTCGGGGCGAGGTGCTCCGGACGCGCAGCTGAAAGATAATCCTGGACCGCGGAGGGGAGTTGATCGGGTAGTGTCGACCCGGCCGAAAAATAGCGAATCAGATGCGGAATCACGTAGGCCAGAGCGGTCCTCACCCGGGCATTGGCCATCCCGAGATCTCGCCCGATTTGGGTAATCGTCTCAATCCCAAGAACTTGATCGACCCAAAGTCCCTCTGGAAACCGAATTTCCTGCGCCGTATTTCGCCAATTCGCCAAATCAGAGGAGAGGCCCTCGGATTCCAGTCGCTCCAGAAACCCCTTCAACCCACCACGACGCGAATCGAAAAGGCACTTTGCTGCCTCCGATACCAAAACTGTGGCCCTGTTCCCGAGACCGAAGTTTTCATCCGTATCGCGAACAATGTCGCTCAGTAATTGCATCCTTAATTTCCTCATTCGAAATAATCAGGGCCCGCCAAGCCCTCTTCGATGATATACCCTTTTGTCTTGGATAGACGTAAGGCCTTTTGGGGGATCCTCTCGCCGCAGTTCGGGACCACTCTCCCCTGAGCAGCCGGGCGATCCCTTGAAAGACAGGGGCTAAAACAGTATATTTTCAAGCCATTTGCTCGGCACTTCGTCGTGTCGTCTGATGGCCGGCTCCCGTATCGCTGACGGTACCCGGGGGTGCCAAGCCACCGCCCAGGTGAATTGTTCGGGTCAAGCCCACATATCGCCGCTGCCCGAGCTCAAGGGGCTCCAGATTCCTGACCGAGGTAATTAATGAGTTTTAACGCCATCCCGGAACAACAGGGTCTTTATGACCCGCGCAACGAACACGATGCCTGCGGTGTCGGCTTTATCGCCCATATCAAGGGCCAAAAGAGCCATGACATTGTGAGCCGAGGATTAGAGATCCTCCGGAACATTACGCATCGCGGCGCCGTGGGTGCAGATCCACTGGCCGGGGATGGTGCCGGCATTCTGATCCAAATCCCTGATGCTTTCCTCCGCGAGGAAACCCAAAAGCTGGGCATCACCTTGCCACAGGCCGGGGCCTACGGTGTCGGCATGGTCTTCATGCCCCAAAGTGCAGAGCACCACGCAACCTGCGAAGCGATCATCGAGGAATTCGTTAAGGCGGAAGGGCAAAAACTTCTCGGCTGGCGTGACGTTCCCGTCGACAGTACAGGTCTTGGTGAGTCAGTAAAAAAGATTGAACCCCGTATTCGTCAGGTTTTCGTCGGACAGGGTGAAAACTGCCCAGATCAGGCGGCCTTCGAGCGCAAACTCTTCGTGATTCGCAAGCAGATCGATAATCGCATACGCGATTTGAAGCTTGAGGAAGGCAAGATGTTCTATATCCCCTCCTTCTCCTCCAGCACGCTTGTCTACAAAGGCATGCTGCTGGCCGATCAGGTGGGAATCTATTACCTGGATCTGTGCGATGCGCGAGTCATCTCAGCCCTTGCCTTGGTTCACCAGCGCTTCTCCACTAACACCTTCCCCACTTGGGATCTTGCCCACCCATTCCGCATGATCGCCCACAACGGCGAAATCAATACGGTCCGTGGCAATATCAATTGGATGGCAGCACGGCGCCATTCGATGTCTTCCGAGATTCTTGGTGCAGACCTCGACAAGATTTGGCCATTGATCGGCGAAGGGAAGTCAGACTCAGCGAGTTTCGACAATGCGCTCGAACTTCTGGTCATGGGCGGGTACTCATTGGCCCACGCCATGATGCTGCTCATCCCCGAAGCCTGGGCTGGCAACCCTTTGATGGATGAGAAGCGGCGGGCCTTCTATGAGTACCACTCCGCGCTAATGGAACCGTGGGATGGCCCTGCCGCTGTGGCCTTCACGGATGGAAAACAGATTGGTGCAACCCTCGATCGAAACGGTCTGCGGCCAGCCCGATACCTGATCACCGATGACGACCATGTCGTCATGGCTTCCGAAATGGGCGTGCTCACCATTCCTGAACATAAGATCATCAAGAAGTGGCGCCTCCAGCCTGGCAAGATGTTCCTCATCGACATGGAACAGGGACGCATCATTGATGATGCGGAAATCAAGGCGGAACTGGCGGAGAAAGCGCCCTACCGGAAGTGGCTGTCCGACACCCAGATCCAACTCGAAAAACTTCCCTCTGAAGTCTCGGCCATGCCGCCGGACGACAAAACCTTGTTGGATCGCCAACAGGCATTCGGTTACACCCAGGAAGACATCAAGTTTTTCTTGACGCCGATGGCTCTGACCGGTCAGGAACCCGTAGGCTCCATGGGTACCGATGCGACCTTGGCGGTTCTGTCATCCAAGTCGCGCATGCTCTATGACTACTTCAAGCAGGCCTTCGCTCAGGTGACCAATCCGGCCATCGACCCCATTCGCGAAGAACTGGTGATGTCCCTGGTGACGCACATTGGCCCACGCCCTAACCTTCTGGATCTCAAGAACGGTGGCACACATAAGCGACTTGAGGCCCATCAGCCGATTCTGAGCAATAAGGATCTTGAAAAGATTCGTCGCATCGAAGCCAAGACCAGTGGCGTTTTCAAGACCACGACGCTGAGCATCTGCTACCCAGCAGACTCCGGTGCTCCGGGAATGGAACGCGCGCTGGAGAACTTATGTTCAGCGGCGGAGCAAGCTGTCGCTGCGGGTAACAATATTCTGATTCTCTCCGATCGGAAGATGGATGCGGAACACGTTGCGATTCCTGCCCTGCTGGCGACGGCAACCGTGCATTTCCATCTGATCAAGACTGGCCAACGCACCGAAGTGGGCTTGGTTGTGGAGACGGGTGAAGCACGCGAAGTTCATCATTTCGCCCTGCTTGCAGGATTCGGTGCGGAAGCGATCAATCCGTATCTGGCATTTGATTCGCTCTCCTCACTGACTCGCGGTTTCCCGGAAAAGATCTCTCCGGATGAAGCACACAAGCGCTACATCAAGGCGGTGGGTAAGGCACTGCTCAAAATCATGTCCAAAATGGGCATTTCAACCTACCAGTCATACTGCGGTGCACAGATCTTCAATGCGGTTGGTCTGAGCGACAGCTTCCTGGCTCGTTATTTCCCTGGAATCAGCGCAACGACGGACGGTGCAGGCCTTCTAGAAATCGCCGAAGAAACCGTCAAAAGACACCGCGCCGCCTTCGGCGATGCGCCAATCTATCGCAATGCGCTGGATGTCGGCGGCGAATATGCCTATCGCGTTCGCGGTGAGGACCACGTCTGGACTCCAGAGACCATTTCGAAACTTCAGCATGCTACCCGGACGAACAATTGGTCGACGTACGTTGAATACACCCGCTCCATCAATGAGCAAAACGAACGCTTGATCACTCTCCGCGGCCTCCTCGACTTCGATTACAGCCGCGCTGAGGTTCCCCTGGATGAGGTCGAACCTGCGAAAGAGATCGTGAAGCGCTTCGCAACCGGTGCGATGAGCTTTGGCTCGATTTCTTATGAAGCGCATACCACGTTAGCCATCGCGATGAACCGGATTGGGGGTAAATCCAACACCGGTGAAGGTGGCGAACTTGCGGAACGTTTCAAACCGCTGGCGAACGGAGACTCCATGCGCTCTGCAATTAAGCAGGTCGCTTCAGGGCGATTCGGTGTCACTACCGAATATCTCGTCAACGCTGACGACATTCAAATCAAGATCAGCCAGGGTGCAAAGCCGGGCGAAGGCGGACAGCTGCCCGGGCATAAGGTCGACGCCACCATTGCCCGCGTCCGCCACTCTACCCCTGGCGTTGGCCTGATCTCCCCCCCACCACACCACGACATCTACTCCATCGAAGATCTCGGTCAGTTGATCCATGACCTCAAGAATGTGAATCCGGAAGCACGCATCAGCGTGAAACTGGTTTCCGAGGTCGGTGTGGGAACGGTCGCCGCAGGTGTCGCCAAGGCCCATGCCGATCACATCACGATTGCAGGCTACGATGGCGGAACCGGCGCTAGCCCGATTACGTCCATCAAGCACGCGGGACTTCCTTGGGAAATCGGACTGGCCGAAACCCATCAGACTCTGGTGCTCAACAAGCTCCGCGGTCGCGTTTGTGTCCAGGCCGATGGCGGCCTGAGAACCGGACGTGACGTCGTCATGGCCGCGCTTCTCGGTGCCGATGAGTTTGGTTTTGCAACGGCACCTTTGATCGTTGAAGGTTGCATCATGATGCGCAAATGCCACCTCAATACCTGCCCTGTGGGCGTTGCCACTCAGGATCCGGAATTGCGCAAGCGCTTCACCGGTCAGCCTGAGCATGTGGTGAATTTCTTCTTCTTCATCGCTGAGGAAGTGCGGCAAATTATGGCGAAGCTCGGCTACCGCTCATTCAATGAAATGATCGGACAAACCGATCGACTGGATATGCGCAAGGCCGTCGCGCATTGGAAGGCATCCAAGATTGACCTGTCACGTCTCCTCTTTAAGCCCAATCCAGGTGAAGGGGTTTCTATCCTGAATACGGAAAAACAGGACCACGAACTGGAAAAAGCGCTGGATCACCAGCTGATCGCTCAATCCAAGCCCGCCCTTGAATCAAAAACGCCGGTTCAGATGGAACTGCCCATTCGTAACTTCAACCGGACGGTGGGTGCCATGCTTTCTGGCCAAGTGGCCAAGCGTTATGGTCATGCCGGATTGAATGACGACACCATTCACATCAAACTGAACGGTACAGCCGGCCAAAGCTTTGGGGCATTCCTTGCCAGTGGCGTTACGCTCGAACTTTCTGGTGAAGGCAATGACTATGTGGGCAAGGGACTATCCGGTGGACGGATTGTCATTTACCCACCCAAGGAATCGCCCATTGTCGCCGAGCAGAACATCATCGTCGGCAACACGGTCCTTTACGGTGGTATTCAGGGCGAGTGCTACTTCCGCGGTGTCGCGGGTGAACGCTTCGCTGTCCGTAACTCCGGTGCCGTTGCTGTCGTCGAAGGCGTCGGTGACCATGGCTGTGAGTACATGACGGGCGGAATCGTGATTGTCCTGGGTGAAACCGGACGCAACTTTGCAGCCGGCATGTCCGGTGGCGTGGCCTACGTGCTTGATGAGTCCGGAGATTTCGGCCATCGCTGCAATCTCTCCATGGTCGAACTCCAACCGATACCGGCCGAAGCCGGTGCTCTGGAACGCAGAGCGCATCAAGGTGGGGATCTTGAATCCCATGGTCTGGTGGATCTGTTGCATAACATGACCCGTGATGATGAGAAACGTCTCTGGACACTGATCACCCGTCACAGCCAGTACACCGGTAGCGCCAAGGCCAAGCGGATCCTCGAATCTTGGGAGTCGTATCTTCCGAAGTTCGTCAAGGTCATGCCGGTCGATTACCGTTTGGCTCTCGAAAAACTGCATGCAGCTCAGGAGCGAGCTGAAGCGAGCCACTAGAAAATAGCCAGAGGGCATCGTAGCCGATGCCCTTTGTCTGAATCGCCGAGATTCGAGAACACAAGTTCCACAGATGCCGATGACGGCGTCACATAGAGGTTAAATCAACATGGGTAAGCCCACCGGTTTCATGGAAGTCTCGCGTCAGGACCGTCGTTATACGATGGTGACCGACCGTGTCCAGAACTATAAGGAGTTTGTTGTTCCCCTGTCCGAAGAGGAACTCATCCGTCAGGGATCACGTTGCATGGATTGTGGTATTCCGTATTGCCACAATGGATGCCCGGTCAACAACATCATCCCTGACTGGAACGATCTGGTTTACCAGCAGGGTTGGGAAGAAGCGATTCAGGTGCTCCATAGCACCAACAACTTCCCTGAGTTCACCGGCAGAATTTGTCCTGCTCCGTGTGAGGCTGCGTGTACCCTGAACCTGACCGATGAGCCTGTCACCATCAAGTCGATCGAATGCGCCATCGTCGACAAGGGCTGGGAAATGGGATGGATTCAGCCGCAGATCGCCCCCCACAAGACTGGAAAACGTATCGCTGTCGTCGGCTCAGGTCCTGCAGGCCTTGCGGCGGCCCAGCAATTGGCAAGAGCGGGTCACGAAGTCACCGTCTTTGAAAAAAATGATCGTATCGGGGGCTTACTCCGTTACGGCATCCCAGATTTCAAGATGGAAAAGCAGTTGATTGATCGCCGCATTGCCCAGATGCAAGCCGAAGGGGTTCTTTTCCGTCCTAACTGGCATATCGGCAAAGACATTCCCGCAAGCCAGTTGGCCAAAGACTTTGACGCCGTGATTCTGGCCGGTGGCTCGGAACATCCCCGTGATTTGCCGGTTCCAGGACGGGAGCTTCAAGGCATTCATTACGCCATGGATTTCCTGCCGCAACAAAATAAGCGGAATGCCGGCGATACGATTCCGGAATCCACGAGCATTCTGGCAACCGGCAAGAACGTCATCGTGATTGGCGGTGGTGACACTGGATCAGACTGTATTGGCACGTCCCGTCGACATGGCGCGGCCAGTATCACGCAGCTTGAAATCATGCCCAAGCCGCCGGAAAAGGAAAACAAGGCCCTCACCTGGCCGAATTGGCCCAACAAACTCAGAACCTCCAGCTCCCATGAAGAGGGTTGCGAGCGGATGTGGAGCGTCGATACGCTCTCATTCGAGGGTCAAAATGGAAAAGTCACGCAAATTAATTGCATCAAAGTTGAATGGACACAGGACAATGGTCGCTGGGTCATGAATCGCATCCCTGGGTCTGAGTTCAGCTTGAAGGCCGATGCCGTATTCCTCGCCATGGGCTTTGTTCATCCCGTTCGTAATGGGATGCTTGAGGAACTCGGTGTGGCACTGGATGAACGTCAAAATGTCAGGGCCTCAACCGACAATTACCAAACCTCTGTTGCCAAGGTATTCACAGCAGGAGATATGCGACGCGGTCAATCGTTGGTCGTCTGGGCCATTCGCGAAGGCCGTCAATGCGCGCGTGCTGTCGATGAGTTCTTGATGGGGAGCAGCGAGCTTCCTCGCTAACCCCCCAGTTCCCCCAAAAGCCCGGCGTGCCGGGCTTTTTTATGCCCTCTGGAAACAGTCCGTTTCACCCTACATGTTGTGATCTAATTTCAAGTAGACACAATATATAGTTCTTGATCTATAATCATCCCATCGCGCACTTTGCGAACTCTCTTACCTTTGGCTTACTACATGGAGTACGGAACATGCTGAACTGGGATGATCCATTGAGCGGATTCTCGCCTTCAACCCCCCGTACTGCCCCACCCCAATCGGGTATTCCCGAGGAAAAGGCAGCACCGTCCACCCAGGCTTTTGTAAGCGCTGAGCCACTCATGCCGACAGCATCGGCCGCTTCCGACCTTCATCATGGCGCCACGGGCCTTGAAGCCATCGAAATGGGCGCGAAGCGAATCCAGGTCGATGATAAAAAGATCATCAACTGTCGTGCCGATCTTAATCAGCTGGTGCCTTTCAAGTACCGTTGGGCTTGGCAGAAGTATCTGGATGCCTGTGCAAATCACTGGATGCCGCAAGAAATCAACATGAACGCGGACATTGCGCTATGGAAAAGTGCCGATGGTCTCACGGAAGACGAACGCATCATCATCAAACGGAATCTGGGATTCTTCTCCACTGCAGATTCACTGGTTGCTAACAATCTCGTCTTGGCGGTCTATCGACACATCACCAACCCGGAATGTCGTCAGTACCTTTTGCGTCAGGCTTTCGAAGAAGCGTTACACACCCACGCATACCAATACGTTGTGGAATCGCTGGGCATGGATGAAGGGGAAGTGTTCAACATGTACCGCGAGCTTCCCGCGGTTTCCAGAAAGGCAGAATGGGCCCTGCCCTTCACCCAGTCACTGGGGGATCCGACATTCTGCACAGGCACCCCCGAGGCTGATCAGCGTCTCTTGCGTGACTTGATTGCCTTCTATGTCATTTTCGAAGGCATTTTCTTCTATGTCGGGTTCACCCAGATTTTGTCGATGGGACGCCGGAACAAAATGACAGGAACGGCAGAGCAGTTCCAATACATCCTCCGTGATGAATCCATGCACATGAACTTTGGCATCGATGTCATCAATCAAATCAAAATTGAAAATCCCCATCTGTGGGGAAGTGCGTTCCAGCAAGAAATCATCGATCTCATCAAGGATGCGGTCGAAATCGAGATTCAGTACGCGCACGACACGATGGCCCGTGGCGTTTTGGGCCTGAATGCCAATATGTTCGAGGAGTACCTGAAGTACATCGCCAATCGACGCTGTAATCAGATCGGTCTGCCCGAACAGTATCCTGGTGCTCAGAATCCGTTCCCCTGGATGAGCGAAATTCTTGACCTCAAGAAAGAAAAGAATTTCTTCGAAACTCGGGTCACCGAGTATCAGACGGGCGGCGCGCTGAACTGGGACTGAGCTTTAATCCCACAATGCCCGGAATTCGCGCGTTGCGATTTCCGGGCATTGCTCCCCAAAGACCCCCTCGATCACGGCGAGAAGTTGAGCGCCTGCGTCGATCAGACTCGCCCCATTTTTCCGGGTGATCCCCCCAATCGCGACAATCGGGATATGGAGATCTCTGTGGGCTTTTCGCAGGGTATCCAGGCTCGCGCACGGCGCATTGGGCTTCGTCTGGGACGGAAAAAAACGACCAAAGGCGACGTAGGACGCGCCGGCCTCCTGTGCTGCTTGAGCCCGTGACAAATCGTCATAACAAGAGACCCCGATGATGCTCCGGGAACCCAAAGCCTCGCGTGCAGGGATCAACCCATCATCGTCTCGGCCCAGATGCACTCCGTCGGCTCCAATCTCAAGCGCGAGATTGACATCGTCATTAATGATTAAAGGGACAGAGGCGCTTCGGCAGACTGCCAGAAGATCCCGCGCTTCATCAACTGAACACCGCCCCTCCTTCGCACGATATTGGACGACAGCAGCACCTCCCCGGACTGCCGACTTAACCTCCTCGAGCAGGTTAACCCGTTCACCCTGAGGATCTCTGGTGATGACATAGAGACCTTGCGGGGGAAATGGAAGGAAATTTCTCTGCATGGTTCAGTCCATTAATCGCTGAAATGGATCCACCAATCCATCATGACGCCAAGGATTAGAAAAAGCGTCAGACCGATCTGAAAACGATGGTCGATCCGCTCAATATAGGCGGCCACCTGCTTTTGATCATGCTCGGCAGCGATATAAATCACCTTGGCACCCCAAAGAAAGAGACCAAAGAGGATCAGGTCGATCAAATAACAAAGGTTGTAGACCCCATCCAAGAAGGTCAGGTAATGAAAGTCAGGAATATTGGCTTGATAGGTCTGCTGGAGGAATATCAGGGTCAATAGACTGGTAGAGGGAATACCGACGCGAACCTCCCATCCCAAGGGGGAGATCGACGGTGAAAAAAGGGTCAACAACATCACCGTAATCAAGGGCAAGATCAGCTTCAGAAAAGTTGAATTCAGGGCTTTTTGGTAATTCACGGTCAATCGTAGCTCGGATATCGAGCCCTTCGCATCGGCCAAGGGATTCCCCATACGGCTCATGAAATTCTCGGTGGTTCCCTCAACCGAGAAGCCCTTGGTTTCATAGCCACTGACGTCGATGTAGGCGCCGATACCCGAACTTTCAGTGTCGATAGCCAATTGCACGGGCGATGCATCCCGGTGCAGTCGCTGGGCCCGAATTTCGACAATGACCGGCAGTGTGATCGTCTGGAAGGGGAATTGCCGAAAATCCAGTTCGTCCACATAAAAGTGGCCGGAAAACCGGAATTTTTGATAGTAGCGACCATCCGGCATCAGAATCGGCTGATCGCTGGACGGGTCTAAGGCGAAATCGTAATCATCCACCTGATTCACAAAATGGATCAAATTGGCCGGTGAAAAGCCATGGGACTGAATGTATTCGTGGAGTGTGTTCGAATACTTGAGCCAGATCCACCCATCGGCATCAAAAATCTTCTTGTCTGCCTCAAAGGCATAAATATTGTGAACAAACAGGCCCGTCTCGACAGTTTGTTGGGGATTTTGCGACGCCGGAAGCGGGCTGAGGTGTTCAGAGTATTCGTTGGGAGGGTGACTTGCGACATGGAAGCGCATGATCAGCATGATGATCAAGAGTAATCCGATGATCGAGATCAATCGGATTAGAAGACCCCGTTGCGAAGGTACGCCCGAATGAGGTCCTGATGTTGTCATGGTGTTAAAGCCTCTTACGCAAGAAATCAGCCGATGGGGAGCGGGACAGGCGACCCTGTGGCAATTATAATCCCGTGTTTGTTCTACCTTCAGGATAAACGTCCATGACCCAACCTATCGTCAAGAAAGTCGCACTGGCGTATTCCGGCGGCCTCGACACCTCTGTCATTCTCCAATGGCTCCGAGAAACCTATAACTGCGAAATCGTGACGTTCACGGCTGACATCGGTCAAGGTGAAGAGGTAGAGCCGGCGCGAAGCAAGGCGCAAGCCATGGGCATCAAGGAAATCTACATTGATGACCTCACAGAGGAATTTGCCCGCGATTTCGTATTCCCCATGTTCCGGGCCAATACGATTTACGAAGGCGAATATCTTCTGGGCACCTCGATTGCGCGGCCTCTGATTGCTAAGCGCCTGATTGAGATCGTTAACGAAACCGGTTGTGATGCCATTTGCCACGGCGCAACGGGCAAAGGCAACGACCAGGTGCGATTTGAGCTGGGCGCGTATGCACTGAAGCCTGACATCAAGGTCATTGCACCCTGGCGTGAATGGGATCTCACGTCTCGCGAAACGCTGCTGGCATATGCCGAGAAGCACCGCATTCCAATCGAAATGAAGCGAGGCAAGGCCTCGCCCTACTCCATGGATGCCAATCTCCTCCATATCTCCTATGAAGGTGGGGTACTTGAAGATCCCTGGTCAGGTCCTGAAGAAGACATGTGGCGATGGTCTGTCTCCCCAGAAAATGCGCCGGACCAGCCCACGTTCATCAACCTGACCTACGAACGCGGCGATATCGTCGCCATTGACGGCGTCCGCATGACGCCTGCAAAGGTTCTGGCCAGACTGAATGAACTCGGTGGCGCCAACGGCATTGGCCGACTCGACATCGTTGAGAATCGTTATGTCGGGATGAAGTCGCGTGGCTGCTACGAAACCCCGGGCGGCACGATCATGCTCCGCGCACATCGGGCCATTGAATCCCTGACGCTGGACCGTGAGGTCGCGCACCTCAAGGATGAATTGATGCCTCGCTATGCAAGCCTCATCTACAACGGCTACTGGTGGAGCCCCGAACGACTCCTGCTTCAGGAAATGATCGATTCTTCACAGGCGACGGTTAACGGCGAGGTCAGAGTGAAACTGTACAAGGGTAACGTGATCGTTGTGGGCCGAAAGTCGGAGCACAACAGTCTCTTCGATATGAATATTGCCACATTTGAAGACGACAAGGGCGCCTACAACCAGAAGGATGCCGAAGGCTTCATCAAACTCAACGCACTGAGAATGCGCATTGCAGCAAAGAAGGGTCAGAAGTTCACGAGCTGACCTTCATGCTCGCTGGCATCCCTGAGGATGCCAGCGAGTTTCTTCCGATGCCTCAGGGGTCTGTCACCCGCAAGGGAAAGTCGACGATTCGCAAGGGATCAACGTTCTGTTCAAAGGGCCTGCGGTATTCCAGCCTCAATGTGCCCGAACCCGCACGCACTGCCCTGAACTCCCAGACCTCTATCGCACCCACACCCATCGAGTAGATGCCGTCAATCTTCCTGTCGTAACGCGACTCGGGATGCAGCGGTTGAACGAGGCCCTGCGCGAGTTCGCCTGAAGGCAGCATCCAGGTGTAGCCGGTGGTTCGATTCGCATCCAACCGAACGGTCACTAACTGACCAACCTTGAGGTCAACCCGTTGATCATGATCGGCAGCCACTAGCTCTATCACGCCGTCCCTAACCTCTCCGCCGGAAGAGGCACAGGACTGAATGACGATGGCGAGGGCAATCAGGATCCCGGATTTCAGGGATTTTCTCACCTCAGACCACCGCTGGCTTAGGATAGCCAAACCACCGCGTGACATGGAGATATTTGCGGATTGGCGTTTTGATCACGGAGACGCATAGCGCAATCGAGAACAAACACCAAACAGCTGCGTATTCATTGGGGTCATTGGTGAGGACATCCGAGATCCAAGGACCCACCAGATAATGGAAGCCAACAAACCGCCAAGAACCATAGATGATAGGCATCCAGAAGGCGACGACGATGTAAACCAAGGCATGGAGACCCCAGCGAAATGCAAAAGGATTTCCCGGATAGTCCGATAAAAGGCCATTGAGAGGGAGCTGCCAGGCGATGTGCCAATCGCCGGAAACCGAGCACGCCTGGGTGCCGCAAAATCCCTCAATGCCCACAATGCAATGGCCTGCCCAATCAAAGGGGTACATCTTGACCAGCATGGCCAGGGCCCCCATCGCACAGACGGTATAAACCGTTGTCGAGATCTTTTTCTTGACCGCTTCAGGAATGAAGTACATCGCCACCATGTTGGCGAAGAAAGGTTGAAACGCAATATGGATGTAACCGAAGTACGTCAGTAGCTGATTCGGGGGTGAATCACACAGATTGATGTAAACGTAGGTCGCCGCCTGCAAAAGCTCCATGCAAGCAAAATAAGTGAGCGGAATCCAAAGTTCCTTTGACTCGCCCTTCCAGGCAACATAGGCCGCTGTTCCAAATCCCACGGTCGCAAGTACGGCCGACGCCTCTCCACTCCAGCACATGATTCATTCTCCTTATTATTTTTCCCCAAACCCCGTTAGGCGGTCGGGCCATCAAGCTGAGATCGTCGCGGGAATGTCAGTCAATGCCATGCTTTTGCATGCGGTATAACAGGGTGTCTCTTGAGATACCGAGAAGTCTGGCCGCCTGACTCCGGTTACCGCGAGTTCGCTCCAGCGCTTGGCGAATGAGGTCGATTTCAACCTGCTCCAGATTAATCCCGGCTTCGGGCAGAAGGATTTCCCGCGATTCGGACGGCTTACCCGAAACGATTTCAGGAGGCAGATTATGCTCCTCAATGGTCTTTCCCGCGAGCAAAATGCACAGGCGCTCACAGACATTCCGGAGCTCTCGGACATTTCCGGGCCAAGGGTAATGCGTCAATCGGTGCAATGCCGACTTACTGATCGTGGCATTGGGTAGCCCATGTGTTTTAGTGAACTGATGCATGAAATGGTGGATCAGCACCTGGATGTCCCCCATCCGATCCCTGAGTGCCGGAATTTCGAGAGGCACCACATTGAGGCGGTAGTAAAGATCGCGGCGAAACTCGCCGCGATTGATCCGCTCCTGGAGATCGGCATTCGTCGCCGCAATGATCCTGACATCCACCTTCTGGGAGGCGGTTTCCCCGACCGGCTGAATTTCTCCGGTCTCAAGAAAGCGAAGCAGTTTCGCCTGCAGTGGAATCGGGAGCGAATCCACCTCATCCAGAAAAACCGTGCCACCATTCGCGGCCTGGAGCCGGCCTTGCTGATTTGAGATGGCTCCGGTAAACGACCCTTTTTTGTGTCCAAAAAGCTCAGACTCAGCCAGTGCCTCAGGCAGTGCTGCACAGTTGATCGTAATAAAAGGCTTCTCAGCCCGGGGACTCTGTTGCTGGAGGGCGCTAGCCAGAACCTCCTTACCCGTTCCGGTCTCACCGATGATTAGCACTGTCACATCGGTTGCAGCCACCATTCGAGCACTGCGAAGCATGCTCTCAAAATTGGGAGATTGACCAATCAAACGTTCAAACATGGACATAATTTGAACGCCTAGTGGACAACGGGGTGTTGAACCAGCGGATTGAGCCCCGGGAAGGCTGCCATCAGGGCAAGAAGAATCAGCGTCACTCCAGCCGCCTGGCGGAAGCGAGTCATGTGGGTCAGGCGCACCATCAAAGAGGTCATGACCCCTACGCCCATGACCGCTGGAATGGTGCCTAGACCGAAGAAAAGCATCGTCAGACCACTGCGCAAGACCTCACCCGTTGTCGCGGCTAAAGCCAGCGCCGTGTAAACCAGACCACAGGGCAGCCAACCCCACACCATCCCGAAAATAAAGGCGCGTTGGCGAGTTTCTACGGGAATCAGCCGACGACCGTAAGGTTCAATATGACGCCAGGCAAGCCCACCGACTTTTTCAATGTAGGCAAATCTTGGGAACCAGCCCGCGACGTGAAGACCTGCGCCAAGCATGACCAGAGCGCCCAGCACCTGAAGAATTCGGTGACCATGGCCTTCCCCGAAAGGTAGTGTAAGCACATGCTCGAGGATACCCGCGATGAAACCGCCCACGGTATAGCTCAAAACGCGGCCGCCGTTGTAGCAAGCCACAAAGGGCAACAACAGTGTTTTGTTCTCTCGAATCTCTTTCTTGAGACTTAAGGTCAGCGTTCCGATGATCGAGCCACACATCCCCAGACAATGCATGGCACTAAAAAGCCCCATCAGGAAAGCAACCAGATAGGAACTGCTGAAAGCGGAGTCAAGATGATTCATGTTTCAAGGGAAAAATCAGGGGGGTTACCCGGCCAAGCCGAAGCAATGTCTCAAACTAGGCTAAGTGAGAAAATCTTCGGTAACGGGGTGATTTACAACAGGTTTAAACGAAATAGAATAACAGATCGACCAAGCGCGTATAAGCCTAGCGCCTCCTTGAAGGATTCAACACACTCATGCCCCGCCCGGTTACCCCAGAAATTGCCGCAGACATCATCATCGAGCTCATCGATCAGCCTGGAAGGCCTATCGTTTTGATCGAGAGACTCTATGAACCCCACGGCTGGGCAATTCCCGGAGGCTTTGTGGATGTAGGGGAGACCGTGGAGAATGCAGCCCGACGAGAGGCGTTGGAAGAGGTGGGGTTAAATGTCGAGTTGACCGCTCTGCTGGGGCTTTATTCAGACCCCAGTCGGGATGCACGCGGTCACACGGTCACCGCCGTTTATGTAGCCGAAGCCCGAGGACTCCCCGAGGCCGATGATGATGCCAAAGCAGCGGTGGTGGTTGATGTGAAACAGCTTCCATCGCCTTTGGCCTTCGATCATGGCAAGGTTCTGGAGGACTATCTGCGGTATAGAACGCAAGGGATCGTGACCCCCCTTCTCTAACCGGATCCCTAAAGGGCCACCATCAGGCCCAACTCAACCACCCGCTCCGGGGGAATATGCCAGAACCGCATCGCGTTTTCAGCATTCATGGCCATTCGAATAAATAAGCGCTCACGCCAAGTCGCAACGCCGTGGGGCGTTGACGAAATCATGTGCTCCCGGGTCAGAAAGAACGACGTCTCATTTAAATCGATTTCAAGACCCTCCGTGCGACAGAAGGCCAAAGCGTCAGGCACATTCGGTTCCTGGTTATAGCCGTAGTAGATCCGGACACGGTAAATCTCGCCGCCGTAATGACGAATCTTCAGACGGTGCTCCAAGGGAATGAAGGGCTCATCACGCGTCACTACCGTCAGAATGATGACCTTGTCATGGACCACCTGATTCATCGCCATATTGTGAAGCAGGGACATGGGCGCACCAAAACGGCTGGCCGTCAAATAGACCGCCGTGCCGGGCACTCGCGGGAACCCTGAATGTCCCACCTTTGCGACCAACTCTTCGATCGGGACCGCCTTGGCATTTAGTCTTTGAACCAAGAGATCACGGCCCCTGACCCAAGTGGTCAAAAGGATAAAGACGCTGCCACTCACCGCAATGGAGACCCACCCGCCCTGCCAAAGCTTGGGAAGGTTTGCGACCAAAAATCCGAAATCAATGCAAAGGAAGATCGTAAAGAGTGCGCCGGTGACCAGAACCGGTACACGCCAGATCCGCTTTAAAAGGCCGAAGGCTAATAGGGTCGTGACGACCATGCTCCCTGTCACAGAGAGACCATAGGCTGTCGCCAATTTACTACTGGATCCAAATCCAATCACCAAGGCAGCGGTACCAAAGGCCAGTATCCAATTCACGGCAGGAACATAAATCTGACCCGAATGCCCCAACGAGGTATGCCGGACTGCCAGTCGGGGCAAATAGCGCATCCGAACCGCTTGGGCGGCCAGAGAGAAGGCGCCGGAGATTACCCCTTGAGCTGCAATGATGGTTGCGAGGGTGGCTAACGCCAGCAGGGGAATAAAGCTCCAACCCGGCGCCAACAGATAGAACGGATTACTGGCCGCAGCAGGGTCCCGAAGCAGCAAAGCACCCTGCCCCAGATAATTCATGAGCAATGTGGGAAAGACAAACGTGAACCAGGCCATTCGAATCGGCTGTATTCCGAAGTGGCCCATGTCAGCATACAGAGCCTCTACCCCCGTCACGACCAAAACGACTGCACCCAAGACCATGAGGGACTGCATTCGGGTTTCCATGAGAAACCGAATGCCATAACCAGGATGCAACGCTTTGAGAATCAGCGGCGTTTCATAAACGCTCACTGCGCCCAAGGCCGCAATGACCACCAGCCAACAGACCATGATGGGACTGAAAAGCCCACTAATAAAAGCCGTTCCCCGGTATTGCAGCAGAAACAACCCAAACAGAATAATCAGGGTCAAAGGAACAATCAGAACCTTGAGACCGGGCGCACCCACTTTGAGTCCTTCCAAAGCACCCATCACCGAGATCACAGGGGCAATGACCGCATCACCAAAGAAAAGGGAGGCGCCCAAAAGACCTGCGGCCAAGGCCACGCGCCGAAGATGCTTTCTCTCATGGACAGTCCTTTGCACCAAAGAAAGGAGCGCCATGATGCCGCCATCACCCTTATTATCCGCGCGCATGACAAGTAACGCATACTTGATGCCAACGATGAGGGCGAGGATCCAGAAGACGAGGGAGAGAATACCCAACACATGATCTGGCGTGGGTGTGATGCCATTGCGTCCTGCAAACACAATCCGCAATGCGTAGAGCGGGCTGGTGGCAATCTCACCGAACACAACCCCCATGCTGCCGATAACCAAAGACCAGCGGAGAGTCCCCTCAGTGTGGCCCGATCGCCTGCCTGTCGCCATCGAATTCTCAGGATTCAGTAATTGGGGCCCATGGGGTCCATTGGATACAATGTGGTTGCATTATAGCCACGCCCTCAGCGGGTTGCGAGGCGGCAACACCGCCAACACGAGCGTACACCATGAACGAACGAAGCTTTCTCCCCCTTCAAATCGCGGTACTGACCGTTTCGGATACCCGCACGATTGAATCGGATGGCTCCGGACAACTTCTCGAGAACTGTATTCTTGAGGCAGGTCATCACCGCCCGGTGCGGAAAATCGTGACTGATAACCCCTATGCGATTCGAGCCGTACTGTCCGACTGGATTGCCCAACCCGAGATCGATGTCATTCTCTCCACAGGAGGAACGGGCGTGACCGGTCGGGATGGGACACCGGAAGCTGCGCGTGTTCTTTTCGACAAAACCCTTGACGGTTTCGGAGAGACTTTCCGCACCCTTTCCTTCGAGGAGATCGGCAGCTCAACGATCCAGTCTCGGGCACTAGCCGGCGTTGCGAATGGCACCTATATCTTCTGTCTACCGGGCTCTTCAGGCGCGTGCCGACTCGGTTGGGAAAAGATCATTTGCCCCCAGCTAGACTCTCGCACCCGACCGTGCAACCTCGTCCAATTGATTCCGCGGCTCAAAGAAAAATGACTAGCCACCAGTAAGGTTCATGTGCCGAAAGATGACGGGGACCGCTTCGATATTGAAGTGATGGCGCTCCGGTTTCAGGGCCATAGCGTTGACGATCGCTTCCTTGAGGTCATCCATGGATCCAGACGCTCTAAGTACCGAACGCAAATCAACTGAATGCTCATTGCCCAGACAGAGCAAAAGTCTGCCCTCAGCGGTCACGCGAACCCGATTGCAGGCGCTACAAAAGTTCTGGCTATGGGGAGAAATAAAACCTACCCGTGTTGAATGTCCGGCAACGTGCCAATAGCGAGCCGGCCCCCCCGAGACATAGGTGGAAGGAATCAATTCAAAAGCCGTCGACAAATCCTGACGAATGGCCTCACTGGGATAGAACTCCTCGCCCCGAATCCGCTCATCGACAATGCCCAGGGGCATTTCCTCGATGAAGCTGATATCAAGACCCCGCTCTACCGCAAACCGAACCAGATCAACAACCTCATCATGATTGCGATGACGGAGCACCACCGCATTCAGCTTGACCGACTCAAAGCCGGCCTGACATGCCGCATCAATCCCTGAAAGGACAGATTGAAGATCGCCGACTCGCGTTAACTTTCGAAAGCGTTCCGAATCGAGACTGTCCAGGCTGATGTTTATTCTTCGCACGCCGGCGACTCGAAGATCTTTTGCAAGATCCGCTAGTCGAGAACCATTGGTCGTCATGACAAGCGATCCCAAACCGGCAATCTGGCCAATGCTGCGCGCAAGGTCTAATACGCCCTTTCTCACCAAGGGCTCTCCTCCCGTTAGCCTGATCTTGCGTACGCCTAACTCGACAAACGCCTGAGCAACTCGCGCAATTTCCTCAAGGCTGAGGATGTCGCTCCGGGGGAGAAACTCCATCTTTTCAGACATGCAGTACACGCAACGAAAATCGCAGCGATCGGTTATGGACAATCGAACGTAGCTCACCTCTCGGCCAAAAGAGTCGATAAGCCTCGATCGATCTGGAACTGTCTCTGAAACTGCCTGTCTGTCCATACGTCAGCCATTTTCCCATGCCCCGCATCTGGGTCAAAGAGAAACATAGCAAAATACTTGGTCTTTAATCGAAAATCCTTACACCCCGGGCTTGAACCGATAGAATAAGACACATGAGTGAACTCAAAGATCTGTTTGAGGGTTCTGGTGCGATAGCTGAGGACAACCTGGGATTCCTGGAGGATCTTTACCAGCGTTATCTTAGAGACCCAGACTCCGTGGATGCCGGTTGGCGAGCGAAGTTCGCCGCGCTCCCAGACAACGGCTATGCCCAAGCGTTCCTCGCTCCCCCATCACCCGCCGCCGCTCCCCAGGACGATGTCGAACTTCGCATTCGAAGGCAGGCGGCAGTAGATCGACTGATCACGCAGTACCGGATGCGTGGCCATCAGGTCGCCAACAACAACCCGCTGAAGCTCGGAACGCCTCCAAGACTTCGTGACCTCGAACCGGCCTACTATGGCCTAACGGCCCAGGATCTCGACACCCCTTTTTACATTGATGTGCTTGAGTCACAGAGAACCCTCCCTCTGAGGGAGATACTCAGTTATCTCCGGCAGACCTATTGTGAACACGTCGGGGCAGAGTACCTTCATATTGTCGATAGCGAGATTCGGCAGTGGATTCAGTACCGGCTCGAGAATACGCGAAGCCGGGGACTTCCGGATCCTGAGAGCCGAAAAGCCATTTTGCGGGCTCTCACGGCTGCCGAGGGCATTGAGCGCTATCTCCACCGCAAATACGTCGGACAAAAACGTTTTTCTCTCGAAGGGGCTGAAAGCCTGATTCCACTCCTGGATGAGGTGATCGAACATGCCAGCGAAAAACACATCCGGGAGATCGTTATCGGAATGGCCCATCGAGGCCGGTTGAATGTGCTCGTCAATGTGCTTGGCAAGCTGCCCGGCGCCCTATTTGAAGAGTTCGAAGGGACAGCCAAGATGACGCCGTTGGCGAGTGCCGGGGACGTGAAATACCACAGCGGCTTCTCGTCCAATGTTCTGACTCGCCACGGACCCGTGCACACGGCGCTGGCCTTCAATCCATCCCATCTTGAAATCATTGACCCAGTCGCCGAAGGTTCCGTTCGTGCCCGACAGGACCGAAGGTCGGGTAATGGCGAAGATGAGGTCATGGCAGTCCTGATCCATGGTGATGCAGCCTTTGCAGGGCAAGGGGTGGTGATGGAGACCCTGAACATGTCAGAAACCCGAGCCTACACGACCGGGGGCACGATTCATGTGGTCATCAACAATCAAATTGGGTTTACGACAAGCGCACCCTTTGATGCGCGCTCTACACTCTACTGCACTGATGTCGCCAACATGATTCAGGCACCAGTTTTTCATGTGAACGGCGACGACCCCGAAGCCGTGCTTTTTGTGACTCGGCTTGCTGTGGATTACCGGATGAAATTCAAACGGGACGTGGTCATTGACCTGCTCTGCTATCGTCGCCATGGACATAATGAAGCTGACGAGCCGGCAGTCACCCAGCCAATGATGTACCGAATGATCCGAGAACATCCAACGGTTCGTGAGCTTTACGCCGAACGACTGGTGACTGCCGGGATCATGGCCGTCGAAGAGACGGAAGGGCTTGTTGAGGCGTATCAGGAAGCGCTAGCCAGAAACGACATCGTCTCGCGTCCCCTGATTGATGGTGAAGCGATCTACCCCAAACCCAGTTGGTCCCCGTATCACGGGAATCACTGGACGACCCCCTACTCTTCAGGGGTCGCGATGGAGGCGCTCAAAGCCCTCGCGAGCCAGCTTCTAACGTTACCCGAAGGGTTTGTTCTTCACCCTCGGACGCAGGCGATTCTCGAAAGCCGAAAGGCCATGACCCAAGGCGAACAGCCGATTGACTGGGGTTTCGCAGAGACTCTGGCCTATGCTTCTCTGCTGACGGCCGGAATCCCCATTCGGCTCAGTGGTCAGGATGTGGGACGCGGAACATTTTTTCATCGCCACGCGACGCTTCATGATCAAACTTCGGGAAAGTCCTTTACGCCACTCCAAGAACTCGGAAAGGCGGCTGCGGAATTTCAGATCTATGACTCATTGCTCTCCGAGGAGGGCGCTTTGGGGTTTGAGTATGGATACAGTAGCTCGGCGCCGGAAGTCCTCGTGATCTGGGAAGCACAGTTCGGCGATTTCGCAAATAACGCTCAGGTTGTCATCGATCAGTTCATTGCTTCGGGTGAGTCCAAATGGGGACGTTTGTGCGGCCTCACCCTGTTTCTTCCTCACGGATACGAAGGTCAGGGGCCGGAACATTCCTCCGCACGCATCGAGCGATATCTTCAACTTTGCGCGGAAGACAACATGCAGGTTGTGGTTCCAACAACCCCCGCCCAAATCTTCCATGTGCTCCGCCGGCAAATGATTCGGCCGTATCGAAAGCCGCTGATTGTCATGACGCCCAAAAGTCTTCTGCGACATCGACTGGCCGTATCGAGCCTTGAAGACTTATCCGAGGGCCTGTTCCAGAATGTGATTGGAGAGACCGAAGAACTCAACCCTGGGGAGGTTCGGCGCGTCGTCCTCTGTAGCGGTAAAGTTTACTTTGACCTCCTTGAATCCAGACGAAAGTCCTCAACTAGAACGGCAGCAATTGTTCGAATAGAGCAGCTATATCCCTTTCCACAGGCTGAACTGACGGCGGCACTGGCTCCCTATGCGCATGCAAGCGAGATCATTTGGTGCCAGGAGGAGCCTGAGAACCAGGGTGCCTGGCATCAGATTCGCGATCACTTGTTGCGGACGATTCCGTCAGGGATCCCTCTGTCTTTTGCGGCCCGGCCCATATGTGCAGCTCCCGCGGTAGGACAGTATCACCGACATCTGGCCGAACAAAACGCAGTAATCGAGAAAGCCCTCATCGGTCACCACTGAGAATCACTGATCCAAGACTGATCAATCAAGGTGGGATAGACTGTTTCCACTGACTGTGCGAGAACAATCTCATGCGAATCGAAGTTGTGGTCCCTAACCTTCCGGAGTCCGTCTCTGATGCGACCGTTGCCGGTTGGCATCACCAAGGGGGTGAAACGGTGCAAAAGGATGCAGCCCTCATTGATCTAGAGACCGACAAGGTCATCCTTGAAGTCCCGGTCCCACAAAACGGTAAATTGATTGAGGTCCGTCGGGATGTCGGCGACGTTGTCTTACCGGGTGATGTCTTGGCCGTCATTGATACTGAACTTGCGGAAGCCCTACCGGAACGTCCCTCGCCTAAGTCTCCCGTGGAGACGCTCCCGCCATCCCGCCCCGAAGCCATCGGAATGACTTCCGAGTCCGTCCCAAGTTTGGCTCCCAAACCGCCTCAACAACCGGTGAGCCCGGCCGTCAGGCGACTTTTAAATGAGCACCAGCTGACGGTTGCCGATATCCCCGTGACCGGACGAATTTCAAAGCAGGATGTTCTCAACGTGATTGAACAGCGAAGCCAACCCTTGGCTTCGACAGCTATACCTCAAGGAGACACGGCGAATCACGCCACACAGGGCACTGACAGACCGGGTGATCGGCGCGTTCCGATGAGCCGAATTCGCTCGAGAATCGCTGAGCGGATGATCGAGGCGCAGCGGTCAACAGCGACGCTCACGACATTCAATGAAGTGAACCTTGAAAAGGTCTTTCAACTGCGCAACGAGCATAGAAACCGATTTGAGCAGGCCCACGGCGTCAAACTGGGTCTCATGTCATTTTTCATCAAGGCATCGGTTGAGGCGCTGAAACGCTTCCCGATCATGAATGCGTCAATTGTGGACCAGGACATTGTCTATCACGACTACTTTGACGTCGGGATTGCCGTCACCACCGAGCGGGGTCTGGTTGTGCCCGTCCTTCGTCATGCCGATCGACTGAGTTTCGCGGATATCGAAAAAGCCATTGTCGATTATTCGGTCAGGGGCCGCGATGGTCAGCTCCGTTATGAAGAATTGACCGGAGGGACGTTCACCATCACCAATGGTGGAATCTTCGGCTCGATGCTCTCGACACCGATACTCAACCCGCCGCAAAGTGCGATTCTCGGCATGCATGCCATCAAGGAGCGTCCCGTGGTGGAAGACGGAGAAATCGTCATACGCCCCATCATTTACCTGGCCGTATCTTACGATCACCGGATCATCGATGGACGTGAAGCGGTGTCTTTCCTCTTTACCATTAAAGAGCTTCTGGAGGACCCTTCCCGCCTCCTACTTGACGTTTAAACCTCGCGCCCACATGAGTAAACGCAGCGGTATTTTCCAGAATCTTCTGATCGCAATCAGCCTGTTTCTGGTTGGATATCCTCTTCTAGTCGACGAGGGCTTGATCGGAAGAACCTTCGAAGCCATCTTTGGGCTTGGCATTCTGGCGACCGGTATTCGCGTGGTCACCGAGCATAAGAAAAAACCCGCCGTGATCTTTATGGCCCTGGGTATTCTGATTTGCTCGTGGATTGCCGAACTTGTCTTTGCGGATCAGGTCGTATTCGCCCTCATCCGACAAATCCTTTTAATGTTCTTTTTCATCCGCTTCATCAGGCTGGTGGGAAAAGATGTATTCGTGACACGCAGGGTGGATGCAACCAGTCGGCTCTATGGTGCAATTTGTATCTATCTTTTGCTGGCGGCCGCATTTGCCAATCTCTTCCTGATGATCGAAGAAATTGCCCCCCATTCCTTTGGCTGCTCCACCGAACTTTGCCCCCACGGGGAAAATGTCTTTCGCTCGGGGACCCACCTCTATTACAGCCTGATCACCATGGCGACGGTCGGGTATGGGGACATCACCCCTATTCAGCCAATCGCCGCAATGATTGCAGCTCTAGAGGCGATCATCGGACAGATGTATGTTGGAATCGTGATCGCGCGACTCGTAGGTCTTCACCTATTGGAAACCACCGACACGCCCGCTAAAGAGAAGCCCAAGGATTGATCAGACGGGCGAGGTGAATTTAGACCACAGCCAATGCCATCACAACGGCATCTTCTCGTCCATTCTTGGCCGGGTAGTAGCCCCTTCGGGTTCCAATTTCATTGAACCCCATCGATCGATAAAGGCGGATCGCCTTGGGGTTTGACGGACGCACCTCAAGAAACATCGTCTCCACCTTGAATCGACGGGCTTCCGCAATGAGTTGATTGAAGATCACTCGCCCATAGCCTTTGCCTTGGTATTGGGGGGAAACGCACACGTTCAGCACGTGGCTTTCGCCAGCACCAATCGTCAGAATGCCGTAGCCCACCACTTCACGCGCTCTCTCGGCAATCCAACAGTGGTAACCGACTTTGAAGCAGGAACGAAAAGTCTCCAACTCCCAGGGAAACTCATAAGCCTCGGCTTCAATGGCGTGGACCAGGGGGATATCTGTGCGCACCATCGGGCGCATGATGCATTCTGCGTTTTCCACAAGACTCGGAAAATGGCGGTAATAAAAATCGACTTGCGCGTCGTAAAGAACAGCTCGTCGGAGTCGGTCAAAACAGTCCAGCAAAAAATCCATGGCGCCCTTCAGCTCAAAGACAACGTCTTTCGCGCTAGCTTCAGATCTTCCCAAGCGCGACGTTTTTCCGTCTGAGATCGAAGCAGATAGGCCGGGTGGTAAGTCACAACGACAGGGATATCTGCGTAATGATGGACTTGTCCACGAAGCTTGCCGATCGGAACCTGGGTTTTCAAGAGATTCTGAGCAGCTATCCTTCCCACCGCCACAATGATCTTCGGACGTAAAAGTTCGACCTGCCGAACCAAGAAGGGTTCACAGGACAAGGCCTCTTCCGGGGATGGATCTCGATTCTTGGGAGGCCTGCACTTTAGGACATTGGCAATAAAAACATGCTCCCGCTCAAGTCCGAGTGCGCGAATCATTTCGTCCAGCAACTGACCTGCACGCCCGACGAAGGGCTCGCCACGAAGATCCTCCTGCTCACCGGGGGCCTCGCCAATAAAGAGCCATTCCGCTTCGGGATGGCCCACGCCAAAGACGGTTTGTGTTCGCGTTTCGTGAAGCGAACAGCGGGTGCAAGCGGCCACCTCCGATCGGAGCACCACCCAATCATCGCCCATCGTACAGCTCACTCCCAGAGCGCCCTGAACCCCGTCGGCAGTGACTTTTCTTGCCACATACTCCGTGATACCCATGGCTTCCAGGTAGGGATCGCGGGACTCTATCCCTGCCATTGCGTTTCAGACTTCTGAGATGGCTTGAGGGTGCATGCGTGCTTGGGGCGCTCTGAGCTTGTTGACGGCATTAAGGTATGCCTTTGCAGACGCGATGACGATGTCGGTGTCGGCACCCTGCCCGTTCACAATGCGTCCGCCCTTCTCGAGCCTGACCGTAACCTCGCCTTGCGCATCGGTTCCCGTGGTGATGTTATTCACCGAATAAAGCAGAAGCTGAGCGTCTGTCTTGAGAACGGCTTCAATCGCCTTGAGACTGGCATCAACGACCCCACCGCCGGTCGCAGTCGCGGTCAACTCATCCTGGTCCACACGAACCGTCACCTTTGCGGAGGGTTGCTCACCCGTTTCACTGGAAGCCTTGAGGGACACCAGACGAACCCCCTCGTCATCCGCCATATCTCCGGCGTCCGTAATCAATGCCTGCAGGTCCTCATCGAAGATCTCATGCTTTTTATCGGCGAGGTCTTTGAATCGAGAAAAGGCCTCATTGAGCTCAGCTTCCGAGGAAAACTCAATCCCCAACTCTGCCATTCGGGTTCTGAAGGCATTACGCCCGGAATGTTTCCCGAGTACCATGCGGTTGGCGCTCCAGCCCACGTCCTCTGCGCACATGATTTCATAGGTTTCACGATGTTTCAGAACGCCATCCTGATGGATGCCTGACTCATGCGCAAAGGCATTTGCACCGACGATCGCCTTGTTGGGCTGCACCGGAAAACCGGTGATATTCGAAACCAGCTTGGAACACGCCACAATTTCACGGGTATCGATATCGGTATGGCAAGGGAAGACATCCTTTCGCGTCTTGACCGCCATTACGATTTCCTCAAGCGCCGCATTTCCTGCGCGCTCACCAAGGCCGTTAATCGTACATTCGACCTGTCTCGCGCCATTCATGACCGCAGACAACGAATTTGCCACAGCGAGTCCCAAATCATTGTGGCAGTGCACTGAAAAGATGGCCTTGTCTGAGTTTGGAATCCGCTCACGTAAACGCCGGATCGTGCGACCGAAAATGTCCGGCATGCTGTATCCGACGGTGTCCGGGATGTTCAGGGTCGTCGCACCCGCATCAATAACCGCCTCAAGGATTTTGCAGAGGAAGTCTTCTTCCGAACGTCCAGCATCCTCGGGAGAGAACTCGACGTTGTCGGTGTAGCGACGGGCACGCTGAACCGCCTTGACCGCATGTTCGATCACCTGATCTGGCGACATTCTCAGCTTGAGTTGCATGTGAATCGGAGAGGTCGCAATGAAGGTATGAATTCTTGATCTCTCAGCATCCTTGAGTGCCTCGCCGGCCTGATCGATATCGCGGTCTAGCGCCCGAGCAAGGCCGCAGACCACACTCTCCTTGATCGACCTTGCAACAGCCTGAACCCCTTCAAAGTCACCTGGGCTTGCCGCTGGAAATCCGGCTTCAATGACATCCACGCGCATTCGTTCGAGGGCCTTGGCGATGCGGACCTTTTCATCACGGGTCATCGACGCACCGGGACTCTGCTCGCCGTCGCGCAAGGTGGTATCAAAAATAATGAGTTTATCGCTCATGAATCAGCTCTCGTCGTTGGCTTCGACTGAATTAGAAAGAATGAAGGTCTGGAGTGCATCGTGTCTCTGCCCCTCAGGGCAGCAGCACGCGCAGGACCGCGGCGAAAAGCAACGGACGCAGAAGAACAGAAAGTTGCCGAAAATACAGGGGCTCGATCAAACGATCAGACATTCTCATGAAGACACTATAGGATCCGATGGGGTCCGCTTCAAGTCGGACTCGGTCAGTTACGCCGTTCTGATCGCATTCTGCGACGTCGACCCAGTGTAAGAATCGGCCCAGACAAGGCATATAACGTAAAAATGGTGAACAGCACCAGGGGCGTATTGGTATACAGCAGCGCAAACAGCAACATGACCAAAATGGCCCAGAGGAAAGAAACACGACCGTGAAGATCGATATCCTTGAAGCTGTAATAACGGAAATTACTCACCATTAACAAGCCGGTGCAGACGGCCATTCCCAGACCGATGTATTGGATGCTCTCGAGCGGAATCTCGTATTTGACCGAGACCCAGACAAATCCGGCGGGGATCGCTGCAGCCGATGGGCTAGGAAGCCCCTGAAAATACCGTTTATCCTGCGTCGCCAATTGCGTGTTGAAACGTGCGAGCCGCAGAGCAGCGCCCGCCGCATGCACGAATGCGGCAACCCACCCCGCTTTGCCAAGCGCAGACAGGGACCAGGCATACATCACCAAAGCCGGCGCAGCGCCAAAGGAGATCATGTCCGCCATGCTGTCATATTCGGCACCAAAAGCACTCTGCGTGTTGGTCAGCCGCGCCACGCGGCCGTCAAGCCCATCCAGAACCATGGCAATAAAAATCGCGATGGCTGCAAGCTCGAACTGACCGTTCATCGCAGAGGTAATGGCGTAGAACCCGGAGAAAAGGGCTCCGGTTGTGAAGAGATTTGGGAGCAAGTAGATGCCCCTGCGTCGATTCTTCTTGGGTTCGTTGGTGTCCATTAGATCGTAGTGTGTACTGCAGGGTTGGAAGAGTCAGTGCTTATCCTGAAGGATCGTGCGTCACATATCCAGCGGTCAAGTTCGGAAGAAAAATTCACCCGGCCAAAACAACAAAGGGTGAGACCAGCCCACCCTTTGCATGAATTGTCGGAGCCAGATTAGTTCTTGGCCTTATCGACAATCTTGTTGGCCTTAATCCAAGGCATCATGTCACGCAGACGCGCACCGACCTCTTCGATCTGGTGCTCACGCCCCAGACGACGCTTCGCCTTCAAAGTCGCTGCGCCAGCCTGATTCTCGAGGATGAACTCACGAGCAAACTCACCGTTCTGAATTTCCTTCAGAATCTGAGCCATTTCGTACTTGGTCTCTTCGGTGATGACACGAGGACCGCGGGTGAGATCGCCGTATTCAGCCGTATTGGAGATGGAATAACGCATATTCGCAATACCCCCTTCGTACATCAAATCAACGATCAGCTTCAGTTCGTGCAGACACTCGAAATAGGCCATTTCGGGAGCGTAGCCCGCTTCAACCAGCGTTTCGAAACCCGCCTGAACCAGTGCAGTTGCACCACCACAAAGTACCGCCTGTTCACCGAAAAGATCGGTTTCAGTTTCTTCGCGGAAATTGGTTTCAATGATACCTGCACGACCGCCGCCATTAGCAGAGGCATAGGACAAAGCAATCTGCTTGGCCTGACCCGAAGCATCCTGGTAAACCGCGATCAGGCTCGGAACACCGCCGCCCTGGGTGTAGGTTGAACGCACCAAATGGCCCGGACCCTTGGGAGCAATCATGATCACATCAAGGTCCTTGCGAGGCAGAATCTGTTCGTAATGAACATTGAAGCCATGAGCAAAAGCCAGAGCAGCGCCCTTCTTGATGTTCGGCTCAATCACTTCGCTGTAGAGACGTGCTTGATGCTCATCTGGGGCGAGAATCATAACGACATCGGCTGACTTGACTGCATCCGCGATGGCCGCCACTTCCAGTCCGGCATTCTGGGCCTTGACTGCAGATTCAGAGCCCGGACGCAATGCCACAACAACGGAAACTCCGGAATCCTTCAGGTTGTTGGCATGGGCGTGACCCTGTGAGCCGTAACCCACGATTGCAACCTTCTTCCCACGGATGATCGAAAGGTCCGCGTCTTTATCGTAGTAAACCTGCATGTTGTTAATTCCTCAATACAAGAGATATTCGGTTGATAAAAGGGGATCAGGCTGAAAACCCGCGATCGCCCCGAAGAATGCCCGTCGTCCCGGAACGGACAACTTCAATGATGTTTTCTTCCCCGAGCGCACGAAGGACCGCGTCAAGCTTGGTCTTTTCCCCAGTGACCTCGATCACGTAGCTGGTGGGCGTCACATCCAGAATTCGGCCCCTGAAGATGTCACAAAGCCGGACCACCTCATCACGCATCGTGCCATGGGTGGCGACCTTGACCAGCATGAGCTCGCGCTCGATGTGCTCGGATTCGGAGATATCAATCAGGCGGACCACATCAACCAGCTTATTGAGCTGCTTGGTGATCTGCTCCACAATCTCGTCGCTCCCCCATGTCACAATGGTCATCCGTGACATCGAGGCATCTTCCGTCGGCGCAACGGTCAGGGTCTCAATGTTGTAGCCACGCGCCGAGAACAGGCCCGCAACCCGGGAAAGAGCGCCGGCCTCGTTTTCAATCAAGATTGAGATGATGTGACGCTTCATGCGAGTTCCCGATCCACGGAGACACCGGGAGCTAGTCGCATTTCATGTTGCGCCTTGCCCGCCTCAATCATCGGATAAACATTTTCAGCGGGATCGGTCAGGAAATCGAGGAACACCGTGCGATCCTTCATTCGGAAAGCCTCTTCGAGCGCTCCACGAACATCGCTTGGCTTTTCCACTCGAATTCCGACATGGCCATAGGCCTCAGCCAGGCGAACGAAGTCAGGGATCGTCTCAAGATAAGACTGTGAATAGCGGCTTTCGTAGCTGAACTCCTGCCACTGACGCACCATGCCCATGTAGCCATTATTCAGGTTGATGATTTTGATACCGGTCCGGTACTGAAGAGCCGTAGCCAATTCCTGGATACACATCTGAATGCTGGCTTCACCGGTTACACAGGCCACATCGGCATCCGGGTGAGCGAGCTTCACACCAATGGCTGAAGGAAGCCCAAAGCCCATCGTTCCAAGACCACCGGAATTAATCCACCGTCGCGGCTTATCAAAGCGATAGAACTGCGCAGCCCACATTTGATGCTGACCTACATCGGAAGTCACAAACGCATCGCCCTTGGTCACTTCCCACAGCTGCTCAATCACATACTGGGGCTTGATCTTGGAGCTCTGGCGATCGAAGCCAAGGCATTCGATCTGACGCCACTTCTCAATTCGGACCCACCAGTCTTTTAGTGCCTCGGTGTTCAGCTTGAAGTCAGGGGCTTCAATCAGTTCGATCATGTCGTGGAGCACGGGACCCACATCGCCGACAATCGGAATATCGACCCGTACCGTTTTAGAAATCGATGCGGGATCCACATCGATATGAATGATTTTGGCGTCAGGGCAAAACTGCGCCAACTTTCCCGTCACACGGTCATCAAAACGGGCACCGATGGCCAACAGCACATCGCACTCGTGCATGGCCATGTTGGCTTCATAAGTCCCGTGCATACCCAACATGCCGACGAACTGACGATCCGTGGAGGGATATGCGCCCAATCCCATGAGCGTATTCGTTATCGGGAATCCCAGCAGACGGGTCAACTTCACCAGAGCATCCGACGCATTGCCAAGCACCACACCCCCACCGGTGTAGATCATCGGCTGTCGGGCAGTCGTCAAAAGCTCCACAGCCTTTTTGATCTGCAAGCGGTGGCCCTTAACCTGCGGGGTGTAACTGCGAATAGCGACCGAATCCGGATAATGGTACGGAATCTTGATGTTCGGATCCGTAATGTCCTTAGGGATGTCCACAACGACCGGGCCGGGGCGGCCGGTCGTCGCAATAAAGAAGGCTTTCTTGATCGTTTCAGCGAGTTTCGACAAGTCGCTAACCAGAAAGTTATGTTTCACGCAGGGACGTGTAATCCCAATGGTGTCACACTCCTGGAATGCATCGCTGCCAATGACCGGTGTGGGAACCTGCCCCGTCAGAACCACCAACGGAATGGAATCCATATAGGCCGTCGCAATGCCGGTTACGGCATTGGTCGCACCGGGACCCGAAGTCACCAACACTACGCCGGGCTTCCCGGTTGAACGGGCATAGCCGTCCGCAGCATGGGTTGCCCCCTGTTCGTGACGAACCAGGATATGACGGACGTCATCCTGTTTGAATATGGCGTCATAAATGTGAAGGACCGATCCACCCGGGTAACCGAAAATGTATTCGACTCCCTCATCCTTCAGACATTGGACAACAATTTCAGCGCCGCTGAGCTCCACGCGATCTCACCTAAAGTGAAGAATCGGATCCCTGTGTAAACAGAACCCAATCCTAAGAAAAAAGACTGAGTAAAATACTCGCCATAAGGCCTATCGTCAAGACAGGGCGTCCGTAATCAAAGGCATCCGGGCGGTTTTGGAAGCCCCGCAGCCAAGCATGCATTCCGGACGGGATTGCCGTCAAAGAGAAGATTCAGATACTGGGAGGCTCCTTTTTCCGCGCCCAAAGAGACCTGAACGGCCTTGATGAACATCCGGTTATTCGGCAAATGACGATAACAGGCGTGGTAATCGCGAATGAATCGAATGATCTCGAGGTGTCTCTCATCAATAAGGATGGATGTGGTCGCCAAAAGCTCTTGCGCCATGGACTCGGTCCACTCGGCGGCATCGATCAAGAAACCATCGTCGGTCCTTGCGGGTAATTTCACAGCATCCTCGTTAGTCTCAATTCGTGCGCGGACTCACCACGAGAGAATGCGCGAATAGCTTAAAGTCAGACCCACAAATTCACGATAGTCGATGCGATCCGGACCAGATAGCCCAACCGCCGAGTCCTTGAGGGTAAACACCCTGACTCCACAAGGCCACTCAGACTTTTCGATCAACGCGGAAGATCCCAACATCATCACCACACAATCACCCGCGCCCACTCGCGAAGGCAGCCCTGAAAGTCCCGATGGACTAAAGACCAAATGCAATAGCCCCTCAGCCACCGATCACTTTCCTGTGCGAGAGGATGAACTCGGAAATCCCCAGTCGTGGAATTTCGCGCACTGATAAAGCATGGCACAGTGAATCGCCCCGTTCCGCTTCACATGATTCTATTTCCACAAAAAGTTCGTCCACCCCATAGAGCGTCAATGCCGATAGCATGCCTGAGACTTCTGGATCTTGGGCCGCCGAGAGTAACTTGGCACCCCGATCAAGAAACAGCAGACGCAAAGGCACATCAAAAGCGGCAAAGGTCATCAATTCTGAGAGAACTTCAATCGCTGCCTGCCGTGATTCAGGGCCAACCCTGACGATAAAGAGCCACTCAGAACACATGGGACGCCACACCGAAATTCATGACTCGATCCGCCTTCAGGCATGCATCAACCCAAAGGGCCAATCCGCCAATGATGAATGGAATTTCGCAATCCAGGCCCAAACCGCGATATTCCAACGCTTGCGAACAGAGCACCAGATCAAATCCCCCTGATTCGGCTAATTCCATCCACTCAAAACGAGAAGCGCCAAAGCCCTCAAAGACCCCTTCGTGGTAAAAAAACACACGAATGACCTCATGGCCTTCAGACTGAAGGGCTCTGATAAAATCGAGTGCCATGCGAGGCACATCCGGACAGGCTCCTGACTGATTGATCTTGATCGCGTAGCGCATAATCCCCTTGATTCTTCAGGGTAATAACCTCATATCCCTGTTCATCTCCCCACGCATCAATCCCAGCTGATGATTCGATCCAAATTCGTTGCAACACTGGTGCTCTTTCTCTTTGAGATGGCCATTCTGCCCAGTCCTGCAGGGGCCGCCATGCCGAATATTGAACTGCCCGAAATTGGAGATCCCACCCATACCCTGATGACCAATGCGCAGGAACAAGAACTGGGAGAGGCATTTTACAGAAGCCTCCATAGCCAGATGAAAATCTCGACGGATCCCGAGATCAAGGACTACATCCAGTCCCTGGGCAACAAGCTCACCATCAACAGCGATAACCCCGCCCAGCCGTACACCTTTTTCGTCGTAATGGAGCCGGTGATTAATGCGTTTGCCGGGCCGGGTGGCTTCATTGGCGTGAATTCCGGCCTGATCCTCCTCACTGAGCAGGAAAGTGAACTTGCATCGGTCATGGCGCACGAGATTTCGCACGTCACCCAACGGCATCTTTTCCAGACGTTCCAGGCAGCCTCAAGAATGGCGATTCCGATGGCCATTGGCATGCTGCTTGCGGCTGTGGTCGGCGCCAAAGCCGGAGGGAATGGGGCACTCGCTGGGATAATGGCAGCGCAGGGCATGAACGCGCAATACCAGATCAACTTTACCCGCGACAACGAGGCCGAGGCAGATCGCGTGGGCATGCAGGTCCTCTCTAAATCAGAATTTGATCCCAGAGCCATGCCCGAATTCTTTGAACGCATGCAGCAAAGCACGCGTTTTGTCGGCGGCAGAATTCCAGAGTTTCTTTTAACGCACCCCGTCACCACCTCACGTATTTCGGATACCCGTGACCGGGCAGAGCATTTTCCCTTTCGCCAATACCCCGATTCGATGACCTATCAGGTCATCAAGGCCAAACTTAGGGTCCTGTCTTCTCCGAATCCAAAAGCAGCCCTCGAATTCTTCAAGAACCATGAGAACCGAGGCACCCAACAGCAGCAGGATGTGGCTGAATACGGCACGGCCCTCATTCATTCTCGCGCCAGAGAAACGGAGTTGGCTAAAGTCATCCTGCAAAAATTGGTACAACGCTATCCAAACCAGCCGCATTTCATGAACGCGCTCGCTGAAGCGGAGATGGACGGAAAAAATTTCGGTAAGGCCGCTCAAATGTATGAGTTCGGTCTTCAGCGCTTCCCCCAAAACGGCGCCATGACGATGAATTATGCGCGCGCACTTCTCAACACCCATCAGCAGGCCAAGGCGCGGCAAGTCCTGCACGACTATCTCAGGTATCACAGCCCAGATCCGGACATTTACGAACTCATGGCGGAGACCTATAGCAAGCTAGGCGATGAGGCCGAATATCATCGCTACTATGCCGAGGGATATTATCTTCTTGGCCAGACGCAGGAGGCCTTGCTACAGCTCCATCTCGCAAAAAATGCGGCGGGAGGCAATTACTATCTCAATTCCATTCTGGACGAACGAATCGAGACCATCCGGAACGAGCAACGAGAAAACAAGGAAAAGCAGAAAGACTCACCTTTCTAGAAGCGAAGCGGCCGTGATTCCCCGTTCACGTTCACCATCCAATCGCAATTCCCGTTTTAGAATCTTTCCTGCCGCATTTCGAGGCAAAGCGGCCATAAAGATGAACCGCTTAGGGATCTGATGTCGACCTAGAAACTTACGACAATGAAGTCGAAGTGATGTCTCATCCGGCTGCGCATCAGGATCACAAGCCAAATAAGCGACAGGAATTTCGCCATGAAGCCCATCGGGTTCACCAATCACGGCCACCTCGCGCACGGATGAAATGGCGTGAATGACTTCCTCGATCATTCGTGGATACACGTTCATGCCATTCACGATGATCAGATCTTTCTTTCGATCGACGATACTGAAATAACCATCGGCATCGCGGGTCCCGAGATCTCCCGTTAACAGCCATCCTTCTCGCATGACCTCCGCTGTGGCATCGGGTTGGTTCCAGTATCCCCGCATCACGTTGTCGCCACGGACCGCGATTTCACCCACCGCGCCATCAGGACAGACTCCCCCTTCCTCGTCAACGATCCGCATTTCAACCCCGGGCACCGGCAAGCCGACAGTGCCTGGCTTTTGCTGACCGCCAATGGGGTTCACACAGGTGACCGGTGAACATTCGGTCGGCCCATCCCCTTCATAGACTTTGAAATTGAATTTGGTCTCAAAATCTTCAAGAACCTTGGCCGGCATGGCCGCGCCTCCAGAGATGCCAAATCGAAGACTTTGGAACAGTGCAACCTTGTCAGGGGCTAGCCGCAACAGGACTGCATACATGCTGGGAACCCCCAGAAAAATCGTAGCCTCAAAACGATGGATCGCGGTGGATACCCCATCAGGTTCAAACCGAGACAGAGGAATCAGAGCGCATCCATTCGTAAGTGGCGTTAACAACCCCACGGTCGCGGCAAAGGCATGAAACATGGGCAGAACCACCAAAACGCGATCCAGGCCTGCACGCCAGTGCATCGCAAAATGGACACTTTCAGTATTTGCCGCAAGGTTTCGATGCGTCAACATGGCCCCTTTGGGAAAGCCGGTGGTGCCAGAGGTATAGAGGATTGCAACCAGATCTTGAACTGGTGAGTAGTCGATGATTGGTGCTGGGCTCGTCTCAGTTAACAGCGGGGCAAGATTGTCGAGCGTTTGCTCCGTCTCACCAATTTCCACCAAGAATGACGATATACCGCTCATCGCCACAGCCGCTTGAATTCTGCTCAGGAGGGAGTGCTGTACCAGCACGCCAGAAGCGCCAGAATCCCCTAGAACATGGGCGATTTCGGGTGTATTGATCAGCAGATTGACCGGAACGACTATCGCGCCCGCCCGGACAATACCGAGGTACAGCACGACAAATTCAGGCCCGTTGTGCGCGTAAAGCGCAATACGGTCACCCTTCGAGACTCCGCGCCCAGCCAGCGAGGCAGCCACGCGGGATGACAATATTTTCACCTCCTGGTGAGAGAGGTTACCGTTGTCAGAATAAATCGCAGGCTGGCTTCCAAAACGGGAAGCCGCCTGATCAATGCGCTCAAGTAACGGAGATTGCATGCTAACGTCCCGGACGGGGACATCAGTTAATTATGTTATGGCCCCGACCCCGCATACAGTTGATATAAGCCCGCTTGTATTGATCGTCCGCGCTGACACCGGTTGTAGCGCCCCCACCAATACCACCGGCTGCAGCACCAATGGCCGCCCCCGCACCAGGGTTACCCGCCACAGCACCAATCGCAGCGCCCGCAGCAGCCCCCAAGAGTCCACCGGCCGCAACACCCTTCGCAGTTTCAGTACCCACCGAACCGGCTTGAGAGGCTAACTGACGACACTGCTCGGTGTCGACGCCCAAATTAGCGGCATTTCTGTCGTTTACCGGATCAGCGACCGGCTGCCAGTTTGAGTAACTTGCACAACCCGAAAAAAGAAGCCCAACCAATGCAAAATAAATGTTTCTCATGTTCAGATTTCCCCACGTTGAGATCGAAAAGTTGTATAAATTTCAACCTAGCAAGGCTTCGCCTTGGGCTAACCGCGGCAAGGATCCATTCAGCCCCATGGCATACGTCATGGCGAGTTTCTTAGCAGGCTTCAGCCTCTCGGCAAGACCCAATCCAAGGTTCCTGAGAAGTCGTACGGGGCCGTGAGAATTTCCAAAAGTCCGGTAGAAGGCATCCATCACGGTCATCATCAAGAGGTTATTTTTTCGGCGCATCCGCTCATAGCGACTGAGTACGTTGTGAGCGCCAATGTCTTCCCCTGCCTTTTGGGCTGCAATCAGAACTTCGGCAAGCGCTGCCGCATCAAGAAGCCCAATATTGACACCCTGCCCCGCGAGCGGATGAATCATGTGGGCAGCGTCTCCGATGAGCGCAACGCCGTCTTTGACATACCGAAGGGCATGCTGTCGTCTGAGGGGGAAACTCCCTCTTGCAGCAATGCGAGTGACGTCCCCCAGACAGTCAGGAAACTCTACATTTAAAGCGGTTAGAAGCGCTTCATCAGTGAGCGTTTTCAGTCGTGCCACTTCTTCAGGGCTGCTGTACCACACCAAGGAGGCATGGGGCCCATCCAAGGGCAAAAGAGCCTGTGGCCCCTGGGGGGTAAACCGTTGCCAGGTAATGTCCTGCTGACCACATCCGGTGTCAACAGTCAGCACAAGGGCATGCTGTTCATAGTCCCAACCACTGACTCCCATCCCTGCGGATTGACGAACCCGGGAAAAGCCCCCATCCGCAGCCACGATTAAGCGGCTTTGAAGTACTCGACCGTCCTCAAGGGTCACTGAGGATCCTTCGGCGGCGTAGCGAAGCGCCTGCGTCTTGACGCCCGAAATGACTTCAACATTTTCGAATTGATGGGCTCGCTCAAGCACTGCCAACTGAATGACTCGATTTTCAACAATATGCCCAAGTACGGGCTCGTTAATCTCGTCGCTGCAGAACTCCACATCACCGCTGTCCTCCCAGACTCGCATCCTGCGATAGGGGCACAACCGTCTGCCGGTCACTCCAGACCAGGCGCCAATTGTCTTCAAAATATTCGCCGAAGCGATACTGACAGCGGAAACCCTCAAATCATGAGGTTGACTCGAATCGAACTCCGCGGGAGGAGAGTCTTCCAAGAGGCCCACACGAAGCGAACTGCCCCCCAAGGCACAGGCAAGGGTCGCACCCACCATGCCTCCGCCAACAATGAGTACGTCATAGTCCTGATTCATGCGGAGCCTCGAAACAAATAGAGACGCAATTATCCCCCACGAACGAAGGGAAATTCCACCACCGAAGACCCAATTAATGAATTGTTGGAGAATTGCCCCTAGGCCTCCGGCTCTGACTCTTCCAGATTGGTGGCGATCAATCCGGCAAAAGCGCTCAGGAACATGTTGATGACCAACCAGAATGGCAGTGTTTCCAGTCCAAAGAACTTTGACCCCGTGGCAATGGCCCAAAGCATGGCAATCAGCGCCGTCAGGATCGTACTGATTCCGCCAACCAAGCCACCATGGATAAAACCATGATGTCCAGCGATTTTTGCAGCCAAGAATCCGGGAATCAGGCATGTTGCCAGCCCCAGAGCCTGATTGATCCCATACAATAGCCCCTGGTATTCACCTGTCACTGCCTGTTCGCCAACGAGTTGTGGCAAGAAGACCACATGAATCATGTAAAGCACCAGAAAGAGAACAATGCCCCTCATCAGGGCTCTACCATTAATCTCAGGCATAGAAAAACTCCCAATTCAAAGCCGGATGACAGCGGAATGGTGATACCGCAGACTGTCGGTTAGACGGCTGAGAGCTCAGAAATTCCCTGAACCATTCAAGAAAGCCCAAAGCCCCAAACTCCCTGCATGCTTAAATCCCTCATTTATCGACTGAGCATCCAATCCGCACGTCACCCATGGTGGGTCCTAACGGTTGCGGCCCTTATCACGGCTTTGGCCATTTACGCGTCTGTCCACCTGCCGGTATACACCTCAAGGCAAGCTCTTTTGCCTCAGGACACCGAGGTCGCGCATCGACTGAATCGCTATCTAGAGACTTTTGGGGCATCCTCCGATCTTGTCGTCGTTCTCGAAAACGCGTCCCGGCCCGAACTGGAGGCGTTCGCAACTGAACTCGCGTCCCGACTGCGGAACCAGCCCGAAATTGCCCAGGCTACCGATCGATTAGATACCGGGTTCCTGCACGATCACCTCTATCTAATCCTTCCCGCAGATCAACTGGCCCAGTTGGAAAATGGACTCGGCGTTGCCAGTAAGTTACCGAAGCTGAATCTTGAGAATTTACTGGCCAGCGCCTCTTCTGAGGCTACCCCTGGTCAAAGCGCTGGTAATTTAGACCTCCAGAAAGCCCTGATCGGGATCAAGGGAGCTTCGGCTTTTGTCCATGAGTGGCAGCGATGGCTTGACGAAAAGAGCTCTCCCGCAGCCGTCAATTTTGAATCCATGTTGAAAGCTGTGGGCGCCGAACAATTGGGCAAGGGATACTTCAGCTCTCATGACGGCAAAATGCTTTTGCTCTTCGTCCACGCCAAAGCGACGGGTGAGGATTTTGAGACGTTGGCGCCTTTCAATCAGCGCATTACGCAGATTGCCGCCGATTTAGCCAAAGACTTCGTCAGTCGCGGACTGAATGCTCCGCATGTGGTGCTGACGGGTCTTCCCGCAATCGAATACGAGGAGTACATCGATATCGAACGCGATATCAAGCTCGTCATCTGGACGGCCGCCGGCCTGATCGGTGCCTTGATTTTCCTGGTCGTTCGGAGTGTGCCTTGGGCCCTAGCTATTTTTATCCCCATGGGATTGGGGGCAGTCTGGAGTCTCGGCTTCGCCTATCTGGCAGTTGGGCACCTGACCATCATCACCTCAAGCTTCCTTGCAATCCTTTTTGGACTTGGCGCTGACTACGGTATCTTCACGACATCTCAAATAGCTGAGGCGCGTCGATCAGGAAAACCGCTCATTGACTCGATTGGCTGCGGCATTCGTGACTCTTTCTCAGCCGTGCTGACGGCGGGTGGCGCTTCCCTTCTAATTTTCGGAACTTTATCTACGGTAGCTTTCCCCGGATTTGCTGAACTGGGGATCATTGCCGCAGGCGGCGTGCTTTTGATTTTGGTCAGCACATGGATCGTTCAACCGGCGATTTACGCCCTGATTCCACCAAAAATCAAGGCGATGACAAATACCACCCGTGAAGTCTCACCTTCCCAATTGAATGTCCCCCGTTCCTTGGCGCTGATCATTGTCCTTCTCGCCGGAAGCGCAGCCGTCCTCGGGATTCGCTCGGGACTGGAAATGGGTTTTGATTACGATGTTCTCGCGCTCCTCCCGAGAGACTCCAAAGCGGCGGAATATCAACGAAAAATGGTCACCGAAACGGATTACCAATCCGAAATCGTGATTTTTACAGCGCGAACGCTGGATGAGATCCGTCGGATCACCGAAGAGGCCCAAAAGAAGCCGTCCATCTCCAAGATCCAATCAATTAGCAGTTTCTTCCCCGCGGACAGCGAACAGCGTGTAGAGGCCGCCCATCGGATGTCGCATTTGGCGCTGCAGCCTGCGCTCACCCAAAACTTGGCAACGCTGAGTCAACGCGGACTTGATGACAAGGCATTCAAATCGATTCAGCGACTTTTAAAGCAATCGCTGGAGAAAATTGAAAATTATGAGGAGCAAGCATTCAGCTCCGGTAACCAACCTCTGGTGCAGGGGCTTGAAGAACTCCGATCCGGCATAGAGAGTTTGCAGGTCTCCCTCGAGAAAGATCCTGAGACCGCAAGGCTTCGCTCCGAAACCCTCCTTCGCGCCTTACTTGCCGTGGCGACTGATGCCGTGAAGCAAATCCAAGACTGGAGATCGGCCCGGCCGATCGCACCGTCTGACTTGCCTGACGGACTTCGGGAGCGCTTTGTGGCTGAAGATGGCACTTTGGCTGCTTATGCCTATCCGGCCAAAAGCGTCTATGACCCTAACAATCTGGATGAGCTCATGACAGAGGTCTACCAGATTTCACCCGATGCCACTGGTTTTCCGACAACCCATCAGGTTTTCTCCAAGGCTGTGGTCAGTAGCTTCAGCCAAGGGACCAAAGCGGCAATTCTCGTCTGTCTAGCTTGGCTTGCGCTCATCATTCGCTCGCCCAAAGGCATACTGATCGCGACGTTGCCACTGGTCATCGGTGGAGGTTGGATGCTGGGCATCATGAAATTAGCCGGTCTCCATTACAATTACGCCAATATCATCGCGCTTCCTCTGGTCATTGCGTTGGCCGTCGATTACGGCGTCTGGCTCAGTCATCGCTGGATGGCCTTGAAAGGGGAAGATCCAATCGCCATTGCCAAAGATGCAGGTCGCGTAATCTTGCTGGCCGCCGGCACCGAACTGGCTGGGTTGGGCGCAATTACGCTCGCGAGCTATCGGGGAGTGTCGGGGCTGGGTATCGACATTACTATTGGTCTGATGACTTGCTTGGCTTCGACACTGTTCATTGCTCCCGCCATTGGTTTAATCCTTAGCTCCTCCAGGAAAAAATAACCCCATGCGCCTTTCTTCACTTCGGCTTACTCTGGCCTTGGCATTGATCGCCTTTTCAACCTGGGCTCTTTGCGAGCCCTCGCCCGTTGTTGTCTGCTATCCCGGTGGACCTGTGAGTGAGGATGATGCCAACAAAGCCATGACAGCCATGCTGGGTGTCGTAGAGAAAGTTGGCGGCTGGCCTGCACAGAGTTTTAGCAGCGCATTTTCCTCGGATGTCGAAGGCTGCAAGTCGTTGTTGATGCAAAAAAAGCCCACCTTCGCCATCACCTCGCTAGGCATCTTCCTGGATCAGCGCCAAAGCCTCCACTTAGAGCCCGTGGTTCAACCCAAAATGCGGGGTAGCTCTACCGAGCAATTCCACCTCGTCGCGATCAAAGGTCGCTTCAATGCCTTGGAAGAGATCAAGGGAAAGCAAGTAGGAGGTACCGTCTTTGAAGAGGCTGAATTCATTCGCCGCATCGTCTTTGCCGGTCAGCTGAATCCTGAAACGGATTTCGCGCTAAAGCCCAGCAAGCAGGCCATTCGCGCACTGAGATCGCTCGACAAGGGCGAATTGGATGCTGTCCTCCTAAATGGCCAACAATTTGCTGCTTTAGGCTCGCTCCCACTCACTCATGAGTTCGACTCGGTCTTCACATCCACGCCGATTCCTCTGATGGGTCTGGTCGCAAACAAAGAGACCAGCACACCCGAAGAGCGAAATCGCTTTGCGAAAGCTTTAAGTGACATGTGTAACGAGGCAGAGGGCAAAAAACTGTGCGACTTGTTTGCCATCGATGCTTTTGTTCCGGCGTCACAGGCTGCCATCCAACCCGCCATCACTCTCTGGGACAAGGGCCACTAAACATGCAAGGTCGAACTCAAGCGATCGCTCTCCTTCTGGCATCTGCACTGACGGCATGCGGCTCACTTCCTAACCGCATCGTTCTCTTTGGCTCCTCGTCAAACTGCTCTGGAATCAGTGAGGAATCACTCTTAAATAGCAAGGATGGTCTGGGTCCAACGACATCAACTGATGAACTGCATTGCGCCATGAACGTCGCGCGAAATGCGACGCAACCGACATTTATTAAGTCGTCGATCTCTGCGGAGATCGCACTTCACCTTGCCGAGAGGCAACCGCATGGTCCAGACCGTGAAGCACTGGCAGCTGAGGGCGTTAAGCTAGCCGAGCGAGCGATGGCTTCAGGCGGCAGGGAGAATGCAGCGGTTCACTATTATCTGGCGGCGAATCTGGGTCTCGCCATCAACGATCATCCTGTCCAAGCTGCTGAAAACCTCCACCGGCTTGAGGAGGAACTCAATCTTGCGGTTAAGCTCTCCAAGGCGGTCGATCAAGGCGGCCCATTGCGTCTTCTGGGCATGCTATATCTCAAAGCCCCCCCCTGGCCCACGGGCATCGGTGATGGGGATAAAGCACTGGCCTTACTTAAGGAATCGGTTGATAGCTATGAAAACCATCCGCTGAACCACCTCTTCTATGCCGAAGCGCTTTTCGAAGTGGACGAAAAAACGTCTGAAGCTCAGGCTGAAATCAAAAAAGGCCAACTTCTTCTCAGCAACGGCTCCTGGGGCAATAATCGGGTGATCTGGGAAAAGGAATTCGCCGACGTCATCAATGAAGTCGCGAAAGCCCCTCGCTAAATTAGTTACATCATCCTAATGCCAGAGACTTCTATCGCACTCGATACCAAGCATTTGATACAGGCCGAACAATCGGCGCTGGACTACCTGCTATCCCAACAGAAACAGACCGGTGATTTCGAAGGCGAAATGGTCTGGTGTACGATGATCTTAGCTCAAGCCGTCATCGTCAGGACCATCATGGGCCGGCCTTACGATGCGAAAGATCGTTCTCGGATCTTGCGCCATTTTGAGGTCACCCAGGCCAGTGACGGCTCTTGGGGCATGCACCCTGAATCTCCGGGATATGTTTTCTTCACGACCCTTGCCTACGTTGCGTTGCGACTTTTGGGTGTCAGTCAAGATAATGCTGTTGCGGCTCGCGCAAGGGATTGGCTTCATGAGCAGCCGGTCGGTGTCGAGGGCATTCCGACTTGGGGTAAATTCTGGCTCGCTATCCTAGGGCTCTATGAATACAGGGGCCTCAATGCCATTCCCCCCGAACTCTTCCTGCTTCCCGAATGGCTTCCCTTTCACCCCCGCCGCTTTTACTCCCACACTCGCCTGATCTACCTTGGATTGGCTTACATCTCCGGAAAGCGTTTTGTTGCGGATCTTCCCGAATCGATCATTTCGCAACTCAGAAGCGAGCTTTACACCAAGCCTTATGAGCAAATTTGCTTCGAGAAACTTCGCCACAAGCTAGCGCCCAGTGACGTTTATGTCCCCATCACCCCCGTGCTTCGGGTGATTTACGATGGCTTGGCTATTTTTGAACGCTGGCACGGAAAAAAGCTGCGCGAGAAAGCATTGCGCGTCTGCTTGGAACGCATTGAGTTTGAGCAAAGAACAACGCGGCACCAGGGGATCTCACCAGTCAACGGGTTACTTAATACGCTCGCACTATTTATCGATAACCCCTCGCATCCCGAGCTTGAAGCCAGTTTAGCGGGCGTCGAAGCTTGGCGCTGGGAAGATGACAACGAGGGACTTCGCTACGTTGGAGCTCGATCCAATACTTGGGATACCGGTTTCGTTCTGCAGGCTATTTCAGAAGTAACGAATCCAACGCCTCAGACGATCGCCGCGATGACACAAGCCGTTCAGTTTTTGGATCGTGCCCAAATGACGGAGGAAACCCAGGACTATGCCCATTATTGGCGTGATCCCGCCCTGGGTGGCTGGTGTTTTTCGGACGGAGAACATCGTTGGCCCGTCAGTGACTGTACGGCCGAAGCATTAAGCGGGCTCATTACGCTCTATGAGCACCCCGCCTATGCAGCACTCCCCCGACTCAATGTAGAGCGTTTGCGGGATGGGATTCGTTTCATTCTCTCCCGTCAAAATGCTGATGGTGGATTTGGCACCTATGAACGCCGTCGTGCGGGGAAACTTCTCGAGCTGATCAACCCTTCCGAGATGTTCGGCCAATGCATGACTGAACTGTCCTACATTGAATGTACGGCCTCCTCTTTGGGCGCAATCAGCCATTTCAGAAAAATCGATCCCGACTTTGAATCCGAGCAGCTTGAATCTGTGGCGCAACGCGCCATTACCCTACTCAAACGACAGCAAAAGGCTGACGGTTCTTGGCAAGGTTTTTGGGGTATCAATTACACCTATGCAACCTTCCACGTCGCAAGAGCGCTCCGACTTGCAGGCATTGATGCCCAAGACGAGTCACTTCAACGCGCTGCCAAATTTCTAAAGGCTCACCAGAGAGAGGATGGCGGTTGGAGTGAACACTATACGAGTTGCTTGGAAGAGCGATACATTGAGCAACCTGAAACTCAGGTCGTTATGACCAGTTGGGCCTTGCTGGGACTTCTTGAAATCCTCCCCCCCCATGACCCAGCAATCCAGCGCGGCCTTCTGTGGCTTTTAAGCAAACAAAACGCCGATGGCAGCTGGCCGATGCAATCAGTAAATGGTGTTTTTTTCGGAGCAGCCATGCTGGATTACCGTCTTTACCACACGTATTTCCCCGTTTGGGCTATTACGCGGTATAATCACACCATAAAAGGGGTTTAATGTTGTTACAATACAACTAATGTTGTATCTCGTGATCACATGATCGGATAGCCTGAACAGAAGGTTTCGATCGAATAACTATTCTTGGCCTAGCTCAATCTCCTTAAGGGTCCAAACAGATTGATGATGGAAATTAACGCGAACACACAGATGGACGTTGACGTCCTGATCGCGGGCGGAGGCGTAGCAGGTTCCGCCGCCGCTGCAGCACTTTCCCCACTTGGTCTTAAAGTTCTCGTCATTGAACCCAAATCCTCTCACGGACGGCGCCTTGCTGGTGAGTTGATCCATCCCCCAGGCATTGATGGGCTCAAGCAGCTTGGGCTTCTCGATGATGAGCCAGAAATTGGATCGCCCATTCGCGGTTTCTCCATATTTCCTTTCAAAGAAGGCTCCGAATACGATGAGAGCATCATCCTTCCCTACGGAGAGGTTGAGGGTCTCGATCACGGCGGCATGGCCATTGAACACCAGTCCCTCAAAGAGCACCTGCTTGAGAAGATCAAGTCATTTGCAGGGGTTGACGTATGGATGGGGGCTCGCGTCATAGCAATCGAACCTGATGCGAAAGGCAAAATGGCCAGTGCTATTGTTTCAACGGAAGCGGGCGAAGTCCGGATTAACGCCAAACTGATCATCGGCGCCGATGGCCCCATGTCTCAAGTCAGAAAGCTGGCCGGGATTTCCCACGAAACCCATCGATATTCAGGAATGCTGGGTGTTGAGGTGGACGACAGGCACCTGCCCAAGTCCGAGCATGGAAATATCTTCCTCAATCCTTTGGGCATATCCTACGCCTACAGCGTTACGAAAGGTCGCGCGCGGGTCATGTTTGAAGTCTTGCGTGGTGATGACTCCAAGGAATCCGTCCGTGAGCATCTGAAATCTTTCCCCAAGAAATTCCGTGAAGACATTGAAGCGGCGATGGCTATCGACAAGCCGTTGGCGGCTGCGAATTACCGCATCGTGCCCAAGAGCAACATCAAAATGAATGTTGCGTTGTTGGGTGATGCACGGGGCTGCTGCCACCCACTGACGGCCTCCGGCATCACAACCGCCGTCAAAGACGCTCTCAGCCTTCGTGAAGCGCTCATCAAACATGAACTTAACGTCGAAAACGCTCTGCATGATTACGCTATCGCTGCAGGACGCGTTCAATTGACTCGCAGAACGCTGTCTGAAGAGTTACGCGAAGCCTTCCTATCCCATACACCTGAGTCGGTTCTTCTCAATCGATGCATTTTCGAATACTGGAAGAGCAACCCGAAGGGTCGCGCCCACTCACTGGCGCTGCTTTCAACGCTCGACAGCAGTATTGTGTCGATGGGCATGCAGTTTGTGATTGTCGTGTTTCAGGCGTTCCGCTTACTGCCGAGTGAAATCAAAAAAGGCAGCGGGTTAAGTTGGTTCGTTTCAATCATGAAATTGGCTCAAAAGAGCCTGAGCATTCCACAAACAGCCCTTCAACACTGGCTTCAAGAACAGAGCGCACTGGCAAAGTGATCTGTGAATTAAACACTCAAAACCCATGCTCGGCATGGGTTTTTTGTTGTTGGGCATCAGGCTTTTTATAACCTCTAGACATCCGCTTCATTCCCATAGGCATCGAAGAATTATAGAATGACCGGCCTGCGGTCATGATGGAATGACCCCATCGACCTCGGTCGAGCAACATGCTTGACTCGGAACCATTACCCCCCGCGCCAGCATGCGACTTTCACTAAAGATCCTCAGTTTTTTCATCCTGTTCTCAGCACTCAACTCAGCAGTGGGCGCCCTCTCCCCGTCTGATCTCAAGATCATTCAGGGGGTTAAAGATGAATGGGAAACGGCGTTTTACACGCTCTCCCAAGAACAGCAGGAACCCATACTCAAGACGCTAAGCATGAAAGCGGATACGCTGATCCAGCAGTATCCTGATGCGGCCGAGGCTTACCTCGTTGCGGGTCTGATCCAGTGTTCTCTGGCCGCTAATGAAGGGGGATTCAGCGCGTTGGGGCGAGTAAAGAAGGCACGACAATTTGTCCTGCAGGCCATGGATAAGGACCCGCTGGCGATGGACGGCAGTGGCTATGTCATTCTGGGCAACCTTTACTACCGCCTCCCAGGCTGGCCCATTTCATTTGGTGACAATAAAGTGGCACGAAGCTATCTCGAGACGGCTATCCGGCTCTATCCGGAAGGCTTGGATGCCAATTATTTTTATGGCGATTTTTTGCTTGACGAGGGGAATCCCGCAGCCGCACTTCCTTTCCTTGAAAAGGCCGATAGGGCGCCAGTCAGAGCACTGTCACGTTTATCTGACCTCAAGCTCAAAGAAGAGCTTAAAGTGTCTCTTAAAAGTGCACGAGAAGGGAAAGGCGAGAGCCAAGGCTTCTATAATCAATTCCTCAATGCCATCGGCAAATAAGCAAGAAGACCACCGCGCATGCCAATCACCATCCCCATTCTGATCGTCCTGGGACTCCTTCTTGCATGGGTTTGGATTTTCTATGCCATGCAACGAATCGCGATTCGTCAGCAAATGGCCCCCGAGCCCCCAAATTTTTACCCCTCACTCACCGTCATCCGACCCATCAAAGGTGTGGACAGTGGCCTTCGGGAAAATGTGATTGCCGGATTTGAAGATGCTTATCCGGGAGATCTGGAAACCCTCTTCGTCTTCGATGATGAGGAAGATCCAGCCGTTCCGATCGTGCGCAATGTGATTGAGGAGAGAAAATCTCAAGGACTCAATGCCGAAGCCACGATTCTGTTTTCGGGGCAGCCCCCCCGCAATCGAACGGGAAAACTCAATGCCATGATTCAAGCCATGGCCAGTGCGCACCATACCTTAATCGCTTTCGTTGATTCGGACATTCGGCAGAGCTCAGGTGATTTGAGCCGCTTGGTCGCAACGTTGCTTGCCGATGAAGGCGCGGGCTCAGCGTTTCCGACAGTCGTCTCATCAGCGAAACCCCACACGCTGGGTGATGTCGGATATGCCGTCATGGTCAACGGGCTTTATGAACCTTCGGCTCTCGCCACTGCACAACGAACAAAGGGCACCTTGCCCTTCATCATGGGGCATATGATGGTACTACGTCGTGAAGCAATCGAGGCGATCGGCGGTCTCGAGACAGCAGAGGGCCAACTCGTTGACGACATGTACCTGGGTAAACGCATGGTTGAAGAGGGATATCGAAATCTCCTTTCCCCCAAGCCCGTATCAATCATCCAGCAAGACTGCTCATTTGAGGAGTTTGTCGGAATCCTTGTCCGCTGGATCGCTTTCTCAATGTCAGGCCTTCCTTTCTGGACGACCAAGCTACCCCATGCACTAACCGGCTTTGCCCTGTGGGGCGGTCTCATTGCGACCGGATACGGTGTCTATCAAGGGCAGATCGCGTTGATCGTGATGGGATTGGTAACGGCTCTCTCGGTCCCAATTACCATCAACAATCTCCATTTGAGGATGTCCAATCAACCCATTCCGTGGCGGTTTGCCTGGGGCTCCATGATCATCTGGCTTGCAGCGCCGGTGATCTATGCCCAGATCTGGATCCGTCGGGAAGTCAATTGGCGGGGCCGCCGATATCGGTTAAATCTTCAGTCGAGGCTTAGCTAACCCCTTTATCTGCCTCCGTGTCTCCCAGTATCTGAATGGCCTGCGTCGGACAGTAGCGGGCTGCAACCCGCGCTTTGTCGATCGCTGTGGCATCAGGATACGCATTCAAGACTGTCAAGCGCCCCTCCTCATCGACTTGGAAGAGGTCAGGGGCTTCACCCTGACAGGTTGCATGGCCTTTGCATAAATCCATGTCCACGACGATTTGGGCCCGTGCCGAAACTATTGGAGCGACCTCGGGTGACACGTCGGTCGAAGCCGTTTGATTCTCCTCTGCCATTGCCCGTCGTTTGCTATAACGAATACGGCAGGGGGATGCCGGCTCTACCACCATCTTGGTGTAATCATCCCGATAGCTCTCTGGTGACTCAACCAACTCAAACTCATAGCGGCGCAGCAGGATGCAGAAAATCGCCTTGATCTGGAACAGTGCAAACGCATTTCCTGAACACTTGTGACGTCCGCCACCAAACGCCTGCCAAGCATAGAGATTCTTGTCCTCTCCTCGCTCAGGAGAATACCGGTCGGGATCGAACTGCTCGGGGTTCGGGAATAACGATGCGATGCGATGGGTAATTGCGGGTGCTGCACACACAAATTTTCCTGCCGGAATCAAGGTGCCTTCGACCGTAAAGTCCTCAAGAACTTTGCGCATCAGAATAATCAGAGGAGGGTGAAGCCTCAGGACTTCCTTGAGGACACTCTCCAGATTCGGGATTTGGCGTAGGGACTCAAACGTCACAGCCCCCTCTTTTCCAAACAAGCGATCCAACTCATCGACCACTTTTTGCATCCAATCGGGGTGCCGTAAAAGCTCTATCAACACCCAAGCGGTTGTCCCAGAACTTGTATGGTGGCCGGCAAAAATCGTGGCCACCAACATTCCGGTGATCTCATGCGGCGTCAGCTTTGTTCCATCTTCATAACTTGCATCAATAAGGGTCTGGAAGACGTTAGGACTCTCAGAGCGCTCTTTGGATCGGCGCTCCATGATTTCCGTAACCAGTGACTGGAGCCGGGCACGGGCTTTATCCCTGCGCCTGAACACGGGAAGCGGTAAATTCGGGAAAACATAGGCTATCGGCTGAATGCCACGCTCCAGATCGTGATAGATCTCCGCAAATTCCTTGTTCAACTCATGCCTAAACTCAGGCCCCAAAAGACAGTGGCTTGATGTGTAAATCGTGAGCTCCTTGGTGAATTCAAGGAGATCAATCTCACCAGCATCACCCCATCCCGATATTAATCCCTCCACCTCTTCTACGATGAGGTCTGAATAAGTTCGCATGGGCTTATCACGAAGGGCCGGCATCAGCATCTGAAGTTGCTGATTTTTTCGCTTGATGGGGGCATCAAAGACCACACCATGACCAAAGATCGGCGTCATGATCTTATAAGCAGCGCCCTGATCAAGCACTTCATCCGCTGCTCGATAGAAAGCCTCCGATGCCTTGTCTCCCGTCAGCAAGACCATGTCCTGATGGAACATCTTGAATTCGGCAACATCACCGAGCTTTTCACGGAGCCGCATCATGAATTCATGTGGGTTCTTACCGAACTCCAGAATATGTCCAACAAAAGGCTTTGCTCCCGGCAAAACAGGAGGAAGCTTTGGTTTAGAGCTCGAAGAATTAGTTTCAGACATTGAGTTTCGATATCAGGTGAAAAAACTGTACGGGATGAAGGGTGTCTAGGTTCTAATCATATCGCAAAGGGCCTTGATATCCGGAGCAGTTAGCCTCACTATGCTCATTGGGGTGAGACGTTTATAATTTCCACTCTCTTGGGGGTGACATGGCTTCGACGTGGATCGCAAAACCCAAGGTGCATGCCGAGGTGCAGTCTCCCTCGTAAAACTATCTGCAACTAAGTTAGTTGCCAACGACGACAACTACGCTCTGGCCGCTTAAGGCCGGTCTCTGAGCAGGGTCTGCTTATTGGACGCTGTATTTCGGGGATAACTCAAGCATAAGCTCGCGAAGAGGCATGTCCGGGGCCAAATCGCTAAAACCTTACGGAATCGCTGCTCGCTTCCCTTCCTGTCGGGAAGTGCTCGGCTAAAAACAATGACATGGATAAGCATGTAGAGCCGAAGGCGGAGGATTTGCGGACGCGGGTTCAATTCCCGCCACCTCCACCATATAAGTCATTGATTTATAAGGACTTTTTATAAATCAATCGTTCCAGGACGCCCCATAAAGACCTTTATGGGGTTCCGCTTTTCTCCACCGAACTGATTCTCTTCGTCCAGAGATAGATCTCGTCCATAACTTGGGATGCCTATCTCAACGCGTTGCTTGGACTCAATTGATGAGCCTAGCGCCTCTTTAAATTGCTTGCTCTGGCGATACTGATCATCGTGAACCGTTCATATCGGATGACGTCCTATCCGATGCGTGCGCTGATCAACAGTCCAAGAAATGACTGCATCGCTATGGGGTCAATATTGAGTGCAAATCAACAGTTGCCGTCATGATTTTTCTCAATAGCTGATCTGGAAACCCAATTGCACGCCACGCCCGGGTTCTGGTGCAAAGTTCTTCAGGTAAGAAGTTGAGTTGCGGATGTCCTGATCAAGCAGGTTGTTCCCTTTGAGGTAGAAGAGCAATTTGCTGTCTGCATAGGTTTTTGCTTCATACGTAACCCCGATATTCATCAGCACCCATCCGGGGGTATCGGTTTCGTTTTCACCCGCATAGCCTTGGCGGTTCCCACGGGTTACCCTGAAAAAACCAGACCACTTGTCTTTGTTATAGTCCAATTGGGCGCCATAGCGCAGAGGAGGCATTCGTGGCACGTTTCCATTCCCGGCTGAGGTCAATATGCCGCGGGTGTAGTCGCCGAAGAGATTCAACCCCACGTAACCGTACTGATTTTCCATCATCGGGATGTTGATGTTGCCTTCAAATCCTCTGAATACTGCGTTGGCTTGCTCGATTTGCAGAATAGGTAACTCACCACCATGTTCATGGCCCTCGCCACCTTCATCGGCGTGGTGTATTCCTTCCTCATGTCCGAAAATCTCACCGGTGTACTGCGAGTAGATGTAGTCATTCACCCAGTTATTGAAAAGATTGACCTCGGCTGTGATGTCCTCATGCTTGAAGGTGTAACCGAGCTCAAGGTTATAGGAGGTTTCCATCTTGAGGTTGGGGTTACCGATTTCAAACGCGCGCGTCGCGTGGTGAACACCATTGACATAGAGTTCTTGTGCCTGGGCGCCCCGCTGAGACTCTGTGAATGCAAGGCTCAGGCTGTTGATGGGATCAATTTTCCAGAGGCCCGAAATCGAACTGCTCACGGGAAGGAAACTTCTGGATGCATACCCACTGGACTCGGTAGGCGTTACAAATTGAGGTTCAATTCTGAGACCAAAGTCATAGATAACGGGATCTGTTGTCAGAGTTTCGACGCCAAAGAAGCCATAATTTGCGATGGTGGTGTACGGGAGGGTGGCTTCTTCCCCAACGGCTGATGTGGTTCCATTGACGGACTGGAATCCCCATTGTCCCTGCAAGGGGCCGAGCGGGTTGTGGTTGAGTTCGGTGCGCCCTTCATAGGAGTTGCTGCTCCAAGTGGTTCCGGGCAGGCCCCCTTCGTACTCGACATGCTGATAGTCGGTGTAGCCGAACTTGACACGCAGTTTTTCGGCGAAGTCGAAGGGTTTATCGATGCCGCCGCGGAAATCGTATTTGTCTTGTGTCAGGTTGATTCGAATATTCGGCTCACCGGGTACCCCAATCGGCGGGACA
>JBEBBO010000141.1:0-3712 GCA_041158345.1 Pseudomonadota bacterium | reverse complement strand
GGTCGCCCCAAAAAGTGAGAAGCCCGGCAGTTCTTGGGATTACCGGCTCCGGTAGCTCGGGCAATCAATGATCAAAAGGATTGCCTCAGGCGGCGATCCTTTTGGGATCAATGGCGGCAAGCAATAAACCGCTGATAATGACTATAAAAAAACAACCCAGACTTGGAACAACGGAGAGAGTCGCTTCCGCCTGATCTTTATTCTCCGCAAGAACAAGGGGAGTGAGGAGTAGCCACCCGCCTTGAGCAAGAAGCAGTCCGACGGCGATCAGAGACTGATGAAAAGAGGTCAGATTTTTGTGAAAGACGGGGAGAAGTAAAGCAATTCCAATGCCCACAATAAGCAGGTCATAGTCGTAAATATAAGGGCTGAACAACGCACTGGCGACGCAGGCCATTCCCAGACCGGTTCGAGGTGACGTGGTTCTTCTGATGCTCAGGATGAGGATTGAGAGCGCAAGGGCAATCGAAGCAATCTGAAAGAGCCAGGACCATTCATAACGGTGTGTGATTGTTACAACCATGGCAAAGGCTGAGCTCATGCGAAACAGAGGGTATTTTTCCTCTTTCAGCATATCTGTGGACTCATGAATGGCCTGAAAGAAGTGGCCCCACATGTCTGGTCCATAGATCACGGTCGCAACGGTCGATACCCCAACGCCAACCAACCCAGCGATCACGAGAGTTTGCCAATCGCGTTTAAGCATGAGGTAAATACCGACGCCTGCGATCAGGTGAGGCTTGATGATCATCAAGCCAAGGGGAATTCCGGCAACCCTCCGGCCCTCCAAAGACCAAAGACAAAACAGACCGATTAGAGATGCAGTCAGCAATCCATTTTGGCCACATTCAACGTTCAAAAGGACGGCGGGCAAATTCAGGAAAGTGACCAGGAAAAGTTCAGCACCAACCAATCGCCTGAGTACAGAGAGATATGCGATAAGGGAGGTTGTCGTGAAAAGGAAATAAGCCGCGCCTATGGGCAATAAGGCCAATAGGGAGGTGATCAAGTTGAATGGCAGGGGATAAGTCCAAGGCATAAAACCCACGGCATCAGTCAACTTGCTTTGGGCTGCGCGCATTTGTTCGATGTGGTAGGCATCGCTCAAATGCCCACCCAAAGCCAAGCTTCCGGCAAGATGAAAGGCATTGAAGTCGGTTAGTCCGTTGAATTTCCCTAACAAACCAAAGTAGCTCAAATGGAGAGCCTTGAGGAAAATCATGGTCATGAGACATAGTTTCAACAATCGCCAGAGGAACGTACTTTCGGTGAGCGTTCTGACCAGCGGCAAATTTGACGCGGCATCCAAGGCATGGAAGGTTGATCTGGGCATGTCCATCTTCTCCATATAGCCTTGGGATTTTCATGTGAATCAGCTTCAAGTACCAATTTCGATTTATGAAGCCATGAATTCACGGACCTAATTGATGGACGTGTTTATTTGAACCAATTTCGGATAAAGTCAGATCAATCCGGTTGATTTGAACCCGACCCTTTTTCTCTTTCTCCATCATGACCCGAAGAATGCTTGAGGATCTTTCCCACGATATTCCCGCTGGGATCGTGGTGTTTTTGGTTGCCTTGCCGCTGTGCCTTGGGGTCGCGCTCGCTTCAGGCGCACCTTTGATGTCTGGATTGATCGCGGGCATTATTGGCGGGATCGTGGTATCTCTGATGAGCGCGTCACCCTTGAGTGTTTCGGGTCCGGCTGCCGGCATGGCCGTGATGGTTTTGAGTGCGATTCAGGACTTGGGCAGCTTCGAGGGGTTTCTTTTGGCGGCGTTCCTCGCCGGTGCCTTACAAGTAGGTTTGGGGCTTCTCGGTGCGGGTATTTTGGGATCCATTTTTCCGAATGCAGTGATCCGGGGGATGTTATTTGCCATCGGGTTGATTCTGATTCTCAAGCAACTTCCCCACGCATTGGGCTTTGGTACTGACCCCTTGGTGGATGAGACTTATTCACCAGAAACACCGGGCTTCATTTTGGATGAAATTTTAGAGGCCATCTCCAGCATTGCTGTGGGCCCATTCCTGGTGTTTTCGGGGGCTGTGGCCATCATCGTGATCTGGGATCAATTGGCCAAGTGGCGCTGGTCTGTGGCGTCTTATCTGCCGGGTCCCATCCTTGCGGTTCTTTGGGGCATTGGCTTTGAATTTTTGAGTCGAGGCACCGTTCTGGATTTGTCCTCTCAGCATTTGGTCTCATTGCCGGTGCTTCAGAGTCTCAGCCACCTATTTGAGGGGCTTAATACCCCTGATTTTTCTCAAATCACCCATCCAGAGATTGCGGTTCATGCAGTTCAGATCGCTGTTTTGGCCAGTGTTGAAACGCTTCTGAGTATCGAAGCTTTGGACCGACTGGATCCTCTCAAACGACCGACTCCGAGAAATCGAGAACTGATTGCTCAGGGGGTTGGGAATCTCTTGAGTGCAAGCCTGGGCGGTCTTCCGATTACCTCTGTCGTCGTGAGAAGCACCACTAACCTGGATGCTGGAGCCAGAAGTCGAAAGGCCGCGCTGATTCATGGGTTTCTATTGCTCAGTAGTCTGATGTTTTTGGTGACTTGGATCAATCTCATTCCATTGGCCGTTCTGGCGGCGATCCTTTTGGTGACAGGGCTCCGGTTAGCACATCCTCGAATGGTCATCACCATGTGGCAGCGCGGGCGGGACCAGTTCATTCCGTTTCTCGTTACGATTTTGGCCATTCTGGTTGATGACCTTCTTAAGGGGGTGTTAATTGGCTCCGTGGTCGGTCTGATCTTCATCATCAAGTCGAATTTCCATTCAGGGATTACATTGACCCGGGACAAGAACAACTACCTGATTCGTTTTCGAAAGGATGCCACCTTTCTCAACAAAATCAGGTTACGAACCTTGCTGGATCAAATTGAGCCCCAGAGCTTTGTGGTCATCGACGGGAGCCGGGCCGAATTCATGGACCGCGATATTCTGGATTGCATTTCGGACTTTGGCGAAACGGCAAGGTTTCGGGACATTTCGGTGACACTTCGAAACGTCGTAGGCGTTTCAGGGCCCCTCTGTGCCAACTGTTTGGATCACGTCCCTTCAGTTGAAGGCTGCATGCACAATTAAGAGTTAGTGATGGACATTTTTGACCGCATGTTGCTCGATAACAAGGCATGGGCTGCCGAGATGACCGAATTGAGTCCGATGTATTTCAGGCGACTCAGCAAGGTTCAATCCCCCGAGGTCCTTTGGCTGGGCTGCTCTGATAGCCGCGTTCCCTCAGAAATTGTAGTGAATGCAGATCCCGGTGAGGTCTTCGTTCACCGGAACATCGCCAATCAATTATTGGTCGAGGACTTCAATGCGACCAGCGTTCTCCAATATGCCGTTGACGTCCTTCATGTCTCACATATTGTGGTGTGTGGACATTACAACTGTGGCGGAATTCTAGCGGCCATGGATGCGCCGAACCCTGAGCTCACGGTCGTCAATAAATGGCTCAAACCCATCCGCGAAACCTATGCACTGCATGAGCGCGATTTGGCGTCGATTGAGGATTTTGATCAACGCTGTCGCCGATTTGTTGAATTAAACGTTCTTCAACAGGTTAGAAATTTGAGTCTTTCACCGATTGTTCGGAAGGCCTGGGATCGCAGCCAACGTCCGATGCTCCACGGATGCGTCTATGGCATCGAGGATGGTCTGATCAAGGAGATCGTGAGAACGGCGCCAGAATAAAGTC
>JBEBBO010000140.1:0-6198 GCA_041158345.1 Pseudomonadota bacterium | reverse complement strand
CCCATGCGACAGGTTTCTCATTTTTTCCTAGGCCTTGGTGCCCTCATGCTCATCGGGTATTGCGTGATTGGCATCCGCAATGGGGCTGATTTTATTCACCCCCCCTTTGTGATGTTTTGGGCCTCCTTGTTCCTCATCATCGGAGGATTGGCGGGCCGTTTCATCCTGCCCCGACTGTAATCGAATGACAGTTTGGGTGCTGTACCGGTAACTTCGCCCGGATTGCCATCCCCTGAGGCAGCCCTTAAAGTTTCAGGCTTTCTTGAACCCCTGAGACGGAGCCCAATCCGTGAGTGCCCTCTTTTCACCCTATGACATTGGAGGCTTGGCGCTTCCGAATCGCATCGTCATCCCCCCGATGTGCCAATATTCCGCGCGCGACGGGCTGGCGACCGGTTGGCATCTTCTGCATCTGGGAAACCTCGCACTATCAGGCGCGGGTCTCCTCATCATTGAAGCCACCGCCGTTTCACCGGAGGGCCGAATCACACCCTGGGATCTGGGGCTATGGTCGGATGCGCATGCCTCGGCACTCCAGGAAACGCTGGACCTGATCCGAACCTACTCGTCGATCCCCCTTGCAGTACAGATCGGGCACGCGGGACGCAAGGCATCCACCAATCGACCTTGGAAAGGCGGGGCCTACGTGCCTCCCTCGGAGGGGGGCTGGCTTCCCATGGCCCCCTCCCCGATTCCATTTACCGCGGGAGATCCCCAACCCACCGCACTGATCCCCTCGGAGATCGAACGGATTGTTGAAGCCTTCGTCGCCGCAGCGGAGCGTGCGCATCGGCTCGGCATCGACCTCATCGAACTTCACGCGGCACATGGCTACCTGCTCCACGAATTTCTCTCGCCGCTGACCAATCAGCGGGAGGATCAGTACGGCGGTTCACTTGAAAATCGCATGCGCCTGCCGCTCCGAATCTTCCGCGAGATGCGGGACCGCCTCCCTGACAGCCTGCCCATCGGCGTTCGGATTTCAGCAAGCGACTGGATTGAGGGCGGCTGGAACCTTGAGGAAAGTACGCAGTTCACCCAAGCCCTCAAGACACTGGGTGCCGCCTACATTCATGTCTCTAGCGGTGGCCTCAGTCCCGCCCAAAAGATTCCTTTGGAACCGGGCTATCAAGTCCCCTTTGCAGAAGCCATTCGAAAGGACACCGGCATGCCCACCATCGCCGTCGGATTGATCCAGGAACCTCTCGCCGCAGAGGCGTTGATCGCTTCAGGCAAGGCCGATCTGATCGGCATTGCCCGCGGCATGGTCTTTGACCCTCGATGGCCCTGGCATGCCGCAGTCGCGCTGAATGCCAACATCGAGATCGCTGCACCCTATTGGCGATGCGTCCCGGGATCCGAAGCCCACCGATTCAGCGCCGCGCCCCATCCCTGAACAAGGATTTTGGCCTTCCGGTATCATGCTCGGGTGGCAAGTCTGTGCTGCCGACCGGGGCGACCCGGTTGCGTCCTTGAGAAGGACCTCACGCCTTTAAAAATAATGAAAATGTGAGGTAAATCATGAGCGAAACTACGCAAGCTTCAGAGGAGAAAACCTGCGCCTTTGCCGGTGTCCGAAAACTCATCGACTGGTTCAACGTCGTTGATGACTTCAAGTTCAAGGAACATCCCAACTTCCTTCCGCGCTGGGCTTTCCTGGTCATTGTGCTCAGCATCCTGGCCCTGACCTGATCGACCGGATAGGAAAGGGACCCGGAGACGAACGCCTTAATCCGGCAACTCAGGCCTGGGTCCCTTCTCCTAAGGCCGCTAAAGCGCCTCGTTCAGGACCTCAAGATACCGCTCAAGGTCCTCGTCACTGAAGCAACAGAAGATAATTTCCTTCAAGGGGGTGGGCTCAGAAATCGAACCCAGCACCGTTTCGACCGCAATCCGAGTCGCCAATGGTTTGGGAAACCGAAAGACCCCCGTGCTGATACAGGGGAAGGCAATGGACCGGGCCTCGATGGATTCCGCCAGCGCAATGGATCGCCCGTAACACGAACGGAGTCGTTCAGGTTCCCCAGAATGGCCATCTCGCCAACGCGGGCCCACCGTGTGAATGATCTTTTTTGCTGGCAAACGATAACCTTCGGTCAGAACGACCGCGCCAGGCTCACACCCCCCCAGTGTCCGGCATTTTGCCAAGAGATCGGGCCCTGCCACCCCATGAATGGCCCCATCCACGCCGCCGCCCCCAAGAAGGCTTTCATGGGCTGCGTTGACAATCACATCGACGTCCAGTGTCGTGAGATCCGCCAGAATCGCTTTGATCGTCAGCATCGAATGTCCTCAACTTTCCTTGGAAAACTAACTCGGGTTCTGGGCATGTCAATCGGCTCGGGATAAGATGGAAGGCATCCCTCTTGTACCGGAGTTCAGGCATGTTCAACGTCAAGATGCACTCCCTCTTCACGGTAACCATGCTCCTCGGATGCTTGCCTCTCGCATCCTCCGTCGAGGCAAAAACCTCAGGCACGCATCAAAACACGGTCAAAAAGGAAGTCATTTACTCTGTAGTCGGTGATATTCGAGAGGCGCGCATTACGTTTGCAGATTCCACCGGGCGGGTTGAGCATGAGATCGTCCATGTACCCTGGAAACTCAAGATCATGATGCCTTGCAGGACGAAAGTCTCGATTGCTGCACGCAATCTCTCCCCCACAGGTCACATCATCGTTCGAATCCGGATTGATGGCAAAGACGTCAAAGAGGTCCATGGCGAAGGCCATCTGGCCGGTGTCTTTGCCGAAAGCATCACCTGTAGCTGAGTGTACAAATGGATCATTCATTCTGGAAGGATCGATGGATCGAGGGGCAGATTGGGTTTCACCTCAGCGAGGTCAATCCCGCCCTGATTCGGCAGTGGCCCAACCGAGGCGGTGCGGGCAATGGCCCTGTACTTGTTCCCTTGTGCGGCAAAAGTCGTGACCTTCTCTATCTGAGGGAATTGGGTCACACGGTTACGGGCATTGAGCTCAGTCCTCTGGCGGTCGACGCCTTCTGGCAAGAAGCCGGAATCACCCCCAAGGTCAAACCGGACGGCGCCCATCGAATCCATCAAGGCGATGGCATTCGACTCATTGAAGGGGATTTTTTCACCACCCGTGCCGATCAGTTCGAAGCGCCCGCCTGGGTCTATGATCGGGCCGCATTGATCGCCTTGCCCTCACCCCTGCGGGACCGCTATTGCGATCACCTTCGCGCACTGGCCCCTCACGCGAACATTCTTCTGGTGACCTTGACACATGATCCGAGGGAAAAGGAAGGTCCTCCGTTTCCCGTCACACCTGAAGAAGTCGAGACCCGATTCCGTGAGACCCATACCATTGAGGTCCTGGAGTCGCGGGATGCGCTGATGGACAATCCTTCATTCGCGCGTCAGGGCGTCACCGCACTCGTTGAACACGTCTTCCTTCTCAGGCCGAAGTGAAGCCAGTCCGAGGTAGAATGGGCCTCCATTTTTTTGAGGTCCATAATTCATGAGCAAAATTACCGTCGAACACAACCCGAGTCAGGAACGACTGGACGCCCTGGGCGTTTCCAAGTGGGAAACCTGGGAAGCCGAAGTCTCCAAATTCCCGATCGATTTCGACGAAACGGAAGTGGCTTATGTCCTTGAAGGCGAAATCATCGTCACCCCACGGGATGGCGGTGAACCGGTCACCATCGTTCCTGGGGATCTGGTTTCCTTTCATGCCGGCCTCAACAGTGACTGGGAAGTGACCAAGCGCCTGCGCAAGCACTGGAGCTATGACTTCCCCGACGGCGTTTAATCCCCGTTCGAAGTCCACAACAAAGGCGATGCCCCCACATCGCCTTTTTTAGTGACTGCGGATTGGGTCTCCCTCAGGGAGAATCCACGTCCTCTTCGTCCAAGGCATCCAGCAGGGCCGCCGGCAGATTCTTGGTGGATTTGACCCCGAGTTTTCGGAGGGTTTCGGCGCGATTGATCAGACTGCCCCGACCCGTCAATTTGGTGACGGCGCCTTCATGGGCCTTTTGGGCCAGCGTCAGATTTCGGCCCACGCTTTCAAGATCCATGACAAAAGCACACAGCTTGTCATACAGCTCACCCCCTTTGCGGGCGATTTCCCGGGCATTCTGGGATTGTTGTTCCTGCCGCCAGAGGTGAGAAACCGTTCGGACCACGAACAGCAGGGTACTTGAACTCACCAAAAGGACATTCTTCTCCCAGGCCTCCTGCCAAAGCCCATCATCCTCGGCTATGGCCAGATGAAAAGCCGGCTCGACCGGAATGAACATGATGACGAAATCCAGCGAATTCAGCTGATAGAGTTCCTGATAGTTCTTGGATGAGAGCCCCTTGATATGCACGCGAACCGAGTCGATATGCCGCCGCAGTTCGGTCTTCCGTTCCTCTTCGGTGGATGCATTGACCCACGCCTCATAGGCGGTCAAGGAGACCTTGGCATCAATCACCAGTTGCCGCTCTTCCGGTAATTTCAGCACCACGTCAGGTTGGGCTCTGGATCCGTCTTCCCGATGATGGGAAACCTGCGTGACATAGTGAACATCCTTGATCAGGCCCGCCGCATCCAGGACGCGCTCAAGAACCAGTTCACCCCAATTCCCCTGCACCTTGCTCTGGCCCTTGAGTGCCCGCGTGAGGTTGCCGGCGTCATCGGAGAGTTGCCGGTTGAGATCCAGCAACTGACGCACCTGTTCGGCCAGTGCCGATCGCTCCTTCCCCTCGGTGACGTAGACCTCCTCGACTTTGCCCTGAAACACCTGAATGCGCTCCCTGAGGGGATCGAGCAGGGCCTGGAGGCTGGTCTGATTCTGCTCGGCAAACTTTTTCGATTTCTCCTCGAGGATGTCGTTGGCCAGCACCTTGAATTCGTGCGTGAGACGATCCCTGGATTCGGCCAGATCCTTGAGGCGGAGTTCCCCTTGGTCACGTTCAGCTTTCAGCAAGGTTTCAAGCTCACCAATACGGACCGAAAGGGCTTCATGGGCCCGTTGCAACGAGGCGATTTCAGCGAGTCCCTCTTCGCGCTCCAGGACCAGTGCCTCTCGGGCGCGGCTTTCGGCGATCAGGCGCTCCTCCAATACGGCCTTTTCGATCCGAAGCGCATCCTGAGCCTGCTGATCCGATCGACGGCGCAGCCAGCCCACCCAGAGACTTCCCATCCAACCCGTCAGAAGGCCGATCAAGAGGGGGACAACAAATTCAGGCCACTGTGGGGACATGGAACATTCCGGTAAATTCGAAGCCCCAAGAATACCCTCGATCTCGATGGAGGAAAATCGATCCGCCCCTTCAAAAATCGAAAAGGTAGAATGCAGGTCTTGCGTACTGGAACTTCTGATGTCGCCCGATCCCACCCTCGTCCCTGCCACTGCCCCCGGAATCCGAATGCAGCGCCTGTGTCAGGCCTTTGATGGCCGAGCAGTCCTCCAAGGGCTTGATCTTGAGGTCCAGCCGGGCGAATTTCTTGTGCTCTTGGGACCCTCGGGCTGTGGAAAATCCACGCTACTCCGTCTGGTGGCAGGACTCGCTCAGCCCGTATCCGGTCAGCTGCGCGTCCATCCCCCCCATCCGGGAATCGGTTTTGTCTTCCAGGATGCGAGCCTGCTCCCCTGGCGGACTGCCCTGGACAATGTCCTTTTGCCGCTGGAACTGGATGGCATGCCGCCGGCCATGGCCCGTGATGAAGCCTTGACCCTGCTTCAGGATGTCGGCCTTGATGGCTTTGCCGATCACTACCCTGATGCACTCTCCGGCGGGATGCGCATGCGGGTCTCCATCGCCCGGGCGCTGGCCGGCAATCCCAAGCTCTTGTTGCTAGATGAACCCTTTGCCGCGCTGGATGAAGTCACTCGAAGCCGACTGGATCAGCATCTTGGTGAACTGACTCGCCAGCGCGGCATCACCACCCTTTTTGTGACCCATTCGATTCAGGAAGCCCTGACGCTCGCCGATCGGATCGTGGTCCTCTCCCCGCCTGAAGGGCAGATCGTTCATGATCAGATCCTGCCTTTCGAATGGCCACGCACGAATGCGCATCGCCAGCAGTCCGAATGGCAGTCCCTGGCGCGTCACCTGAGTGAATGTCTTGAATCTCCCGAGAGCCCACGATGAGCCGGTCCCCGCGCGATCTCTTGCCGCCACTGATCCTTCTGCTACTGGTCGGGTTGTCTCTTGAGTTCGGGCTGGATCTGGCCGAGGTGCCG
>JBEBBO010000139.1:0-14582 GCA_041158345.1 Pseudomonadota bacterium | reverse complement strand
AGGATCTCCTTCAAATTGAGGCAGCGGGGGCGACCGTCAATGAGGGCGACCATATTGATGCCAAACACATTTTGCATCGCGGTCTGCTGATAGAGGTTATTCAAAACCACTTCAGGCATTTCGCCCCGCTTCAGCTCAATCACCATGCGCATGCCATCCTTGTCGGATTCATCGCGCAGACCTGAGATCCCTTCCAGCTTTCCTTCTTTTGCCAATTCTGCAATCTTTTCCATCAAGCGAGCCTTGTTCACCTGATAAGGGAGCTCATTGACGATGATGCTGGAACGGCCATTCTCCTCTTCAAACTCGCACTGGGCGCGAAGGTAAATGCGACCTCGCCCTGTCAGATAGGCCTCACGGATACCCGAGGCTCCATTGATGATGCCCGCCGTGGGAAAATCAGGACCAGGAATGATTTCCATCAATTCCTGAATGGACGCCTCTGGATTCGCGATCAAATGAAGACAGGCGTTTACCACTTCCGTCAGATTGTGCGGCGGAATATTGGTCGCCATACCGACGGCAATACCCGCTGAACCATTGACCAGGAGATTGGGAACCCGGGTTGGCAGGACAGACGGCTCGTGTTCTGAGTCATCGTAGTTCGGAGTAAAGTCGACCGTTTCCTTCTCGAGATCTGCCAATAATTCATGCGCGATCTTTGACATGCGAACTTCGGTGTATCGCATCGCGGCAGGCGGATCACCGTCTACGGAGCCGAAGTTGCCCTGCCCATCCACCAACATATAACGCAAGGAGAAGGGCTGCGCCATGCGAACAATCGTGTCATAGACGGCGGAATCACCATGGGGATGGTATTTACCGATCACATCACCGACGACACGGGCAGATTTCTTGTAAGGCTTATTCCAGTCGTTACCTAACTCATGCATCGCGAAGAGCACGCGTCGATGCACTGGCTTCAAGCCATCCCTGACGTCCGGCAACGCTCTCCCAACGATTACGCTCATCGCATAATCCAGGTAGGACTGCCGCATCTCGTCTTCAAGATTAACGGCGATAACTTCTTTGGCGAAACTGGACATCAGATAAGGGACTTCCGGATACGAAGAAAAGGCAAAATTTCGGTCTAGATTATACCTCTCAGCCCCAAGGGTGCTCTAGATTCAAGCACCGAGGGGCCAAGAAGCGCGAGAGACCGATTATTCGCTGGCAGAACTACGACTGGCCTTTTTCCGCTCATGCTCAAGGAGCAGCTTTTTACGGATTCGGATGGTCTTCGGAGTGACTTCGACCAATTCATCGTCATCGATGAACTCCAGCGCCTGCTCAAGACTCATGCGAATCGGCGGGGTTAGCAAAATGTTTTCATCGGTCCCAGCCGCACGGATATTGGTCAATTGTTTGGCTTTGGTCGGATTCACGACGAGATCGTTATCTCTGGAATGGATCCCGATCACCATGCCCTCATAGACTTCAACGCCATGCTCAATGAACATGCGGCCCCGCTCTTGCAGGTTGAAGAGCGCATAACCCAATGCCTTACCGGCCACCATTGAAATCATGACGCCGTTGATTCGCTGACCGATATCGCCCTTCTTGACCGGGCCGTAATGGTCGAAAACATGATAGAGAAGCCCGGTACCAGAGGTGGCGGTCATGAACTCGGTCTGGAAACCGATCAGACCGCGTGAAGGGATCATGTATTCAAGGCGCACACGACCCTGTCCATCCGGAACCATGTTGAGAAGGTCCCCCTTCCTTTCGCCCATCTTCTCCATGACCGCGCCTTGATTGAGTTCTTCCACCTCAATGGTGACTTGCTCGTAGGGCTCACAAAGTTCGCCATCAATTTCACGCACGATGACTTCAGGGCGCGAAACGCCAAGCTCGTAGCCTTCGCGCCGCATGTTTTCGATCAGGATTGAGAGATGAAGCTCACCACGGCCTGAGACCTTGAATTTATCAGGGTCCTGAGTATCCTCAACACGCAGTGCCACATTGTGAAGAAGCTCACGTTGCAGTCGTTCACGAATCTGGCGGGTGGTAACGTACTTTCCTTCCTTACCGGCAAAGGGCGAGTTATTGACCTGGAAGGTCATGCTGACAGTCGGCTCGTCAACCGTCAGCGGGGGAAGCGCCTCAATCGCATCGGGTGAGCAAAGCGTGTCGGAAATTTCAAGGGTATCAATACCGGTAAACGCAATGATGTCGCCGGCATTGGCCTGTGGCACCTCAACGCGCTCAAGACCCTTGAATCCGAATACCTGAAGTACACGCGCATTCCGCTGCGAGCCATCGCGATTCACTACAACAACCGGCGAGTTGGTCTTGATGGTGCCCCGCTGAATTCGGCCGATACCGATGACACCCACGTAGCTGTTGTAGTCAAGCTGACTGATCTGCAATTGGAAGCCGCCCTCAACATCGACTTTCGGGTGATGCACCTTATCGACGATGGTCTGAAAGAGGTAATCCATATTGCCTTCACGGACATCGGGTGAATCCCCGGCATAACCGTTGAGGGCGGATGCATAGACGACCGGAAAGTCGAGCTGCTCCTCTGTGGCACCCAAGCGATCGAAAAGATCAAATGTCTGATCCAAAACCCAGTGCGCACGCGCGCCCGGACGATCAATTTTATTAATCACGACGATGGGCTTGAGACCTAATGCAAAGGCCTTCTGGGTCACGAATCGCGTCTGTGGCATCGGTCCGTCAACCGCATCAACCAGCAGGAGGACCGAATCCACCATCGACAATACCCGCTCAACCTCGCCGCCAAAGTCAGCATGGCCGGGGGTGTCGACGATATTGATGTGGTAATCCCCCCAGTCAATGGCCGTGTTCTTGGCCAGAATCGTGATGCCACGCTCCTTTTCGAGCGCATTGGAGTCCATCACACGCTCTTCAACTTTTTCGTGAGAAGCGAAGGTACCGGACTGCTGCAGGAGTTTGTCTACGAGCGTGGTCTTGCCATGATCGACGTGGGCGATAATGGCGATGTTGCGAAGCTTTTCGATCATTGGGTGAGAATTCAATTGGGTGGACTGGGCAAAATCCGTCCATTATAAGACCTGAACGCCCTCTCGGACATTATTTCGGCATTTAATTTGCTTCTTTCCCATGAATGAACTGAACACCAGCTACAGCACCGACCATGAACTCTTAGCGATTGTGGATGAACACGATCAGGTGATTGGATCCAAGACGCGTCGAGAAATCCATCACGAGGGACTTCGGCATCGTGCAGTTCATATCCTGGTCTTTGATCTTTCAGGCCATGTCTGTCTTCAAAAGAGAAGCTTAAATAAGGACGTTAACCCGGGTGCCTGGGATACCTCTGCGGCAGGACATGTCGATTTTGGCGAGAGCTACGAAATCGCTGCGGTTCGGGAACTTCGTGAGGAACTGGGGATTAGTTCGATCGAATCGTTGATCTCAATTGGCCGACTTGATGCTTGCGAACAAACCGGTTGGGAGTTTGTTCAAGTCTTTGCCATCAAGGCAAAACGAGACCTCAGCCCTGCCCCGGAAGAAATCGAGATGCTGAAATGGGTGTCCCTGGCGGAGCTGGGTCGACTTCTAGATGACGATGCGGTGCACGTAACCCGATCCTTTCGCCGAGTCTGGGATTGTTTCAAGGCATCAGAACTAGGACCAGCCTTCCTTGCGCAAGCATGTGACTAATTGAAGGTAGGCTTTTCGCGTGGACTCAAACGCAAAATCCGCAGGATCAACCCCCAAGGGATCAAACAGACGATACGCCGCCACATCATCCTGAGGCGTCAAAACTGCATCGACTGCAATCGAGGTTCGATAAAACACATCGGACGTCTTATAGGGGACGCCGGCAAAGCGATAGTCGTTGGGTTGACTGGCCAAATAATGAAGCTCGGCCACATCAATCCCCAGTTCCTCTCGAATTTCCCGCCGCAACCCCTGCTCCAAGGACTCATTAAATTCGATGAATCCGCCCGGGACATCCAGCTGTCCGAGGCCCGGCTCCTTTCCTCGGACACAGAGGACAAGCTGTCTCCCACGGAAGACGAAGGCACCTGCCGCTGCGGCAATGTTAAAAAAGAAACGAAATTTGCAATGCGGGCAGTTCAGTTCCCGCCCCTCCCAAATGGTCGGGGATTCTCTTCCGCAACGCGGACAGAACTTGAAAAAATCCTGAATTTCAGCGTGAATCGACATAGTGGCAATCTATCATCCTTCAGCTCCTGTGCTAAATTCCAAAAGCCCGTTTTTCTGAACTTCCTCCTGTCAGGCGGCCATGCACCACTTGTTTAAACCTTTTTTGCTCATCGGTTGGGGTCTCATCTCGACCGGGTACGTGTGGGCCCTTGAAGGCGACTGCGCCCATTCTGAAGCGGAATGGATTCAGATCTCCCCTAAAAACCCTGAGCCTGGCGACGTGATCCGTATTAAGGCACTCTCCGTCGATTCTGCACTGACAGGATTGAGCCTCGAGTCTGAACGGGGCACCATACCGATTCAATCGCGCGCAGTGGATGGCCCACCCTACACTTTGGATGCCGAGGTTCAAATCCCCTTGGTCGGCACGTCCAGAATCATCGCATCAAGGCAAAACGAGGTGATTGCTTGCCGCAGCCTCGGCACTGGAAGCAGTCGAAATGAGAGCCCCCGCGAGTGGACCCAGCCCATGGAGGCCTTCTATTCAAGCTGGATCGCCCAACTTTTTGACGGCCCTCCCGAACAGGAACTCAGCTTTCGTTCACTGGAACCGGTCCTTCGCGATCCTGAAAGAAACTTTCTCTATAACTCGCTCGGATCGAATGAGGACTTCCGCCTTCCCGCAACGCCCGATTGCGCTGACCTCCCTTACTTTTTGCGCGCGTATTTCGCATGGAAGGTGGGCTTGCCGGTTGCCTATCGCGCGTGCGACCGGGGAACCAGCGGCCGCCCACCCCACTGCGGTGGCGCAACCTTGGATGATCGCTTTTCAAACTTGAACGTCAATGCTTCAGGTTTTACGCAGTTCTCCAGAAAGCTCTTTGATACCGTCCACTCAGGAAGCGCCCGAACAGCAATCCGAGATGAATCGACAGATTTTTATCCACTCGAACTCAGCCGCAATGCATTATGGCCAGGGGCCGTCTATGCGGACCCCTATGGACACACGCTGATCATTGCAAAATGGATTGCACCTCAAGATGGCCGTCCCGGAATCCTTTTGGCTGCGGACGCACAACCTGATAATTCAGTCACTCGTAAGCGATTCTGGGAAGGCAATTTCTTGTTTGCCGACATTACGAGTGCAGGCCCCGGATTTAAGGCCTTCAGGCCGATTTTACGGGATGAGGGTCGGATCCACTTGGCCTCCAACAGTCAACTGAGCGAAAGTGCGCCCGCAGGTCGCCTCTCGATGGCGCAAGAAAATCTTTCCGCTGATGATTTTTATGCCGAAATGGAACGGGCGATCAATCCTTCGGGACTAGAGCCCCTGGATGCTTATGAGAGCAAACTGAGCGCGCTCCTTGAGCAAGTGCAGACCCGGGTCACCGCCGTCCAAAATGGTGAGGTCTACGCGAAACAGCATCGAGGGAGCCCCATGGCAATGCCTCAGGGCGCCGGAATTTTTGAAACCACAGGACCTTGGGAAGACTTTGCAAGCCCCTCTCGGGACATGCGGTTGTTAATTGCCTTAAACGTGGTTTCAAAACTTCCCGAACAGATCCGTCGACATCCGGAGCTCTTTAAGCTTGAAGCCGCTTCGGCGGAATCGACTGCAGAAACCATTGCTCGGCATCATGAAGAACGAATCCAACAGGTGACCTTCCGTTATCTTCGGAGCGATGGAAGCCCTTTTACCCTGACTTTGGCGCAACTTTTCAATCGCCGTGCGGCGCTTGAAGTGGGATACAACCCGAACGATTGCGCGGAACGTCGCTGGGGGGCAAGTCCCGGTACCGATGAATATCAGACCTGTTTACGCCAGGCACCCCAAGATCAGAGCGCTCGAATGGAACAGTACCGCTCATGGTTCAGAAACACCCAACGTCCCACCCGCTGAGATGCTCAATACACATCGCTCCAAGTTTGCCCTCCTTTCAATTAGCGCTTTAGTTCTTTTGAGTGGCTGCAGTTCAAAAAAACTCCCCTCAAACGATGGGGCGGAGAACAACAAGCCGATCACAGCGGCTGTTTCCAGCGACCGGCCACGGAAGGGAAGCCGCGTGGATCAAATATTAAGAACCGCTGAAGCGGAGTGGGATTTTTTTGGAAAACAAACCGTCATCCTTGATGATAGCCATGAATCCATGCCGTTGGTCGGCAAGTGGGAAGATGACGGCGAAACGTACGCCAATCGAGTGAATGTCTATTGGCGAAGTGTAGGAAAACCCAGACTGGACGGCTATGACTGCAAACAACCCTGGTCCGCCGCGTTCATCAGCTGGGTCATGCAATCGGCGGGATTAAGCGACTCTGAATTTCCATCATCAGACGCTCACTGGAACTACATTCGTTATTTTGCAGCGAACCCTCGACAATCGGCCGCATTCACCCCACACAAGATTTCAGAGTATGCACCGAAACCTGGCGACCTGATCTGTGCGACGCGCGGAAATTCTGGATTCATTCCGGTGTATGACGCGATGGATGCTGGGAGTGTGCTGATGGGACACACCAAACTTCACTGCGATATTGTGACAGAGGTTCGCGGCGGTCAGATTGAAGCGCTAGGTGGAAACGTTAGAAACTCAGTCAGCAAGTCGACGATTACCACAGGGCCAAACGGCAAGCTCAAGCCTACCGAAAGGCGCCCATGGTTTGTTGTTCTTGAAAATCGCCTCCCTCGCTAACCAAGAGAGGGATCATGCACCTCGGAAGTTCATACCCCGGGCGATGTTTCCACCCATGCCTCGCATCATGTTCATCATGTTGCTCTTTTTGAACTTCTTCATCATCTTTTGCATTTGGTCGAATTGCTTCAACATCTTGTTGACCTCTTGCAGATCAGAACCTGAACCCTTTGCAATTCGCTCCTTACGGGAGGTGTTGATCAAATCGGGATCCCGACGCTCCTTGAGGGTCATGGATTCGATGATCACGATCTGACGCTTCCAGATGTCGTCGTTCACCTGCTCCCGGACCTGCTGGGGCACGGTGCCCATGCCTGGAAGCTTATCCATCATCGCGGAGATGCCCCCCATGTTCTTGAGCTGTTGGAGCTGATCGTAATAATCATTGAGATTAAAGCTGGCGCCTTTCTGGATCTTTTTAACCAGCTTTTCGGCCTTCGCCTTATCAATCGTCCTTTCAGCCTCTTCAATCAAGGACAGCACGTCTCCCATCCCCAGGATTCGGGATGCGATTCGATCGGGATGGAAGCGTTCAAGCGCTGTGGTCTTCTCCCCGACCCCAAGGAACTTGATCGGTTTCCCCGTGATATGCCGGACGGATAATGCCGCCCCTCCGCGCGCATCACCGTCCGTCTTGGTGAGAACCACGCCCGTGAGTGGCAACGCATCACCAAAGGATTTTGCTGTATTGGCAGCATCCTGTCCGGTCATGGCGTCGACCACGAAGAGCGTTTCAATAGGCTTAATTTCACGATGCAGTTCCTGGATTTCCTGCATCATGGCTTCATCAACGTGAAGACGACCTGCGGTATCCAGAATCAAAACATCTTTGTAACGCTTACGCGTATATTCCAGGGCAGCCTTGGCAATATCCAAGGGTGCCTGCGTCGATTCACTGGGGAAGAAATCTGCGCCAACTTCACCCGCGAGGGTTTTGAGCTGTTCGATCGCAGCAGGCCGATAGACGTCGACGCTAGCCACAACCACGGAGCGACGCTCGCTCTCCTTGAGATACTTTGCAAGCTTGGCGACCGTCGTTGTCTTACCTGCACCCTGAAGTCCGGCCATCAGGATGACTGCCGGCGGCTGTGTGGCCAAATTCAATTTTTCATTGGCCTTTCCCATCACCGCAATCAATTCTTCATTAACGATCTTAATGAATGACTGACCGGGACTCAGACTGGTTTGGACGTCTTGTCCTAGCGCGCGACTCTTGACCTGTTCGATAAAGTCCTTCACCACCGGCAATGCCACGTCAGCCTCGAGAAGGGCCATCCGCACCTCTCTCAGCGTGTCCTGGATGTTGGCTTCCGTCAGGCGCCCCTGGCCACGGATTTTCTTGAGGGAAAGGGTGAGTCGTTCGGTTAGGTTATCAAACATTCGGAAATACCTTTATGGGGTCGCCCAATCACGGGCAGTTGCTTCATCTAGGGCGCGCATTATGCCAGACTAGCCGTTCTCGGAGAGGTTCAATGGATACGGTTTCGCTCACAAATTACGTCATCGGCACATATCTGCTCGCGTTTGCCGTCAGGCTCACCACGCTTAGAGCCAATCTGAACGCAGGAGTTCAGGGACTTCAGCGCTGGGCTTGTGTTCCCTTGGCCCTATTGGCAACAGGCCTCCATGGTTTTTCATGGCTTGAAGCCAGCGATTTTGGGACAAATCTCAATTTCAGCCTGCTACACGCCATGTCGCTGGTCATGTTGATCACCAATCTCTTGATTATCATTACCGCAGCGCTCCGCCCCGTCGAGCAACTCGGGATTGTCACCTTTCCAGTGACTGCAGTTATCCTGCTATTGGCAGAGATGTTCCCTGAACCCCTTCGCCCGCTCCATCACACTTCGCCGGGCATGACTATCCACGTCCTCAGCTCGCTCATCGCATTCAGTTTTCTGGGGATTGCCTCCATACAAGGCATTCTGCTGATTCTTCAGGATGCTTGCCTCCGGAGGCGCTATCTCAAGGCGTGGATACTTCGATCACTTCCCTCACTCGAAAGCATGGAATCCCTGATGTTCAGCCTGATTGGTTCAGGCTTACTGTTTCTCACAGTTTCTCTAGGGTCAGGCTTTCTGTTCCTTGAAAATATGTTTGCCCAACATTTGGTACACAAAACCATTTTGGCGCTCATTGCCTGGCTTGTATTTGGCACACTGCTCCTGGGTCGGGCCCGTTTTGGATGGCGAGGCATCATTGCAATTCGCTGGACTCTGGCAGGCTTTGCCACCCTATTGCTCGCCTATTTCGGCAGCAAACTCGTTATCGAATTGATTTTGAAACGGGCCTAGGCCTTTCCATGTCGTCAGAAATCCCCATGCGCAGCATTGGTCGCTTCAGTTTTCTACTGCTCCTTTTTCTAATGAACGGCTGCACGCTGATTCAGAAGGCTGCAGAACTACCGATTGCCGCCGTTCGATCGATTCCATTCGGTGCAGATCATGACCGAACGTATGATCCAGTCAGCCTTCAGGAAACCCTCCTTCGTTTTGCCGACAATTTCATTATTTCAGCCTCACTGGCGACAGAGGGCCTGAAGCGAAATGGTGTTCCGGTGGAGCGCGAATTCATGGTTCTCGCCAAGGTGCGGCTGAGTTCGGACATGATTGCCTTGGTGACGGGTTCCAACTCACTGAACAATCTGATCAGCACATTGATTTACACCAAATCGATGCGCTTGAGCATCGATGAGTACTGGCGCCCTGTTCAGTTTGGTGACTCGGCGATCCCCATGGCTAAAGTCCTGGATGAACGCAACCGAGAACTTGAGGAATACGCGGCAAAAATTCTGACACCACGTCAGCTTGAGGAGCTTCATCAGGTTATCGATCGTTGGCACAAAAGCCATCCATCCTCGGAACACAACATTGGCGAGTTGGCGAACATCTCGACGGTCAATCAAATATTAAAAGTGGCCAATCAAACGGTACAGAACGACGGCTCCTACAGCGTGTTCAGTCTTCTGGATCTGGATCCTCTCGCCTCGTTGGATCCTGCGACCCGAGAACTTGCCGAGACCCGTCTTTTTGGGGAGAGAACACTTTTCCTGACTCAACGTCTTCCACAGATGATGGAATGGCAAATGGAGCTTCTGGCCTATCGAACGGGCCGTCTTCCTGAGGTTACGACCATCGTTGATAGTGCCGCAGGAATTTCAAAGTCCAGCGAGCGGTTCAGCCTGACTGTCGCTGAGCTTCCCGCGCTCATTCACCGAGAACAAGAAGCCTTTATGGCGCGTCTGAAAGAACAACAGGCGGGACTGGATCAGCTTGCCAGAGATTCGGCTCACACGTTTGCCGAAGGCTCCCGCATGGCGGATTCTGCCCGCGATGTCCTAGTGACCTATCGCAGTATTCTCGATCAGATGGACAAAGCTGCTCAGACACAGCCTGATAGTCCTGCTTTCGATATCAGAGACTGGGGAACCTCTGCCGAACATATTGAAAAAATGTCATCAAGCCTTCAGGGTTTACTGGAGCAGCTGACGTCAAAAAGTGGTTCTCCTGGACTACAGCAATTGGGTGAGATGACCGAATCATCGGCCCAAAAAATCATTGATTACGCTCTTTGGCGAGCGCTTGCGTTTCTGACGGCTGCAACCCTAATCATTGCAGGCAGCGCTCTGGGCAGCGTCCTCATCTATCGTCGCATTTGTAATCCACCCCTTGAATAATTTGAATTTCGTCCCGCTTTCCTCCCTTGCGCCACAAGTTTTGCTTGTGCAAAATGACCCCATCAATGTTCAGGTCCAGCAGGACGCGTCAATTGCGTCACAGTCATTCCTGACTCTAACTTTACCTTTCCGGACTGAATGTTCAGCTATTTCTATCCACGTATTGACCTAGGCATCGACCTCGGCACCGCGAACACCCTCATCTTTGTCAAAGGAAAGGGCGTCCTGCTGAATCAGCCATCCATCGTCACTTTTGATCATGTGCAACGTGACATCATTGCGGTCGGATCTGAGTCGCGCGCCATGATGGGTAAGGTGCACCCTGAATTAAGTACGGTAAGACCCATTCGTGATGGGGTGATTGCTGACTTTGACATGACCTCGGGAATGCTGAAACGCTTTATCCGAATGGTCGTCGGTCCGCACAAGATCCCCCGGAATGTGGTGATTAGTCTGCCCAATGGCGTCACCGATGTGGAAAAACGCGCGGTGTGTGCCGCAATTGCTGATATGGATGCCCGCAAGGTCTTCCTTCTCTCTCAGCCGATCGCGGCCGCAATTGGCGCGGGTCTTAACGTCAAAGATTCTGCTGGTCACATGATCGTGGACATTGGCGGCGGAACCACCCAGGTCGCGGTGATTTCCAATTCAGGCATCGTGGTTGGAGAAACGATCAAGGTGGCAGGCGATGAGCTTACGGATTGCGTGATTCGCTACCTGAAAACCCAGAGACGCTTTCTGGTGGGCGATCGAACCGGCGAAGAAATCAAATGTCGGGCGGGATCTGTCTTGCCTGTGCCCGACATCGAGAACTTCCTCGCACGGGGGAGAGACCTGACCATCGGAAAACCCCGAGCCATTGATTTGACGCCCGAAGAGGTTCGCATGGCCATTGAGCCGGCCGCTGGCGCCATTTTGAAGGCCATATTAAACGTGTTGGAAGTCACTCCGGCCGAATTGACCAGCGACCTCATTGAGCGCGGGATTCACCTCACCGGGGGTGGCGCCTTATTGAAGGGACTGGCTCAAAGAATCAGTGAAGAGACCGGTCTTGACGTTCACGTGACCGACGATCCCTTGAGCGCAGTTGCAAGAGGTACCGGCAAGGTGATCGAAAATCTCAAGGATCACAACAAGCTCTTTCTGCGTTGGGGCTGATCAGCCCCAGACGTTTCTCCGCTTGGGTTTCATCCGCGGGATAATCAATCCCAGAACGATTCCCGAGAGCAGTGTTCCCGCCCCCATGGCAAACCAGAGCTGCTTCTGATCCGCATTCAGTGCGGCCTTCTCGGCTCGAGTCTTTTCAAGCTCAGCTTGAAGCTGCCTTGCGGTAATCTGAAGCTGTTCCCTTTCTTCTTGCATACTCCGCGCAGTCAAGGACGCCTGCCTCACAATATTGAGCTCGGTCTGTGTGTTCGCTATTTCCTTTTCCAGTTGTTTGACGGGAAGTCCAAGTAGATTCTGGCTTGCCAGAATCAATTGACCCGGATCTGGCGCTTCGTTGGCGAGTCGAATACTGGGAATCCAGCCAATTTCGCCACTTGCCAGTTTGATTTTGCTAAAGCCCAACTTTGGAAGGCGACGAACTTCTTCAACCTCGGCGCCGCCATCAACCATCCGAATGCTCTTGCTTGAAGGGCCTAGATCGGTTCGAAGATCAACCGGCTTACCAGCCGTCACAAAGAAATTGGCCAATGAGACCGAAGGCATCCCAAGTATCAGCAGGCAAAGCCCGGCAAGTCGAGCGAGGGAAAGCCGAGTGAATTGAAACATGGATCCTCCCTGACAACAGATCGTGAATCTGCATGGGGCTACGTCAAGACGATCCGAGCGCGCCCCCACGCACTAAAACCCTATGCAAACTTATAGCATAGTTACCCAAGGTTCTGACATCGCGACGCAGGATAGACAGAACGCGGCTGTCAGGCTTTTCGCGGGCCAATCGGAAGCACTTCCTCCCTGAAGCGAAAAACCCCGTCACGCCTATCGCTAAAGAAATACTTGAGTGTCAGTCGGACGGTCTCAAAGGCCAGAGTATCCCAAGGTATATCTTCTTCCCTGAAAAGGCGAACCTCCAAGCTCTCAGTACCCGCTCCAAATTCAGGTACAGCCATGGTCGCTCGATAGAAGACGTAAACCTGAGAGAGCCCCGGAAGACTGAGCAGTGTGTAGGCCTCATCGAGCTGGACCTCAACCTGGGCCTCCTCCCACGCTTCACGGCGGGCAGCTTCACTGACGGATTCCCCAAGCTCCATAAAGCCAGCCGGCAAGGTCCAAAATCCAAGTCGCGGTTCGATGGCCCGCCGACATAAGAGGATTTCATCGCCAAAAACGGGCAAGCACCCCGCGATCACCTTCGGATTTTGATAATGCACGGTCCCACAGGCCACACAGACATGGCGGTGTCGATCATCACCGGAAGGAATCTCAAACCTTACAGGTTCGCTACAATCAGGACAAAATTTCATGCCCCTATTCTGAACTGGTTTCGATTTCCTGTCCCACTAATCACCGAGAGCACCCCATGCCCCATTCATCGTATGCGACACACAGCATGACAGGATTTGCGACACGAAAATCCAAATGGAATGACTGGGAACTCGTTTGGGAACTCAAAAGTGTCAATAACCGATTTCTTGATGCCTCGGTAAGGCTTCCCGATTGGCTTCGTTCGCTGGACACCGAGGTTCGATCGCTGATTACGAAGAGGATTCGGAGAGGTCGCGTCGATGCCACCTTGACCTTGAAACGAAGCAGCGAGTCGGAAAGCGGTTTCTCACTCAATTCTGAGGCGCTCAAAGCATTGAGCGTCAGTCTCCAAGAAATACAGAGTGTGAAAGGCCTCCACGTATCCCCCCCCTCTTCCATTGACCTTCTCAAGTGGCCCGGCATTTTAATTGAACGTGAACTGGACCTAGACGCGATGCATCAGGCCCTAATGAAGCTGCTTGAGGCGTCCCTAGACGACCTTGTTCAATCAAGAAAAACCGAGGGGCAGGCTATTGCCAACCTGATCGCCCATCGCTGCGAAATGATCCAACAGGAAGTCAGCAGGGCTCAGGCCCGGATGCCAGAAGTCATGCAACGCCTGAGAGAGCGCCTCACGAGCAAGGTTCAAGAACTCGCTCAGGAACTGGATCAAGACCGATTGGAACAAGAGATCCTCTTCTATGCCCATAAATTGGATGTAGCGGAAGAACTGGACCGCTTGAACCTGCACCTCGCAGAAATGCTCCGATCACTGAAGAGTCCCGAACCGATAGGACGACGTCTTGATTTCTTGACTCAGGAATTGAACCGGGAGGCCAATACCCTGGGCTCAAAATCTCAAGACGCCGAAATGACGCGTTGCTCGGTCGACATCAAGGTCCTGATCGAACAGATCAAGGAACAGGTGCAGAATATTGAGTAGAGATCAGGTTTTAACCTTCAGAGATCTCAACGCAGCGACTTTGGAGGAAGAGCCCTCCGAAAAAATCAGGTCGTTGCTGGGCACGTCGACGGAGGGCCTGCCTTTGTGCTTTTCAACCCCAGGATCATCCGCCTGAATCAAGCGAACTGTTGCCATGCCTAGAGCAAAAACAGAAACGATAATACTCAACACAACAAAAAGACTGATGATTTCCATAGCGACACCCTAAGTTGTGGTTTCACGGGAGTCACAATGCGCTTTTTTTATCGGCAGATCAGCCCCTTAAAGAAATAGTCACCATTCACTTTTATTCCATAATCCAAGCTTATCCAATGCATAAGGCCATCAGCTCATTCAAAAGCCCACGTCGATTTCTTGTTTTTATCGTGATGCTGTTAACCCAGGCTTGTACGTCATCTACAACCAAGACTTCGATGCAGCCAGACCCTGAAAAGGTTCAGCAAGCCTCCATCATGACGAACAAGTGCCTTTTGAATTACCACGATGTCCCCGGAAGCTTGGGTCAACGGCAGGCGTGTCTGAATCAAGCGTCCGCCCTTTTACTGGACGCATACGGAACCGAGATCCAAAAAGTGGCACGCCTTTGTGCTCAACAACTGGCTCAGCTCGCTGCGGATACCGATGCCGGTCAGCTTGATCTCAAGGGTTATCAACAAAAAAGGGAAATGCTGCAGATCGAATG
>JBEBBO010000138.1:0-14348 GCA_041158345.1 Pseudomonadota bacterium | reverse complement strand
TTGGGTGTCGCCATCATTCCACCCTATGAGACGTACATCCTCTACGAGGTCTACATCACGCCGGGACTCGTCGGCATGGTGCAACTTTTCAATGGCATGCAAAGCTCTTTGTCGATGGTGTATGACCGTGAAATGGGCAGCATGAAAACGCTGCTGGTCAGCCCCCTGCCCCGAGGCTTCCTGTTGACCGCAAAGCTTTTGGCGGGGGTCGCGATCTCGGTCATTCAGGCCTACGTTTTTCTGGGAATTGCCTGGCTCTACGGCATCGAAGCGCCTGTGGAAGGCTACCTGACTGTCTTGCCGGCACTGATTCTCTCCGGATTGATGCTGGGGGCTTTGGGACTTCTGCTCTCATCAATGATTCGACAGCTCGAGAATTTTGCCGGGGTCATGAACTTCGTCATCTTTCCGATGTTTTTCCTCTCAAGCGCGCTGTACCCCTTGTGGAAGATCAGGGAGTCCAACCCCTTCCTGGCCCGAATTGCAGAGTTCAACCCGTTCACCTACGCCGTCGAATCGATCCGGTTTGCGCTGTATGGCCAATGGAATCCGGAAGCCTTCCTGGTTGCCGGTGCCGCGCTGCTCGTCTTCCTGGGAGGCGCCATCTGGGGCTATGACCCCACCCGCGGCAACCTTCACCGAAAATCACGTTAACGCCACTTGGTCAGGGTCGTGGGGGAAATTCCCCCCGTCCCCAGCGCTCAAGAAAACGGTAGAATCCAAAGATCTGGGTTGCGCCCCGCTGAGACAACCCCATCATCGATCCAGGCAGTGAAATAACCCATGTCTTCACCGAACTCCACAATCCTTGTCACCGGCGGCGCTGGTTTCATCGGCGGTAACTTTGTCCTTCGGCAAATGCGCGGTGAAAAGACCGAAATCATTAATCTGGATGCCCTTACCTATGCAGGGAACCTCGACACCCTGGATGACATCGAGGATGACCCGAGGCACAACTTCGTTCTGGGCTCCATCGGAGACAGCGCCCTGGTCGATTATCTTTTGCAGAAGCATCGGCCTTCCGCCATCGTCAATTTTGCAGCTGAAAGTCATGTGGATCGATCCATCGACTCCCCTGAAGCCTTCATTCAGACCAACATTCTGGGGACCTTTTCCCTTTTGGAATCTGCGCGCAAATATTGGCGCGGACTCGAAGGTGCAGAACGGGATCAGTTCCGTTTCCTTCATGTCTCGACCGACGAGGTCTACGGGAGTCTCGGCCCGACCGGCAAATTTACCGAAACCACGGCCTACCAGCCCAATTCGCCCTATTCCGCCTCCAAGGCCAGTTCCGACCATCTGGTTCGAGCCTACTTTCACACCTATGGCCTTCCGGTCCTGACGACCAATTGCTCGAACAACTATGGGCCCTTCCAGTTCCCCGAAAAGCTCATTCCCCTGATCATCCACAACGCCCTGGCCGGAAAGCCCCTGCCCATCTACGGCAACGGCCTCAACATCCGCGACTGGCTTTTTGTCGAAGACCACTGTGCGGCGATTGCCCGTGTCCTTGAGGCCGGCACCCCGGGAGAGGTCTATAACATTGGCGGGAATAACGAGAAAACCAATCTGGAAGTCGTCCACACCCTGTGCGATCTTCTCGATTCCCTCAAACCCCGGAGTGATGGCGCCTCCTACCGAAGCCAGATCACCTTTGTCACCGATCGACCGGGCCACGACGCCCGATATGCGATCGATGCCAGCAAGATCAAAAATGCACTGGGTTGGGAACCTGCCGAAACCTTTGAAACCGGCCTTCGAAAGACGGTGACCTGGTACCTTGAGCATCAGGACTGGTGCCAAAGGGTGATGGATGGCAGCTACCGTGGCGAACGACTGGGCTCTGCCTGACGCATCGATAACGACAAGGAATACTCAACGGATGGCAACGACGAAAGGCATCATTCTGGCTGGTGGGTCGGGTACCCGATTGCACCCCCTGACCCACGTCACCAGTAAGCAGCTGCTTCCGGTGTATGACAAACCGATGATCTATTACCCGCTCTCGGTCCTCATGCTCGCAGGGATTCGGGATGTGCTGATCATCACAACGCCGCATGATGCCCCTCAGTTTGCGCATTTGCTGGGCGATGGCAGCCAATGGGGCATGTCGATCAGCTACCAACAGCAACCCAAGCCCGAAGGACTGGCTCAAGCGTTTATCATCGGCCGCGAATTCGTGGGCCAGGACCCCTCCTGCCTGATCCTTGGCGATAATATCTTCTATGGCCATGGGCTCCCTGAGAGCCTGCAATCTGCAGCAGAGCAAACCCAGGGCGCGACTGTTTTCGGATATTGGGTCAATGACCCCGAGCGTTATGGCGTGGCCGAATTCGATAAAAGCGGTCGGGTCATTGGCCTGGTTGAAAAGCCAAAGGAGCCCAAATCCAACTGGGCGGTGACGGGTCTTTATTTCTACGACAATCAAGTCATCGACATGGCGAGGGATCTCAAGCCTGGCGTCCGCGGGGAACTTGAGATCACGGACATCAACAAGCTGTATCTGGAGCTGGGACAGCTTCGTGTCGAAAAGCTCGGGCGCGGGACCGCCTGGCTCGATACCGGAACCCATGATTCGCTGCTTCAGGCCGCCAATTTCATTCAAACCATTGAAGAGCGTCAGGGCCTCAAGATCAGCTGCCCTGAGGAGATTGCCTGGAGTCGCGGCTGGATCAGCGCCGAACAGCTAGAAGCCCAGGCCGAGCCCCTTCGGAAAAGCAACTATGGGGAATATCTCTTACGACTGCTCAAGATGGGGCTTCCAACTTGATTATCGAATCCACCCCTTTAGCGGGCCTGTTGAAGATTCAACCCGACGTCTTTGGGGACGCCCGCGGATTTTTCCAGGAAACCTGGAACCTCAGACGCTACACCGAAGCGGGTCTTGACCGGCATTTTGTTCAGGACAATCTCTCCTACTCAAGACGCGGGATCCTTCGGGGTCTTCACTTTCAAAATCCAAGACCCCAGGGAAAGCTGGTCTATGTCCTCGAAGGCGAAGTCTTTGATGTCGCCGTGGATGTCAGAGCCGATTCGCCGACTTTCGGTCAATGGTATGGCGCGACACTTTCTGCGGAAAATCATCTCCAGCTTTTTGTCCCGGAAGGCTTTGCACACGGGTTTTGCGTGACCAGCGAATTTGCCCTTTTTGCCTACAAGTGCACAGATTTTTATAACCCTTCGGCCGAATTCAGCCTGCAGTGGAATGATCCGGCGATCGGTATCGAATGGCCGATTGAGGATCCCGAACTTTCGGTCAAGGATCGGGAAGGGATCCCACTCAGCGCATTCAGTCGCGAGTCGCTGGCGGTCTGGTAAGCCATGCGCATCCTTCTGGTCGGCCAGAGTGGACAGGTCGCGCATGAGTTGGAACGGTCTTTGGCCTGTCTGGGTGAAGTGATCACCAGAAGCCGAAGCAGCCAGCCTTCCCTTGATCTCCTGAACCCCGACAGCATCGGACCTACGGTACAGGAAGCCCAGCCTGACCTCATCGTCAATGCAGCGGCTTATACCCAAGTGGACCGCGCGGAGTCGGAGATTGACGCGGCGTTCACGATCAATGCCCGAGCCGTCGAGGCCCTGGCCTTTGCCTGCCGGGACCACAAGATTCCCCTGATCCACTTCTCAACGGACTATGTCTTTGATGGCACGTCCCAAACGCCCTATCGCGAGACCGACCCGACCGGACCCGACGGCGTTTATGCGACCAGTAAGTGGCAGGGCGAAGAAGCGATCCGCCAGGCTGGAATTCCTCATTTGATCCTCAGAACGGCTTGGGTCTATGGCCTGCATGGCCAGAACTTCCTCAAGACCATGCTGAGACTCATGGCAGAGCGGGAATCGTTGGGCATTGTCAATGATCAGTTCGGCGCACCCACCTGGAGCCGGATGATTGCAGAAGCCACAGCCCTGATGATTGCAAAGTCGCTCCATGCGGGCCGAATGGATCTGGGCGAGCGTGCCGGAACCTATCATCTGACCTCACAAGGGACGACGACCTGGTTTGGCTTTGCGGAAAAAATCCGCGCCCTTGCCATTCAAAAGGGCCATCTGGCGCCCACCGCAGCCTCACTTCGGGCGATCACCACGGAAGAGTACCCCACACCGGCCCGAAGACCGGCTTACTCGGTTCTGGACAACCGACGACTCAGAGACGCTTACGGCCTCTCCCTCCCCCTCTGGGATCGGTCTCTGGATCTGTGCCTTGAGACCCACCCGTCGTGAGCGCCCCAGCAACACCCGGTTTCATCCATCTTCGGGTTCATACCGAATATTCGCTGGTCGATGGGCTGATCGACGTCAAGGCCCTGGTCAAACGAACCGCTGAGCTCGGGATGCCGGCTGTCGCCGTCACGGACCACAACAACCTCTTCGCCGTCGTCAAGTTCTACAAGAGCGCCCAGTCCGCCGGCATCAAACCGATCGCCGGTGCGGATGTCCTGATTACCCAGCCGGAGGAGCTTCAAAACCCCTACCCCATGACGCTCTTTGTTCAGGATGCGCAGGGCTATCGAACGCTCTCCCGGCTCCTGTCAAAGGCCTTCCGTGAAAACCAGCATCAGGGACAGCCACAAATTCGGGCGGAATGGCTGGAAGAGGAGAACCAGGGACTGATCGCCCTCTCAGGCCCGAGGCAGGGTCAAATTGCCCGACAGGTTCTTGCCGGCAATCTCGATGAAGCCCGCCGCATCGCCAGCCACTGGCAATCCATTTTTGGCGACCGCTTCTACCTTGAAATCCAACGCACGCGAAGGCCGCAGGAAGAGTCCTGGATCGCCGGGGCGGTGGACATTTCAGCGTCATTAGGGATCCCCCTGGTCGCGACCAACGATGTTCGCTTTCTGGAGCCTTCAGAGTTTGAAGCACACGAAGCCCGCGTTTGCATCCATCAGGGACGGGTCCTTGAGGATCCGCGGCGACCCAAGGATTACACCGAGGAGCAGTACCTGAAGAGTGAGGCCGCCATGGCGGAACTCTTTGCCGACCTCCCCGAAGCCCTCGCCAATACCGTCGGGATTGCGATTCGCTGCAATCTCAAGCTGACCCTTGGCCAGAACTTTCTGCCGCAATTCCCGATTCCCGAAGGTCTGACCGTCGCTGAATATTTTGCCAAGGTCTCTCGGGAAGGGCTCGATGAGCGGTTGGCCAAAAAACCACCGGTCGGCTCTGGATCGCTCGAAGAGAACACCCAGCTCTACCGGGAGCGTCTGGAACTCGAGGTCGGGGTCATCAACCAGATGGACTTCCCCGGCTACTTCCTGATTGTCGCAGACTTCATCCAGTGGGCGAAAAGCCAGGGGATCCCGGTGGGGCCCGGTCGTGGCTCCGGGGCAGGATCCCTGGTGGCCTATGCACTGAAGATCACCGATCTGGATCCGATTGAATTTGAACTGCTGTTCGAACGATTCCTCAATCCCGAACGTGTCTCGATGCCCGACTTCGACGTCGACTTCTGCATGGAGCGGCGCGATGAGGTCATCGACTACGTGGCCAAAACCTATGGCCGGGATCGGGTCTCCCAGATCATCACTTACGGCAGCATGGCCGCCAAGGCGGTCGTCCGCGATGTGGGGCGAGTCCTTGGGCACCCTTATGGCTTCGTGGATCGGATTGCAAAGCTGATCCCCTTCGAACTCGGCATGACGCTAGAAAAGGCGCTAACCGACAGTGAAGATCTCAGAAAGGCCTATGAATCTGACGAAGAGGTGAAGGCGCTGATCGATCTGGCGATGTCACTGGAAGGCCTGACCCGAAATGCGGGCAAGCATGCCGGCGGCGTGGTCATTGCGCCCTCGGACCTGACCGATTTCTGTCCGCTTTACTGCGAAGCCGGCGGCGATAACCTGGTCACCCAGTACGACAAGGATGACGTCGAAGCCGTGGGTCTGGTCAAGTTCGACTTTCTCGGTCTTCGAACCCTCACCATCATTGATTGGGCACTTGAAACCATTAATGCCGAAAGGGCCAAGACGAACGAGCCCGCGATCGATATTTCGCTGATCCCGCTGGATGATCCGAAGACCTATGAGCTTTTAAAGAGTTGCCAGACCACCGCTGTTTTCCAGCTGGAATCCCGCGGCATGAAGGATTTGATCAAGCGGCTCCGTCCCGACTGTTTTGAAGACATCATCGCGCTGGTCGCCCTCTTCCGGCCGGGCCCGCTCCAGTCCGGCATGGTCGACGACTACATCAACGTCAAGCATGGCAAACAAAAAGCCGAGTTCCCGCATCCGATCCTGGAACCCATCCTGAAGCCGACCAACGGGGTTATCGTCTATCAGGAACAGGTCATGAAGATCGCCCAGGACATGGCGGGCTATACACTTGGCGGGGCTGACCTGCTTCGCCGTGCCATGGGCAAGAAAAAACCCGAGGAGATGGCCAAACAACGGGAAATCTTTGTCTCAGGCTCAACCGCACTGGGCATCGATGAGCGGATTTCGGGTTACATCTTCGACCTGATGGAGAAGTTTGCCGGCTACGGCTTCAACAAATCCCACTCGGCGGCCTACGCGCTAGTCTCCTACCAAACGGCCTGGCTCAAGGCGCATTTCCCCTCGGCCTTCATGGCCGCAGTCCTCTCCTCCGACATGGACAAGACCGACAAGGTCGTCGTCTTCATTGAGGAGTGTCGACAAATGCGCCTCGACGTTCGCCCCCCTGACATCAACCGCTCGACGTTTCGGTTTCGGGCCGAATCAGATCACAGCATTCAGTACGGCCTGGGTGCCATCAAGGGCGTGGGCGAGAGTGCCATCCGTGAAATTCTCGATGAGCGGGAACGCAGCGGCGCCTTTAGCGACCTCAAGGATCTGTGTCGCCGAATCGACACCCGCAAGGCCAATCGCCGGGTGCTTGAAGCGATGATTCGTGGGGGCGCTCTGGATAGTTTTCACCCAAATCGCGCCCAACACCTGGCGGAGTTGACCGATGCCCTCAAGGCTGCCGAGCAACATGGCCTGATGGCCGAAACCGGCCAGTTTGATCTTTTTGGTCTTGCCGATATTCCTGAACCGCCCCACTCGGGTTCAGTGGCCCCGGTCGTTGAGAGCTGGACCGAAGATGAGCGGCTTGCGCAAGAGAAATTGACCTTGGGTCTGTATCTGACAGGCCATCCGATCACCCGACACGAAGCGGCCATTACGCCCTTCATCACCGATCGCCTGGGACCTCTGGCTGAGCGTCATGACCGAAGCGGCATGCCGGAAGTCGGTTATGGTCGTCGTCAGGAAACCCGCGTCGTCGTTGCCGGCCTGATCGTTGAACTGCGCATGAAGCAGAACAAAAACGGCAAACGCATGGCCTTCATGACGCTGGATGACCGGACCGGACGCATTGAAGTCGCCTTATTCTCTGAAGCCTATGAGCGTTTCCGCGAATACGTGGTCAAGGATCAGCTGGTGGTGGTGGAAGGGGGACTCAGCTGGGATGACTTTGCAGGTCAACTCCGCTTGAGTGCGGACAATCTCATGCGAATTGGCGAGGCCCGGGCCCGTTTTGCCAAACGCCTGCAAATTCGATGGAGTGACGCCGCTCCCGCCTGGGTCTCGACACTCAAGGAGACCCTTGAGCCCTATCGCGGGGGCGAATGTCCGGTCTTTATTGAAAGACACCTCGACTCAGCGCGAGCGGTCGTCCAATTGGGTGAGCCATGGCGCGTCGTGCCCAAGGAAGCCCTTCTGAACGCGCTCAGCGAACAATACGGCGAGGAGTCGGTCCGTCTTCGTTTTGATTAAGGGCGGCTTGAAGATGGGCTCTGGCAGCCTCGCCTCAAAACCATCGGGAACGGCCTTTGAGTGAAAGGTAGGTCTGGTACCTTTGCTCCATGCGATTCCAGGAGGATCGGCCATAACCGAATCCCACAAAAATCCAGGTCGCCAGCGCGACCAAAATCCGAATCTCCCCTCGGCCTTCCAGCGTAAAAACTGCGCCGTAGTGTGCATGCTGGAAGAGCCCGAGGGAAAACGCAAACATGACGCCGCCCCAGCGCAAAACACCCTGAGTCCAGATGAATCGGGCTTTCCCTTGCTGCCTCACCCTTTCCCAGCGCGCGGCCTCTGCATCGGTCAACGCAGCAGTGCCTTCAGGTTTCAATGGGCCGAAGTCGACCGTTGAATGGACTGGCCACGACCAATGCCGTAGTAGTCGATCCCAAGCCCCTTGAGGAGGAGCGGATCATAAAGATTTCGGCCATCGAAAATCACGGGCTTTGCGAGGGTTGAACGGATCTTTTCAAAATCGGGGCTTCTAAAGACGTTCCACTCCGTCACGATGATGAGTCCGGAAGCACCCAGAAGGGCTTCGTCAGGTGAACTCACCAAGGTCAGATCCTCGCGATCGCCGTAGATGCGACGCGTCTCCTCCATCGCCACAGGATCAAATGCCCTCACCTTGGCGCCCTGGGCCCAGAGGTGCTCCATCAACGTCCGGCTGGACGCTTCGCGCATGTCATCGGTATTCGGCTTGAAGGCAAGACCCCAAACGGCAAAGGTCTTCCCCTTGAGATCCCCCGAGAAGTAACGGTCCACCTTTTCAAAGAGGCGAGATTTCTGCCGTTCGTTGACGTCCTCGACGGCCTTGAGGAGCTGGGCCGAATACTGAACATCTCGCGCCGTTCTTTCGAGCGCTTTGACGTCCTTGGGGAAACAGGAGCCGCCATACCCGCAGCCCGGGTAAATGAAGTGGTAACCAATGCGTGGATCCGATCCAATCCCGACACGAACCTGCTCGATATCGGCACCCAGGCGTTCGGCCAAGTTGGCCAGTTCATTCATGAAACTGATCTTGGTCGCCAGCATGGCATTGGCGGCATATTTCGTCAGTTCCGCCGAACGAATGTCCATGCAGACCATGCGGTCGTGATTTCGGTTGAACGGCGCGTAGAGGGCCCGAAGCAACTCCGTGGTCCTGGGGTTATCCGTTCCGACGACGATGCGGTCGGGTTTCATGAAATCATCGATGGCGGCGCCTTCCTTGAGGAACTCCGGATTTGAGACCACATCAAACTCGATCTTGGCCTGCCGTTTCTGAAGTGCCGCCTGAATGGTCTCTCGAACCAGATCCGCGGTTCCAACCGGCACCGTCGACTTGTTCACCACAATGCGATAGTCCAGCATGCGCTCGCCAATGGAACGGGCTACCGCCGTCACGTATTGAAGATCCGCCGAGCCGTCTTCGTCCGGAGGCGTCCCTACCGCGATGAACTGGAAAAGGCCATGTCGAACCGCTTCGTCGATATCCGTCGTGAAATGCAAACGCCCGGCCTGGCGATTACGCTCAATGACGGCATCAAGGCCCGGCTCATGGATCGGCACGTCTCCGTTGTTGAGGCGATCGATCTTGGCCTGATCAATGTCCACACACATGACATCGTTGCCGACTTCGGCAAGACATGCGCCGGTGACCAGTCCCACATAACCCGAACCAAAAATCGTGACTTTCATAGATTTTGATGATGAACGCGTTTTAAATTCGACGAGATAGAGAGTGGGATTCGACTCAAGGCGCGCCGCGGGCCAAGTCATTCCGAATATCATTGAACGCCTCAAGACCGACCGCGATGCGGACCAAGCCCTCACGGATTCCCGCAGTGTCCCGTTCCGCCTCCGTCAGACGGCCATGCGTGGTCGTTGCTGGATGCGTGATGGTGGTTTTGACATCCCCAAGATTGGCGGTAATGGATAACAGCCGCGTCGAATCGATCAGACGCCAGGCGGCCTCCCGGCCCCCCTCCACTTCAAAACTCACAATCCCGCCGCCGGCGGTCTGTTGGCGCCGAACCAGATCATGCTGGGGATGGGACGCGAGCCAGGGATAATTCACGCGCTTGATCCACGCCTGGGCTTCAAGCCACTGGGCGAGTTTCAGGGCATTCTCACTGTGTGCGCGCATACGCAAACCGAGGGTCTCTAGACCCTTGAGAAAAACCCAGGCATTGAATGGGCTCATCGAGGGGCCACCCGTCCTCAGGAAGGGATAGATGCTCTTTTCCAACAGTTCATGGCCACCGACGATGGCGCCACCGACGCAGCGGCCTTGGCCATCGAGGTATTTGGTTGCCGAGTGAATGACGAGATCCGCCCCCAAGGACAGCGGTTTCTGGAGAGCCGAGGTACAGAAACAGTTATCGATCGCGAGGAGCGCGCCGTGATCATGCGCCAGTCGCGCAAGCGCCGCAATATCCGCAATTTCGGTAATGGGATTCGAGGGGGTCTCAGCAAACAGCAATCGGGTGTTCGGGCGTATCGCCCCCTCCCAGGCGCTGGGATCCACCAAATCGACGAAGGTCGTCTCAACGCCGAACTTCCCAAGAAAATTCTGGAACAAGAGAACGGTATTGCCAAAAACGCCGCGTGAACACACGACATGATCACCAGCCTTGAGAAGACCGAAGGCCATGGTGGCAATCGCAGCCATCCCGGATCCCACTGCAATACAGCGCTCGCCGCCTTCAAGAGCCGCTAGGCGTTCTTCAAAAGCCCGAACCGTCGGATTGGTAAATCTCGAATAGATATTTCCAGGCACCTTACCCGTGAAGCGATCGGCTGCGTCCTTCGCGCTAGCAAACACATAGCTGGAGGTGGTGAAAATCGGCTCGGAATGCTCCCCTTCAGGGGTCCTGCGGTGGCCAATTCGAATGGCCTGAGTCTCAGGGTCGAGCTGAGACCAGTCAAAAGTGTCGTCGTGTTCGCTCAATGGATCAATCAACCTGAATTGTGAAGACCGATAATGTTGTCGGTACCCTCTCGGGTCGACTTGGCCGTGTCGTTTCGATGATTCGAGAGTCGATCGAGATACGCCTGATCGACATCACCCGTCACATAATGTCCGTCAAAACATGAGGTATCAAATTCCTTGATTTCCGGATTACCCCGGCGAACCGCCGCGATCAGATCCTCAAGATCCTGATAGATCAGCCAGTCACAGCCCAGCGCTTTTTCGATTTCAGCCTCGGTTCGACCGTGAGCAACCAACTCATGGGCTGCCGGCATGTCGATGCCATACACGTTCGGATAGCGAACCGGCGGAGCCGCTGAAGCAAAATAAACCTTGCGTGCGCCGGCATCTCGAGCCATCTGAATGATCTGCTCAGACGTAGTCCCCCGGACGATGGAGTCATCCACCAAGAGCACATTGCGATCTTTGAAATCCATCCCGATGGCATTCAGCTTCTGGCGTACCGATTTTCGCCGTAACTGTTGCCCCGGCATGATGAAGGTTCGGCCAATGTACCGGTTCTTGATGAAGCCTTCGCGGTACTTGATGCCCAGCTTGTTGGCAAGCTGCAAGGCGGAGGTCCGACTGGTATCCGGAATCGGGATGACCACATCGATATCGTGGTCCGGACGCAACCGCTGGATTTTGTCCGCGAGTTTGTCGCCCATGCGACGGCGGGCCCGATAGACCGAGACATCGTCCAGAATTGAATCCGGCCGCGCGAAATAGACATATTCGAAGATACAGGGCGAAAGGACCGGGTTCTGGGCGCATTGAAGCGAATGAACCGTTCCATCGCGTTCGATGAAGATGGCTTCACCCGGATCCACATTGCGGATGGTGTTAAAGCCGAGGACATCAAGAGCCACGTTCTCGGAGGCAAACATGAAATCCGTGCCGGTTTCGGATTTTCTCTCCCCATAGACCAATGGGCGAATCCCATGGGGATCGCGAAAGGCCAGCACCCCAAAGCCCGTAATCATGGCGACGACACTGTAGGCGCCACGGCAGCGCGCATGGACGCCTTTCACCGCCTGAAAGACATCCTCAGGGCTGATGCGAAGTTTTCCAAGTTCGTGCAACTCATGGGCAAAGACGTTGAGCAGCACTTCGGAATCTGAGTCGGTATTGAGATGCCGTTGATCCTGAACAAACAGTTCGTGCTTCAGGGTCTCCGCGTTCGTCAGATTGCCATTGTGCGCGAGGGTGATCCCGTAGGGCGAGTTCACATAAAAAGGCTGGGCTTCCGAGGAACTGGTGCAGCCCGCTGTCGGATAACGCACATGACCGATACCCATGGTCCCCCGGAGGTTCATCATGTGTCGGGTGTGGAAGACATCGCGAACCAGCCCGCTTCCTTTCCGAAGATGGAAGCGATCACGCTCGCAGGTGACGATACCAGCGGCATCCTGCCCCCGGTGCTGAAGAACCGTCAGGGCCTCATAGAGTTCCTGATTCACTTCCTGAGTCGAAACGATACCGGCAATGCCACACATAGATTTGTATTACTGCAATCAGTGGGAAAGGGATTTTTCCCCCAAACGCGGCACAAAGCCGGGGGGAACCTGAGCTTCCATCCAAATGGCCAGGGACTGGAACACGGGAATCAGTTGTGCGGCCTGCCAGGTGGGTTCTTTAGGAAAGGGGGTCGAACGCGCCAAAAACACAGCCACTGTAAGGATGAGCACGCCACGCGCAACCCCGAACAAGAGACCGGCCATCCGATCGACGCCGGAAAGTCCTGCGGTCTCGAGAATTCGAGCGAGCACAAAGCCCAGCATCCCCGCCATGATCAGGGTCAGAATAAACAGTAGCCCAAAGGCTGCCGCAATGCGGGCCGTGGGCGAGGGAATGAGGGTCTCCAACACCGTGGCCAAATCATGACTGAAGCGGATACCGGCCCAAATCGCGATGCCCCAGGTCATTAACGACAGGACTTCCCGCACCAAACCACGCATCAGGCCCACGAGCCCCGACAGGCCCATGACGCCGATCATCAGAAGATCCAGCCAGTTCAGTGTCATGGAAGCTTGAGTCTGTCGCCGCTCGATGGGAATAAACCGTCAACCACGATCAATGGCCCTGAAGGATCAGGCCACGAACGCCATCTTGTTCAGAGAGCTGCTTTTGGATTTGCTCAGCGCGCGCGTGATCGAGATTCGGACCCACCGTCACTCGATAGACCTTGCCATTGAGTCCTTCCACGACTTGCATGCGAACGGGAAGATTTCGTTTTTTGAGCTTTTCCACCAACGCCTTGGCATTGTTCTCCTCACTGAACGTACCGGCCTGGACCAGATAGCTGGAGGGTGCCGTCGGCTTTGCCGTGTTTGAGGGGGGCGTAGCTGGTTTTGAAGGCTGCGCGGCTGCGGTCGCTGGAGCGACCGGTTTCTTGGGCGCATCTTGAGGGGCTGACGGCTTTTTGACCGGCGGTTCGACAACCTGCGTCACCGGAGGCGTCGCCGGTTTTAGGGGCTTAACGACCTCTGGCTTCTTGGGCAGGGGTTTCGTTCGATCACCCGTGTCCGCAGACGTTCTGGCCGGCGGGACATCCGATGCGGGGTGCTGAAGTTTTGGGGTCAACGAAGGTCTAGCCTGGGGTGCCTTGGGATCAAGAATGACGGGGCCCCGACCTCCAGCAACCGGCTCTTCGGGATACTCTTCGGCCACAGGCGCTTGGGCAACGTCTTCTGGTGGTGTCTGGGCCTGGGCTGGCGCGGCCTTGGGATCTTCGAGCGGTACAACCGTGTAGGACCGCTTTTTGGAGGCGGCAGGCGGGGTGGCCTGCGTTGCTGGCGCCTCGGCCTGGGGCTTTTCAACAGCGGCAACGTCCTCCTTGGGAAGCACCAGGGCTTGGGACTCGACGGGCAGCGGCAGTTCCGTCGCCGTTTTAGGCGCCTTGTCCTCGAAGAAATAAGGCACGATGATCACCGCAAGAACCGAGAGAATTCCCGCCCCCATCAACCGACGCTTCACTTGCTCATCCATCAAGACCCCCCGTCTCAGGCCACCATGGCCAGATAATCAGAAACCAGAAAGAAAGAACCGAAGACGAGCACCATATCATCGGTGCCCGAAGCCTCTTGCGCAGCCGCAAACGCCTCCCCGACAGTCGCAAAACCCGCCTCGACACGGGTTACCCCGGCATTATGGAGGATTTCAGCCAATTCTACAGGGGAAGCGGCTCGGGTCATGTTCAAAGGAGCGAGATACCACGCATCAATTTGGTCCTGGATCAGTCGAACAATGGCCGAAACATCCTTGTCCCGCATGACGGAAAAAACGGCATGGACCCGCTTATGGGGGTAATTTTTTGCCAAATGTCGAGCCAGAATCCCCACCGACTGGGGATTATGTGCCACATCAAGCAAGACCGGTGGGGCTCCGGGAAAGAACTGAAAGCGCCCGGGCAAGCGCACCTTTCGCAGTCCATCTGCAATGGCATCCACATCCACTCGGCATGCGGCCGGCAGAAGCTCAAGACATTGGATGACCGCGGAGCCATTCAGGAATTGATGATCTCCCGGGATGGCCGGAAAGGGAAGCGGTCCCAAGCGCCGCCCTTCGCCGACCCAGAACCATCGGTCCGCATCGATTTGGAAGGAAAAATCCTGGCTCGAGCGATAGCAAGG
>JBEBBO010000137.1:0-2535 GCA_041158345.1 Pseudomonadota bacterium | reverse complement strand
CAAATCCACCTGACCCCGAAGGGAGCAATTCCGAGGATCTGTCAGGGGCCCGATGAAGCGCGAACCGAGAGCCTAAAATCGTCCAAGATCATGCCAACTAAGGCATGGAAGCCGAGGGCGGTATGATAGGCGCGGATTCCAACAAAACAGCCACTTGCCAGCTAACCCGCGCGTTTACTGGCTTTTCCTATTCCCTAACCGTTCGATCAAACCCTTAGCTCCGGTCTGCTTCTCCGAGTGCGCCCCATCAGAATTAGATCAGCGCGTGCCCAACTTATTAGTTGGACCCAAGGCTCACCGTGCCCCATGCATTTATCTCTGAAACGCTTTCCCCATAAGGTCTCGGTTCATACTGCCGCCAGAAACGGCATCGTCAGAGTCATCTCCGATCCAGGACTTCTGGAACGTACCCTCGGGGAGAGACCAGTACCAGCCTCCGGCATACCCTCTTTTCGTGGAAGTCACCCGGAGTCGCTCCCGGGCGTCCCGGATCTGCTTTTTTGTGAATCCCGCCGCAAGGGCTTCCTCCATGCATTGGGTCGCCGATTGGGCTTGATGGGTCAGATAGTCGAAGAGCCAAACATCCTGTGGCATATCGCCCCGGACTTTTGCATTCGTCTGGGTTTCTTCGGCACGGGTCAAAAGTTCTCTGGCCGATCCCGATACAGGATCACCCCACTGTACACGGGAGGTTTTGATATCCGGGTGAGAATCGAGCTCAACTTGCCGCAGTTCATACCGAAATCCCCCTTCATCAGGTCCGATATTTGACTTGGACCGGCAGAAGATCCGAACACCATTACCCAGTTCGTCATCCGGTAGCTTGGCGGTGAGAAAAACGATACGAGCTAACGCACCAAACGCGATGGATCCCGAAATACGCTCAACTGGATCCCTACCTCCGGTGCCTTTCGAAAAGTGAGAGATACCGAGAATGGAACACCCCATCGCGCTGGCCAGTGTGACCAGGGGCTGGAGGCCCCTCCGAACACCGGCATTCTTGTGGGAATCACCCTGCACCACGGACACAATCGGATCAATGATCAAAAGCCGTATTCCACCGATGGCCCTCACAGCCGCCAGCAAAGGCTGTATATCGGTGGCGGGATCAAAGCTTCGCTCAACACCCTGGTCATGGGTCTTGTCGACAAAGAAAACTGACTTAAGGTCGGCTCCTGCCGCCATGAGCCGGGGAACCAGCGTGTCAGCCGGTTCATCCTCCCCCGACCAGATCAGAACATTCACTTGGGGAGTGGAAATTGAAACGGTCGTGTGTTGAGGTTTGGAGGCGCGAACTCAACGCTCGGCCACTGAGGTCAACCGGTTTTTGAGCTAGGGTTAAGCACGGTTTTTCAACGTCACTCGGTTCTTTGTTCATTTCTCCGGTAGCCATCTAATCGGGGAGGCCTCACAAGTTACTTATCACTACAATCTGATTCTCAGCCCAGCTGAGCATGCATCATTGCAACCAAAAGTGACATCAAACATGCTGTCACTATGATTAATTTAGTCATTGATACAAATGTCTTCGTCGCTGGACTCCGATCATCGGATGGAGCTTCGCGAGAGGTCTTGAGAAGAGTACTCACCAAGCGTTACAGGCCTTTGTTTGGGAATGCCCTATGGATGGAATATTGCGACCTTCTGGAGCGGCCGGTATTTGGAGATTCAACAACGGCGGATGAACGCTGGGAGGTTCTTGCTGCCCTAGCGAGCTGCGGGCGATGGACTTCTGTTTACTACGGATGGAGACCTAACCTGCCGGATGAGGCAGACAATCATCTGATTGAATTGGCCCTTGCAGGGAGTGCCGAAGGCATCGTTACTCACAATACCCGAGACCTATGCCGTGGCGAATTACGGCTGGGGTCACTTAAAATTCTTACGCCATCAGAATCATTGGAGACTTGGAAATGAGCACCCTGACGATCCGACTACCCGACGAAACTGCAAATCGGTTGAAAGCCCTGGCAAAAAGCAGAGGTTTGAGTACTAACAAACTCATAGAACAGATGAGCGCACATGCTCTTGCTGCTTGGGATACGGAGAACCACTTTAGGGCATTGGCGGCAACGGGCAATGTACAAAGGGCGTTGGACGTTCTTGATCGCCTGGATGCCGAGATCGGCTCTGGCAACCACTAACTCCTTTCACGAGCAAACCAATGAGCAGAAGCCGAAGAAAGACCCCGATTTTCGGCTACACCACCTGTCGTAGCGAGCGGGACGATAAGAAAATATGGCACCAGCGATGGAGAGCCCATGAACGCACGGGGCTTGCTGGAGCATCTTCAGAATTCTTGGAAACATACCTTCCGTTGCTCGAAAACGAGGTCAGCAATACAGCGACCATGGGCAAGGATGGTCGGCAGTTCTGGCCAATTCAAGATCAAACGACTTTGGCAGAACGTCTATCGAAACAGATTGGACGGAATTCACAGGAACGTTCATCACTGAAAGTCCGACTACTTAGAAAGTGGATGAGCAAATGAAGGCGTTACCAAGAACCATGAGCTGTGAACCAGCAACTCAAAGG
>JBEBBO010000136.1:0-24794 GCA_041158345.1 Pseudomonadota bacterium | reverse complement strand
GATGGTTTCCAGAGGCACCGGATTCAAATTGAAGTAAGACGTATAGGCTTGAATGTCGGAGGCTTTAAAGCCATCCATCTGAAATAGCGCCAATGTCTGTCCTTGACCATTGGTAGACCCCCGAGGCAAGTTGTAGGCCGTCGCGATGTCCTGAGGTGCAAGACCTCCTCGAGGTCCCGTTCCGCTTAGGGCGGCCTGAGCAACCGTCCGCGGGGCCAAGCGCTGAATTCGCGACTCCCGGAGATGCGCGTTTTGGAGTCCTGCAATATGAACCACGCGACTGGCAACCTCTGAGGGAAGGCGGGGCTCATCGGCTGCTGCAAAAAACGGCCTATGGCGCCCTTGGTAACGGTTCATGTGGATACCCAGGGTCTTCTCAATTGTCAAAACTCTGGCCTTGGCTCGAATCAACATCCGGTTGGACGAGGTATTGATGACCGTGTATCCAGCCTTCCTTAGGTGATCGACCACCGCACTCACGTCCTCTTTGGAGGGGCCATAGGTCTCGGTGAACTGGGATGGATTCAGGAACTGTCCATAGCGAGGACTGGACGGGTCATGGATGTCTCGGATCCGTTGCTCAAGTTCCTCCTGATTTCGCAGCGGAAGCCCAAAGATCAAGTCGAGATCCTGAGCCACCTCCATCGGCCCCAAGAGATCTGCATCCCGCATCTGTGCTCTCGGAACATGGCCACCCAACTCGACGTTATGCCGCGGAGCAGCCAAAATCGGGCTGCTGAGCATGAAAAACAGGAGGAGTGTGAGGAGATTTCGCAAGTGATGAATTGACATGAGCAAGGCTCCCTCTGAAGTCACAGCAGCATAAGGGGGATGTGGACTCAAATCCAATTGAGAACACGCATATCCGCATAAGTTTTTAGGAATTCGAGCAGATCATGCCCATCCCGGGTCGCACGTGCTTCCCCTCAGAAAAAACATTTCTAAGGAGCGGCGTGGAACTCACGCCTCCCTTCAGCGCACCAAATTCGCAACTTTTCGCCCCAACAAAAGACTCAGGCCAATCAGCAGGATGATCAGGAACACCATAGCCCAGACACCAAGGGCTGCCGCAAGCGCAGGCCCCTCGCCGATCGTTCCCGCCAGCGTATAAATTGCCTTGGTAATCGGAAAATGAATCGTTCGCTGGGCCAAAATCATTGAGTCGCTGACTTCCAGCATCGCAAAGGCAAAAGCCAAAACGCCACCAGCTACCACTGACGGCATGGCCAGCGGCAGGGTAATGCGGGCGAAAGACCGATGCGGACTGGCGCCTAGGTTCAAAGCCGCCTCCTCCAACACAGGACTGATCTGGAGCAGCCCCGCTGACATCGCTCGAACCACATAAGGGAGTCGACGCATGGCATAGGCCACAACCATCAGAAAAAAGGGATCGCCCTCATGTATCAGAAAGTCCAAAGGCTTTCCTTCTCGGGATAAGGCAAGATAGCCAAAAGCCAGGACGATACCGGGCACCGAGAGGGGGAGCATCACCAGTCCGTCCAAAAAGGCCCGACCGCGAATCCGACTCCGCACCAAAACCCATGCAACGGCGGATCCCAAAATCAAATCCAAAAAGGTCGATGCACCAGCGTAGCGGAGGCTATTTGCAATCGAGGGCAATGTCAGTTCATTTCCCAAAGCAGCCCTGAAATGATCTAGTGTCAGACGAACCGGAAGAATGCTGCCATACCAGTCATCACCCAACGCCAGGAAAAGCACGGCCAGATGGGGACCCAGAGCAAGCAGACTGATCACGGCAAAAATCAGCGTAATCGTGAAGCCCGTCATTCGATCCGTTGCCCTCAGTTCAGCAGTACGCAGAGCGCGCCCGCCACCTTGGGTCTGATCACCCCTAAAGAATAAGCGACTGGTGGCAAAAACCAACGTGGTTGCCAAGAGGAGAACCAGCACCAAGGCATAAGGGAATGGATTGCCACTCAAATCACGAATCGAATTGAAAATCTGAACGGATGTCACACGGTCAAAATCGAAAATCAGCGGAACCCCAAGTTCGGTGAATGCCCAGATGAAGGCGATCGAAGCCCCGGCAAAAAGACCGGGCAGAGTCAGTGGTAATGTGATTCGAAAAAAACGCCGAAATGGTCCTGCGCCCAGGCTGCTGGCAACCTCACTCAGGGCTGGATCAAGCTTGATGAGGGTGTTGGTCAGATTGATGTAGAGGATGGGATAAAGATGAAGCACATTCATCACGACGACACCCAACATACGACCTTGCCCCAACCAATCCGGGGGCGCATCGGATGCAATCAGACCCAGGGTGTCAAGCAGACTATTCAGACTGCCGTGCCGCCCAAGAATCATCTGTACGCCCAAAGCGCCAACGAACGGCGGCAACATCAATGGACTCAGCGCAAGTGCATGAAAAGACGCCCTGCCGGGGAAACGATAGTGGGCATACAGCAGTGCCAACGGCATCGAAAGACCAATGCAACCCAAAGTCGTCCAAATCGCGATCAGGAGTGAATTGATCAGTCCCTCCCGATACAGTCGATTGATAAAGACTTCCTCAAGATATGCGAGTGTGAATTGGCCTTTAGGATCGAAAACAGCCGTCTCCAAGGTCACCCAGAGCGGCCAGAGAAAAAAAGCAGCAAAAAAGATGAGAGTCCCTAGGAAAACGTTCTTTGCGAACACGCTGTTCATGGCGTCCTTTCTCCCATCGCTCGCCGTTCAGCCTCAAGATAACGCCGTCTGAATTGATCCCCCATTTGACGTGCCAACGCCATTTCACGCGTTTTATCCCGCTGTTTTAGGACCGGCAAGAGCTGCTCTCGGACTTCTATTAAGGTCAGGCCATCCAGATCGTGAAAAGCACGCAATGCATCCGGCTGCATTCCGCCTCGCACAACGGCATGCCATGCGCGGGCCAACTCTTCATGGGGGTCTACGCAAATCACGCGAATGACAAACCGTAATGCCGGAAAAAGTACTTGCGTCCATTCGGGGTGATAGGTGAACCCCGTGACCTCGGCATAAGGATCAGCACCCGAATCGATCGAAAGTCGTTTCTGCTCTTCAGTGTAAAGATCTCTCCGTACCGGAAACCGCCGAAGCGAAAAGTTTGTGGGTCCTTGTGGCAAACCCGGCCTCATTGACCAGATTTTTTGCCCTTCTGGGGAGAGAAGAAATTCGATAAAGGCCGTTGCGAGCTTTGGATCGGGGGCGCCTCTGAGGAGGGCAACCGGATCTACGCTCAACGATGTGCCATTTTTAGGGCTCACATAGCCGATACGCGAATCGCCCTGGTCATTGCGAACGTAATCCCTAAGCGTTCGACCATAGGTGTCAATCGCCATCCCGGCCGCTGCATCCCCCCGTGCAACCTCCAGTCCGATTTTTCCCGCTGAGTCGGTAAAGTAACGGGCGTTTCCAGACAGCCGCTGGATCAACCGGAGTCCTGACAACCAGCCTTCCTCAATGGCATGGGCCTCGGCATTCAAATCACCGAGTGCGACCCGACGTCGATGACTTTCCAGCATCTGTTGCTGCACCATGAGCTCAAACGCTTTTGCAACGGATCCGCTTTTGGTCGGATCGGCCAAGGCCAGATGTCCGACTAACTGGGGACTTGCCAGATCATTCCATTCGATGGGCGCGGGAAGATTACCCAATTCTCGATAGACGTCACGGTTGTAGATAATGCCAAAGCTTGCAAGGACGACTCCGATCCAGCGGTCCTTTGCATCTCGATATCGTTCCCCGGCAAACGACTCAGGGAGAATGGCGTCGGAAAACCAGTCTGGATGAAACTGTCGAATGCTGGCGATGCCCGTCCCCTGATCGACGTCTCCGGCAACCAGATACCCCGCATCCGCTAACTGTTGGAAATCCCCGGCACCACCGCCGAAAAGGACATCAATACCAATTCCCACCTTCGACTCCAAGAATTGGGATCGCGCTTTTTCTGCGGTTGGCGATCCCTTGGCCGAGGCGCCACTGCCTACAAATGCGGCCGCCATTTCAGGTGCCCATGAAGTCCCCTCTGCCTCGATCATCTGACGAAAAGCAGCCAAGTACTCTGACTTCAGCAGCATAAAGATCTCGCTCGATCCGCCAGGAATTCGCCAATCGATATCGACTGTCTCACCCGTTTTCTGCTTCCAGTAGCGCATGAAAGCACCGCCCATTTCACTCCGCACCCGCTGATCATGAGGAGAAACGATCACCAGGCGTCGATTCCCTGACATCAGGTTTGCATGATCGTTCGGACGCAACAGAAAGGGACCTGCCAAAATCAGGATGACAGCAATCAGGAAAAGCCCCCCTCTGACGACGGGTTTACTGAGGCTTTCAGACAACATACTCAGCGTGCGCATGACCAGCGCCTACTGGGAGAGCAGAACCAGGTCATCGCGAGCGACCCAAAGATCAAGCGTTTCCCCCTCTGCGTGAAGAGATCCTGCGGTATTCAGGGAGAGGATCTTGAACTCAGCATCCCCGGAGATTCGAACACGGTAAACCACCGTCGCGCCTTGGTAGGCGGCACCGATGACAACGCCTACGAAGCGATGAACGCCCATCGGTGGCGGATCCAGCCGAAAGGCCTCCGGGCGAATAGAAAGCCAAGCACGTTGCCCTTGTGATAAAGGTCCAGTCCAAGAGAGCGGCACAGCCACCTCGATTTCACCGGCCGGCCAGCCAACCCGGAGGTTTTTTTCATCGTGGCCCGTTCCCAGGATTTCAACAGGTAAAAGATTCGTCTCGCCCATAAACTCAGCAACCCGACGCTCGGCCGGTCGGCGATACACGGCATCGGGTGTCCCCACCTGAAGAACCCTGCCCTGCCCCATGACCGCAAGCCGATCGGCCATGGACAGCGCCTCCTCTTGATCATGCGTCACATAAACGGCGGTCAGATGATTGGCCTTGCAAATCCGTCGAATTTCTTCTCGCATGCCCTGCCGCAAGCGGGCATCCAAATTCGAAAGGGGCTCATCCAACAACAAGTATTTCGGGCGAACCACCAAGGCCCTGGCCAGGGCAACGCGCTGCTGCTGACCACCGGATAGTTCCCCAATCTTGCGCGTTTCAAACCCGTCCAACTGAACCATTCGAAGGGCCTCAGTGACCCGCAACGTAATGTCCTTGCGGGCGAGTTTTCGCTCTTCCAAACCAAAAGCCACATTTTCGGCCACAGTCATGTGCGGCCAGAGTGCATAGCTTTGAAACATCATGGCCGTTTCTCGGCGATGCGACGGAATGTCATTGACACATTGCGCGTCGAACCGAATCGTCCCGCTGAGCGGCCTCAAAAAACCGGCGATGTGTCGCAGTAGCGTCGTCTTTCCACACCCACTCGGACCGACTAGAAAGAAGAGTTCGCCTTCTTCAATCTTCAACGAAACACGATCCAACGCGATTTGATCGTCGTATTGGGCAACCAGATTTTCGATCTCAATGCTGGGCATACCTTCCCCTTTCTCTCGAATCAAGCCACGAAAATCAGCGGCCCATCAAGAAATAACGCGTCAAACAGTCGGGTGAAAATTCATCCGTCATGAAGAGTGGCACCCGACCATAGGGGGAAAAAAGATCTTCAAGCGCCCCCTTTCTGGCTTCAAATCGCGCCATGAACTGTTCCTTAAGACGGGGCCGCATGAACAGTCGGCGTCTGACGCCGATTTCAGGATCCTCAACCACAACAAGGCCATATTCTGGGAGAGCCTCATATTCTGCGCGATCCCAAATGACCACGGGAACCACATCATGCCGTGAAAGCCTTCGCATTAACTCAGCCAGATCCTCAAGCGGTTGATGGAAATCGGAGATCAGAAAAACCAGACTTCGGGTTCGGCCAAGGCGCCCAGCCGCATCCCAAAGCCCCTTCATCCCTCCCCCTTGCCGAGGATGATGGAGGATTTTTGTGAAAAGTTCGGGTACGCCGCCCTTATATATGCGACACGGCATGGTTAATTCCTCAATCAGGGTCGCATCAGCCGCCTGAAATCCAAACCGATCGCCTTCCCGATAAGCGGACCAAGCGATCGATGCCACCAAGCGCGCCATTGTCTCTGGTTTCTCCCGAACGCCTCGATACCCCATCGATCCGGAGAGATCTGCAATCACCTGAACCTGAATGCTGCTCCTTTGCCGAAAGGATCGCACCATCCACTGACCCAGGGGATTCTGAAGGCTTGCCCTCACATCGATATGGCGAGGTTGCGGGTTGGCCATCAAACTCACCAACCCGGCAAACTCATCCGTGCCGCCCTGGAGTCTGCTGGCATGAGCCCCGGGGTGCGGACTCACCGCACGCCAGGGAATGCTGTAGAAGAAGTCTTCGCTCAAGGAGCAGGCACCTGCCGCAGAATCTGATCCATCAGGGCAGCCATGATGCTCTCACGGCGAATTTCATAGACCGGCGTCAAGAACACCCGATGCGAAATGGTCTCCCGGAAAACTCCCTGAATATCTTCAGGCAAAAGATAGTTACGCCCGTTGAGCCAAGCATGAACGCGAGCCGCTCGCATCAGCATGCTCATCCCTCGCGGGCTAGCACCCGCAAGAACCAAATGCTCCATATCGACCCCATCGAGACGGATACCAAACCGCCCGGGATCCCGGGTGGCTGCCCAAAGGTCTAGCGCGTAAGTTTCAAGCGCCTCACTTGCTAAGACAAATGACTGAATCACGGGGGCAATGTCAGCAATGTCGCGATAGGGAAGAATCCCCGGTGTCACATGGCTGATCAATCGATCCACATCATGAAAGCGGGGGTTAAACATCAATTCCTTGAGGAGTTCAGGCGATTCCGGCGCTTTGATCTCGAGTTCCATCATGAAGCGATCGCGTGCCGCAGAGGGGATTTCGAAGGTTTCTTCCCTTTCGACCCGATTGCGGTCGGCGAAAATTTGAAGGTAGGGAAAGTGATAGTCGCGGTTGAAGGCTTCAACGCTGCGTTCTGCCATGATCCTCAGGAGTAGAGCATGCACCTGAGGCCTCGCTCGATTGATTTCATTAAAGAAAAAAACCGAGAGCATCTCGCCGTGTTTAAGCACAGGACCCGGGTCGACTTGAGGCCTGCCCTGCTCATTGATGTAGGTGTGATACACCAGATCGGAGGGCATCAGATCCACGGTGCCTTCAACTCGCTCATAAGCCCCACCAAGGCCTCTCGCCACCGCGCGAAGAAGCGTGGTCTTGCCAACACCCACATCGCCTTCGAGCATGATGTGGCCGCGCGAAAAAATGCCGATCGTGATCTGCCGAATAGCCCCATCAAGGCCAACCACGGCCTTACCGACTTCCTGTTCGAAGAGAATGGCTCGATCACGCCAAGCGGCGAGAACCTGTTCTATCTGGGATGACATGGACTCGGGCCTCGTTTTGGAAAGCAGCGCCTATTTTAGAGTCCTTGGAATGTGTTTGGGAAAAGGGCACTTCCTTGGTTAACCAGATACCCCAAAACTCGATGCATAAAAAAACCCGCCATCAGGGCGGGTTTTTTGGGGATGCGAAACGAGTCCGAGTTTATGATGCGCGTTCTGCGCTGGCCTGGACCAGACTGTCGCAACGTCGGATCTGGGAGTGTCCAAATTCAACCAGCTGGCGACCAATATCAACGATCAACTCAAGCAGTTGTGGCATTCTTGAGACCTCAAGTCCGATATATCCCACCAGGGCAATCCCCATGCAACCCGAAATGATGGTCGGGAAACCCACGGCGTGGAAGAGCCTGATCAGCTGAAACAGGATATCCAGCGGCAACAGCAAAAGAACGCCGATGTAGAGAAGTGCCGTGAAAGTGAAGAATACGAAGGTTACGAATTTGAAGACCTTTGCCAGGGCCTGTTCAAGTTTCATTTGCTATTCCTTTTAAGCGCTGAGCCGTGAATAAAGTTTGGGCCTAGACCAGCCATGCCACGTGACCGCGGGGCTCGTCATCTTGATGGGTTGCCACGATGGCGAATTCTAACACAATCTTCCCCCTCATCTTGGCCCCCGCCCCCCGCCAACAGGCTCCCCGAGGGGAATATCCCGCTTGCCAGCGTGGGCAATCCAAGGGTAGTCTCGACCTTTATTACAGATTAAAACGAGTTGCAGTTATGGACAGCAAATCGCCGGTTCAAGTTCCGAACATCACGCATTGGCTCCGTCTCTGCGCTCTCTTTCTCATGACTTTTGCAAGTCAGGCGATGGAATTCACCGGACACCATGGCGGCATCGTCATCAACTGTAAAGATCCAGAGTTTTACCAGGAATCACCAGCACCGAATGCGAAGGTGTCGCGATTGGAAAAAGTGAGTTTCATCGCATCAGACAACACAATGATTGAGAGCCTGATCGTTCAGGTTAACCTGGAGCCGGCGAAAACTCGGATCATCCAAAATGGCAATGGCACCTTTACCGTCGAGGCGGATCTCGCTTTACCCGTCACCAAGGACCGGGCTTGGATCAAGGTCACGGGCCATAGCGACGATGGCTGTCAGCAGCTTCATACATGGGATGTCTTCGTTGTACCGGATGGAAAATGACCGCGTGATAGTGACCGCAGCTTTTTTCGGCTGAGTTATGGCGATCCGTTTCTCGGCTCCTTCCAAGGCTTCGGTAGCCCTCTTCCTTCTTGCGATTGCAAGCGGATGCCTCACCCTCAGCATTTATCTCTTTCGTAATGCGCTTGAGAGCCATCCTGCACTAACCCTCGATGCCTCCACTCGGAGAGAGGCGCTCCCACTTCCACTGAGTTTGAGAGAGCGACTCAAGGGCGGAAGCTTGGGGCACGGGCAGGAAAAACGCTTCATTCTCAACTCAGAGGATCTCAACGTCATTTGCCGTTCGGCATTGCATCATCGAAGGCTAGAAGGGTTATGCCATTTTGATATGACACAGGAGAGCCTTGTCGGTGAAATCACCCTTCGGCTTCCGGGAAGCCTCGCGGGGAAATATCTTAACCTCTCGGTTCTGGCGCAAGGAACTGACCAGACCCATTTCCAGATTGTTGATCTTCGCATCGGCACTCTTAGAGTGTCCTCCCCGTGGACCCTTTCGTTTATTCGAAGCAGTCTCCTCATCTCACCCTGGCGCCGTTATGAGACTCTAAGGGAGCGCCTCATCAAGGATATCCATGTCTCCGATGGGCGGCTGGTGATTGTCCTCAATTGGGACCGTCAGTTACTCAGCGAACTCCGGGACTTAGTGACCGATGCGGCAGACAAGCGTCGAATGAGAATCTATCTCGAACGACTTTCTGAAATCCTCAATGACGGCACGCAAAACCGTTATGTCCGTCTCGGAACGCTCACCCGTCCACTCTTCACCTTGGCACGGGAACGATCGCGAGGAAACAACGAGCCCGTCGAGGAAAATCGGGCGGCCATCATGGTCCTTAGCGCCTACGCCAACGGCAAGGACCTTCATGATGTCGTTGACCGGGACATCCGTCCCAATCGAAGAAATGTCCTATTGAACAAACGAATCGATACCGCCAAACATTTTCTTGCTGCAGCCGTTCTCTCCATGTCAGGGCAGTCCACTTTGGTTGAAATGGTCGGTCTGGCCAAGGAACTCCAGGACACACATGATGGGAGTGGATTCAGCTTCAATGACCTTGCTGCAGACGAGGCCGGCGCCTTGTTTGGAAAGATCGCAATAAGCGATAGGGACCATGCTCGCAGAGTCCAGGATGTTCTGAGGCAAACCGAAGACGAGTCACAATTTATTCCGGTGCTGAAGGATCTCCCTGAAAGCATGGATGCCGACGAGTTCAGTGAGAAGTTCACATCGATTGGAAGCCCGGCATACGAGGCCGTTCGAAGCGAGATTCGCCAACGCATTCTCGCCCTTCCAATTTATCGTTGAGCAACAAAAAAGCCGGCTAGCCGGCTTTTTTGCGTAGGTCGGTTGACGCCTACTCTGCCTTGAACGCCTTGTTGGCGTAGGCAGGCAGTCTTGGCATCTCGATCTTCGGGAATTCACCGGTCAAACCGTTCAGGAAGGCAACAATGTCTTCAATCTGGGCATCGGTCAGTTCCTTATCCAACTGCAACTTAGCCATCACGCGAACCGCTTCCTGCAAAGTTTCAACCTTGCCGTTATGGAAATACGGTGCGGTCAAAGCAACGTTGCGAAGCGTCGGGACTTTAAAGAGGTGCTTGTCCGCATCTTGTTTGGTTGCTTCATAGCGGCCGACATCATTGGAGAAGCCATACTTGGCCTCAAAGACCCCGTTATCAAAGTTGGGGAATTTTTGATAAAAGCCAGTCCCTTCAGGAAGCTGAGGCCCCATGAATGCTGGGCCCGAATGGCAACCCACACAGCCGGTTTCCGCAAACAGGTTCATGCCGCGAACCTGCTGTTCGCTGAGGGCAGACTTCTCTCCCTTCACATAACGATCATAGGGGCTATTCGGCGTAATCAGGGTGCGCTCATAGCTTGCAATGGCCTTGGCCGCGTTATCTGCTGAGATGCTGTTGTCACCAAAAGCAACATTGAAGGCCTTCACATATTCAGGCATCTGCTTGAGCCGAGCGACTACATCGTCCCAACTCTTCATGCCCATTTCTATAGGGTTGGTGACCGGTCCCTTGGCCTGGGCTTCTAGGCTCGGGGCACGACCGTCCCAGAACTGAACAGAATTAAATGCAGAATTCCATACCGTTGGAGCGCTGCGTCCACCAACTTGGTTCTTGACGCCAATCGACCCTGAACGATTGTCCTCACCACCGGCCATCACGTTGTGGCAAGAATTACAGGACAGAACACCGTTCGAAGACAGGCGAACATCGTGATAGAGCATTTTTCCCAACTCGACCTTGGCGGGCGTGGTGGGGTTACTTGCAGGCTCTGGCGCCTTGGCGGGAAGGGCCTGCCACTCAATGGCTGATGCGGTCAGCGAAAGGACGGTCAGGGACAAGACCCCTGCCATCTGCTTGATTTTAAACATCTGACTTTCCTCCAAATGTAATGGCCAATGAATTGGCCGCATTTTTATATTTTGGGCTCGGGACAACCGCCTCTTATAGATGAGCCGGCAGTTCTTGGCAAGGCACATTCCCAAACCAAGCCTAAAAATCTGTTTTTTGGGCGCTCTAGATCCCACTTGGCCCGCCCATAGGCGGTCCGGTTAGAATAGCGTGGGAGGCATGGCATGAACCAATCGGGCTCATTCCAGGTGACCAGAGGACCTTTAGAGAAGGCCCCCGGCTACTGGATGCCCCCTCTCCTTCGACCACCGAGATGGTTCAAAAAAAGACCCGCCATAGGACGGGTCAAAAAGAGAGGAAGAACCAATGGTTATGACAGGCCTCCCGCCCTCTAGTTCACACACTTAACCTGAAACATTGGCATGCAAAGCAGGGTCATCACCCATCAAGAACTCCAAGAGGTCAGTGAGCACGCTGGAAGCCTACCTCGGCTCCGCAAGAATCTGAATGTTCATGCGTCTCTTGATGCCCCTGTGCAACGTCTTTTCAATGCGATGGAACCCGGAACGTACATCCGCCCTCATCGGCACGCTCGACCCAATGGCTGGGAACTGATGCTGGCGATCCATGGTCGGTTTGCCATCCTGCTGTTTAACGATCAGGGCAAAGTCGCTGATCGCTTCGAGCTTTCTCCCATGTCCGGCCCTGTCGCGGTCGAAATTCCGGCAAATGCCTGGCATACGGTCGTATCCCTGGAGTCGGGAACCGTGATGTTTGAGATCAAAGAGGGGCCCTATACCCCCGTCGAAGACAAGGACTTTGCCCCTTGGTCACCACAAGAGACGGAAATCAGAGCCCAAACCTTGCTCGCATGGTGGACCTCGGCCAAGCCCGGGGAATCTCCTCCCTGAGGTCGACCAATCGCCTTCCCGGCTTTCTGAAGGCTTATAATGAGACCAATCGGGTGAGGGACAATGTCCCTCTGGACCAGGCCAGCTCGACCTATGGTTCGATTTCAACTTCGAGCCGACGGCCACCCATCCACCATTCTGGAATTACTCATGTCCATCCCACGTACCATAGAGCGGACTTCCCTTGCCATTCTGATTCTCGGCCTCACCCTGGGTATGGGTAGCGGATGTTCCTCTGCAAAAAAGCCACCCAGCACGCCCGCAAATGCCGGCAACAGTTCAGATCTCGCTGAAGCCAGCGACCCCCTCTTCACGGCGAGAGTGCAGGCCATCAGCCGAAAGAATCAAATCCTGACCCTCAAGTTTGCCGATGAAAAGGTCGCCAAGGTCAGAGTCAAGGGCACTGTAAGAAACTTCAACGAAGTGGGTGTTGGCGATGCCATCAAAGCCAAGTTTGATGAGATGGTCGAAATCTTCCCGGTAGCTGCGACAGGGAAGCCGCTCTGGAGCGAAATCCAGGAGATCAAGAAGGCACCCAAAGGCACCCGGCCCGGAACGCCCGTTGTTAAGCCTTATGAGTTCTCATCGATTGTCACTGCCATCGACTACCAGGCACGAAAAGTGACGCTCAAAGGTCCAGAAGGCCGCCCGATTCACGTAACAGGCCGTCCAGAGCTTGCACGATTCAATGAAATCAAGGCGGGGGACACGGTCGTGGCTCGTTTTACCGAAACGACCAGCCTTGAAATCATGCCGATTGCCCGCGCCGATTCAACACTGCGTCCGAGCCGTCGTCGCTAGGCTACGGATTTGATAGCGGCAAAGGCCGCGAGCGCTCGTTCTCGAGAGGCTTTGAGGTCGACCATGGGCTTTGGATAGTCCTGATCTAACACCACGCCATACGCCTTCAATTCTTGCGCTGGGAGATCAAAGGGGTGATGAATCCATTGATTGGGCACCTGAATCAACTCCGGTATCCAACGACGGATGTAGTGCCCCGCAGCATCAAATTTCTCGCCCTGCAGAATTGGATTGAAAATCCGGAAATAGGGTGAGGCATCTGCCCCACACCCCGCAGTCCACTGCCAGCCGAGGGTATTGGAAGCTAAATCAGCATCCACTAACGTATCCCAAAACCATTCCGCGCCGCGAGTCCAGTGAATCAGGAGATTCTTGGTCAAAAATGAGGCAACGATCATTCGTACCCGGTTATGCATCCATCCGGTATGCCAAAGCTCGCGCATGCCGGCGTCCACAATGGGGAATCCCGTGAGCCCTCGCGTCCATCGCTCAAACTTTTCGGCATCGTGCGGTGGCCAAGGAAACGCGTTGAACCGGGCATCCAACGGGCAATGATCTGTGTGGGGAAAGTGAAAGAGCAGATGGTAGCCAAACTCTCGCCACCCGACCTCCTTCATGAAGACTTCAACCCCTCGATTCCCGGGCGTACAGTGATTTTGGATCTGAGACGCAATCCGTCTAGGCGATATTTCTCCAAAATGTAAATGCGGCGAAAGCCGTGAGGTGCCAAAGGTTCCAGGACTGTTCCGGGAATCGTCATATGCACTTGCAGGGCCATCCAGAAAGCGTCGCAGTTGCCGTTTTGCAGAAAGTTCGCCAGGAATCCAGGCCTCCCTCAACCCATGATCCCAATCGATTTTGGGTAGCAACCCGAGTTCAGCCAAAGGGATACTCGTCAGGCCTTCGGGAAGTGGGGGCATGTCTTCTGGCGGATCTTCAGGCCATTGCCAAGCTCCACCGCTCAGATAGGCTTTCCAAAATGGCGTAAAGACCCTGTAGGGTTCACCATTCGCCTTGAGATGCGCCCAAGGCTCCTTCAAAAGAGCGCTGTTGTAGGTCTCGACCCGAATCCCTTGTGACTTCAAACAGGCCTTGATTTCCGTATCGCGATGAATTTCGCGAGGCGTGTACAAGCGATTCCAGAAAACTGCTTCCGCCTTGAAAGAATCTACAACCTCCGTCAACTGCGTCAGCGCATCACCCATCCGAATAATGAGTCCTGAATTCAACAATTTCAGGCTGTTATCCAATGCTTCAAGGCTATGATGGAGCCACCAGCGGGTGGCGCTGCCATCCATCCACGGATCTGTTGACACTGGATCGTGAACGTAGAGCGGGATCACAAAGTCAAACCCCTCTAGCGCCGAGGCCAAAGCCGGGTTGTCATCAATCCGCAGGTCGCGCCGAAGCCACACGATCGCCGTTTTCAAAGGGGTTTGTCCTCCGGAACGGTCACACAAACGCCGTCCACACACCGCCGACCAAAGTGCCAGTCAGCGAACCGGACATAGACTCGATCCAGTAGGGGCACCACCGAGAGTCCACGCACCAAAGTGGAGAGATAGCGATAGTACGGTAAGTCAGCCCATAGTCTGACAAACCCATGCGCACCCACGTGGAAATGTCCACCAGCATCAAGCACATGGAACCGCCGCATCGCGGCCTCACGCTCAAGACCAAAATCCGCCAGCGGCGCATCCGGATCCGTCACATCGATCCATTGAATCGCCGATTTAGCCTTGAGCTTTCGATAGTGATCGATTTCTCTTCGACACAAGGGGCAACCTCCGTCATAGAAAACAGTCAAAGCGTAGGATTTCATGGTTCAACTCTTCTCCCTTCAGTTAGCATTTGAGAGTGGCATATCAGCCCAAAGTTCGCGCCTTAAAGGAAATAGTCTTGAAAATTCATCGCATCCATCAATCTCAGTTTCTTCCGATCAGTCTGGATGAAGCATGGCAGTTTTTTGCAACGCCAAAAAACCTTGAGGCCATGACGCCCTCTTTTCTGAACTTTAAAATCCTGAGTGATGTCCCCGAGGTGGTTCATTCAGGTCTCATGATCGAATATCGAATTCGCGCAGTCTTGGGGATTCCGATGTGCTGGCTGACCGAGATCAAGCATGTCGAGACGCGGCGTCGTTTTGTCGATGAGCAACGCATCGGCCCATTCCCGTTTTGGTACCACGAACACCGCTTCGAGCCCGCTGAGGGGGGCATCGTGATGATAGATGACGTTCACTACGTGATGCCTTGGAGCCTTTTGGGCAGCATGATTCACTGGGTGTTTATTCGAAAGCGGCTTCTCGAGATTTTTCGCTTCAGAATGCGCTATCTAGCCCAGCGCTTTCCTGACACCACGATGGATCAAGTCCCGTAAATCCGAGGTCACCAGACTCAGCGGCCCGCCAGCCGTGTGGCGAAAAGATTAGGGAAACCCCCTCGTTGAAAGTCAGCTAGATTCAAAGATCAAGGTTTCCACTGTCCCATCCTCAAAGAGCGTTTACACCGTGCGTCGTTCTCCTCGTTCAATCACATTTGCGCTTATTCTGACCGTTTTAGGCACTCTACTCGCCTTTGCGATTCACCATTTTCGATCCAATGATGCCGTCCTAACCCTCTTTGGCAATGTGGATATTCGTGAAGTTGAAATGGCATTTCGACAGTCTGGTCGACTGGTTGCCATGCATTTTGAGGAAGGGGAAAAGGTCAAAGCTGGCACCTTACTCGCTGAACTTGATAATCAACCCTTCAAGGAAAGACGAGATCAGGCGCAAGCGCAGTACGACAGCGCCAGAGCACAACTCGAAAAACTTCAACACGGATTTCGAAGCCAGGAAATCGCTCAGGCTGAGGAATCCGTACGTCAGGCTGAAGCCGCTTTGGCGTTTGCGAACAGCGAATTAAAGCGACAAGAATCCTCTGTGGTTTCCGGCGCCACGACACATCAAAGCCTGGATCATGCCCGGACTGCCCGCGATCAAGCCAAAGCTCAGTTAGGGGCTGCGAGACAAGACCTTCACTTGAAACGGGAAGGTAGTCGACAGGAGGACATCGCCGTCGCAACAGCACAACTCGCTGGCGCAAAAGCAGCTTTTGAAGAGGCAAATACCGCGCTTTCCGACACCCAGATTTCAGCCCCGGCCGACGCGATCATCCAATCGCGAATTCGTGAACCTGGCAGCATGGTAAACCCCAGCGCCCCAGTCTACAGTCTCGCTTTGAGGGCACCCGTTTATCTCAGGGCGTATGTGAGCGAGAGCGAGCTGGCCAAGACCGTTCCCGGCACCAAGGTCCAGGTCAGTTGTGACTCATGCAGCAAAACCTACCAAGGGACCATTGGATTTGTCTCTGCCCGTGCCGAATTCACACCCAAGACGGTCGAGACGACAGACCTTCGAACAGATCTGGTGTATCGAGTAAGAATTACCGTAACTGATGCCGATGATGGGCTGCGTCAGGGGATGCCTGTAACGATCTCGATCCAGGCACCCTAAAATGCCAGTGCCTCATCAGGCCCCGGCCAAACCTGCTGTCAAACTCGAAAGGCTGGTCAAGTCATTCGGCCAGCACATTGCGCTCAGAGAACTCACGACGGTTTTCTACCCGGGCGAGTTAACTGGACTGGTTGGACCCGATGGCGCAGGCAAAACCACCCTCATGCGGCTCATGGCGGGCCTGATGACTCCGACCTCTGGCAGCATCCAAATCCTGGGGCTCGAGACGCAAAATCATCAGGAGAAGATTCCCGAACTGATTGGCTACATGCCCCAGAGGTTCGGGCTGTATGAGGACCTCTCCATCACGGAGAACCTGCGTCTTTACGCCGAACTCCAAAACCTTCCTCCCGGAAAGCGGGCCATTACGTTTGACCGACTTCTGGCCTTTACACGACTGGCCCCATTTTCTGACCGACTGGCCGGCAATCTCTCTGGGGGCATGAAACAGAAGCTCGGCCTGGCCTGTGCCATGATTTCCTCACCAAAGGTTCTGCTGCTGGACGAGCCAGGTGTCGGTGTAGATCCGGTGAGTCGTCAAGATCTCTGGCGCATGGTGCAGTCATTGACTGATGAAGGCATCGCAGTCATCTGGGCCACAGCCTATCTTGATGAGGCTGAAAAATGTGATCGCGTCATTCTTTTGGAGGAGGGATCCGTGGCCTTTGAAGGACGTCCCGAGACCCTGACATCCACGCTAAAGCATCGCACGTTTCTGCTCGAACACGCGCAGGGAGATCGCCGACGGATTCTGACTCAGGCACTTGAGCTCGAAAGTGTCTGCGATGGGGTCATCCAAGGCGATGCACTTCGGTTGGTTCTGCATCAGGACGCCCCTATCGAACCCCTAGAGCAACTCTCAAGGGAAGTCTCAGCCAAACTTGGTCCGGTGGCACCCCGGTTTGAGGATGGCTTTATCGATCTCCTCGGCGGAGGCCCTGGGGGAACTTCAGCGCTGGCTCGGAGAATGAGTCGCGTCAAACGCTTGGCGGGGCATGCGGTTGAGTGTCGGAATCTCACCAAGCGATTTGGTACGTTCAAAGCAACTGATGAAGTCAGCTTCAATGTCCGCCAAGGAGAAATCTTTGGCCTTCTAGGCCCTAATGGGGCTGGCAAATCCACGACTTTTAAAATGCTTTGTGGCTTGCTGCATCCAACCCAGGGCGAAGCGCTCGTTACGGGCCTTAATCTCAGGACCGCAACGAGCGCGGCAAAAAGCCAATTAGGCTACATGGCACAGAAGTTCTCTCTTTACGGGCTCTTGTCCGTCCGTCAGAACCTTGAATTCTCAGCTGGGGTCTATGGGCTGGATGGCCCGTTGCGTCGCCAGAAAATCGAGGAGATGGTCGACATCTTTCACCTTGAAAAGTATCTCGACGACGAACCCAATACATTGCCTCTGGGATATCGGCAGAGACTCGCTCTGGCCTGTGCTGTCATGCACAATCCCCCAGTTCTTTTCCTCGACGAACCCACCTCGGGTGTCGACCCCATCACCCGACGAGAGTTTTGGACGCACATCAACGGCATAGTCCAAAAGGGCGTCACCGTGATGGTGACCACCCACTTCATGGACGAGGCCGAATATTGTGATCGGGTCGCCCTGATGTACCAAGCCCGCGTCATCGCCATGGATACGCCCGATGTCCTCAAAACCCAAGCCCAAAGACCCAACACTCCGCTACCCAACATGGAGGAGACCTTCATTCGGCTGATCGAAGCGCACGATCATTTTGCGTCAAAACGACCGCACCTTGACCCATGATTCACGGCCCCAAAATCAAGGCGCTTGCGATCAAAGAAACCCGACAGATCCTCCGGGATCCCTCGGTCTTCATGATTGCGTTTTTGTTGCCGGTCATCCTTCTATTTCTATTTGCCTACGCAGTCTCCCTGGATCTCAAGAAGGTTCCCGTCGGTATCGTGCTTGAATCCCAAAGCCACAAGGCAGAGTCACTCGCCGCTGCGTTCAGCGGTTCAAATGCATTCATCGTCCATCCGGCAAGAAAACCCCAGGACGTCATTGACGAACTGGTCGCAGGACATATCCGCGGGTACGTGGTCATCCCAGAGGATTTTGACCAGCGACTAACAGCGAGTGAGATCAAGCCGGCAATTCAGATCATTACGGATGGCACCCAGCCCAATACCGCAAGTTTTGTTGCCAACTATGCTCAAGGGGTTTTTGCCAGCTGGGCGGAACAAGTCAGTGAGGAGAGCCCAAAAGGCGCGCAACCTATCCCCCGCTATCGTTTCAATCCTGAAATTGAGAGTCACCGCTTCCTGATCCCCGGCGCAATAGCGGTTGTCATGACCATCATCGGAACTCTGCTCACCGCACTGGTCATTGCCCGCGAGTGGGAACGTGGAACCATGGAAGCCATTTTCTCGACACCCGCCAGCGTGACAGACATCATTATCGGGAAACTGATCCCCTATTTCTTTTTGGGGCTTGCCGCGACGGTTGTCGCGGCCCTCCTGGCCATTACCGTATTCGATGTGCCCATGCGAGGCTCTTGGCCAGCCCTGCTCCTGACAACGTCCGCCTTTCTATTTCCTGCTCTGGGTCAGGGCTTGCTCATTTCAACCGCGTCCAAAAACCAGTTCATCGCCTCTCAGGTCGCGCTCTTTTCGGGTTTCCTCCCCGCGTTCCTTCTTTCCGGATTTCTTTACCAAATCAGTTCCATGCCAGTTCCGCTCCGCATCCTCACGCATGTGATCCCGGCCAAATACTTCGTCGATTCCCTACAAACGCTCTTCTTGGCAGGCGATGTCTGGGCTGTTTTTCTTCCCGATATCGCTGCTATGGTGCTGATTGGCCTTGCGTTCTTTGTACTGGTGCATCGCAAGACCCAAAAAACCCTCGACCCATGATTCGGCAGCTCATCTCGCCCCGCATTCGAGCCCAAATCATCAAGGAGCTCTTGAGTATTTTGCGTGATCCGAGAAGCCGTGTGATCTTGCTCGGTCCTCCCCTCATGCAGCTACTGGTGTTCTCCTTCGCCGCCACGCTCGAGGTCAAGCACATCGATCTTGCCGTCTTAAATGAAGATTCGGGACGCTGGGGATTTGAGGTTTCACAAAGACTTTCGCATGCGTACTTCGTGAATGCCGTAACCACGGCGAGAAACCAGCCGGAGATCGAGGATCTGGTTGCCCGCGGAAAGGTGATAGCCGCGATTCACATTCCGTCAGACTTTTCCCGTCGCGTTTCAAGTCAGCAGTCCGCTCCGCTTCAGATTCTTCTGGATGGTCGAAAAGCCAACGCCGCGCAGATTGCTTTCGGCTACATGCAGATGGTGATTGCCGGAATGAATCGCGATATCGGGTTTTCTCAGGGACTGATCCCCGAGCGAGTGGCTCTTCGTCACTGGTTCAATCCCAATCTCACCTACCAATGGTTCATTGTCCCGAGCCTTGGTGGCACATTGGTCATGTTCGTCACACTGATGATCGCAGCGCTATCGATCGCCCGCGAACGCGAGCTTGGAACCTTCGATCAGTTGCTGGTTTCACCCTGTTCGCCCAGCGAGATCATCTTTGCAAAAATTGTTCCCGCTGTGCTGATGGGTCTTTTACTCGGCGTCATTATGCTGGCCGCGGGCATTTTTGTTTTTGGGATCCCCTTCAAGGGATCGTTTGTCATCCTTTTGGGCTGCCTTTTTCTTTTCATCGTCTCCATTGTGGGAATCGGATTGATGATCTCGTCCATCTGTTCAACGCAGCAGCAAGCGATCCTTGGCACCTTCACCGTTGGCGTTCCCGCCGTCTTGGTTTCAGGTTTTGCAACGCCGGTTGAAAATATGCCAAGAGTCTTGCAATGGATCTCTGAAGCCATTCCCCTTAAACACTACCTGATCATCGTTCAAGGTTCGTTTCTCAAGGCATTGCCGATCACAGACATTTGCATGAACGCCTGGCCTCTCGTCATCATCGCCGCGGTTACCCTATCCGCCTCGACCCGTTTTGTTCGGAGCCGTCTTCAGTGACTCATTCCCCCCGCCTGACTGTTGCCTTGTGTCTTTTTCTGATCAGTGGATGCACTGTCGGTCCTGACTTTCGGCGACCCGATCCGGTTTTGCCAGAACGTTGGTCTGCAGCAAGAGACCCCACAAACACGCTGAAAACCGCAGATGAAAAAGCGCTGGGGGTCTGGTGGAAAAGCTTCAATGATGCAGAACTGGATCGACTCATTGAGGAAGCGCGAGAACAAAACTACGACCTTCGGGTGACGATGACAAAAATTGATCAGGCGCGATCAGAGCAAAATGCCAATCGAGCGGCGCTGTTCCCTCGCATCGGTGCCGTCGGAGATGTGGCGCGTGTCTCCAATCTCCTGCCTTTCAATCTCCCCAAGGGAAATAACTTCAATTATTTTTTGACTGGATTCGACGCCATCTGGGAGATCGATCTGTTTGGACGACTTCAACGCAAACTCGAAGCCGCTAAGGCGCAAACGGCTGCTTCTGCAGAGGCGTTTCGTGAAGCATTTGTCTTGCTCTCCGCTGAAATCGCAAGGCATTACATCACCTATCGGAGCCTCCAGCAGCAGGCCCTTTTACTCGAGAGCAATCTGAAACTGCTGAAGGAAAACACCTGGCTGGCTGAGCATCGGATCACTAACGGTCTGGCGTCAAAAGATGAAGCGGATCAAATCCAGGCCCAATACGAGTCCACCGCATCAGACCTTCGATCGATTGAGTCCGAACTCAACACAACCCGGCATCGACTGGAGGAGTTAATTGGAAAGAAGCCGAATGCGCTTAGCGTTCGCCTATCGGCCCCCGGGGAAATTCCTCAGAGTCAGGAACGACGGCTGCTCACTCTTCCCGCCGATACCCTCCGCCTGCGCCCGGATATCCGCGCGGCAGAGTTTCAATTGCAGAGTGCCACCGCAACACAAGGAGCGGCCATGGCGGAGCTTTTCCCCAAGATTTCGATCGCGGCGTTTCTTGGCCTTCGAAATTCCGATCTTGAGAATCTCTTCAGATCCAGCTCATTCGCCTGGGCAAGTGCAGCGAGCGTATCCCAGCCGATATTCAATTTTGGGCAGATACGTGCCGGTATCAACCTTGCCGAGGCCCGTCAGCAAGAGGCATTTCTTCAATACGAAAAAACGGTCCTTGAGGCGCTGCATGAAACCGAGACTTCGCTTGCGGAATTTCTCAAGGAAGAACGGCGCCTCGACCATCTCAAGAGGTCAGTCGATCACCTTGAAGCGTCCCGCCAGATGGCTGGGGTCCGGTTCAACAATGGCCTGGAGACCCGTCAGGACCTCCTGGCTCAGGAAATCAACGTCAACCGGGAACGCATACGGCTGATTCAATCGACAGCCAGCGAGACCATTCGCTTGATTGCCGTCTTCAAGGCGCTTGGGGGAGCCGGGCAGCAGCCCGTTGACCTGAAAGAAGAGCCATTGAGACCTTGGGGTTAATGCCCCTTGACCTGATCGTCGAGACTTTAAAAATCAACAGTTTGCTATAATGGGGGTTTTTTTCATTGGAATCCCTGAATGGTTCAGATCGGCATTGTGATGGGAAGCACCAGCGATTGGGATGTCATGCAACATGCCGCCCGACAACTGGTTGACCTCGGCATCTCTTTTGAAACACGGGTTGTCTCGGCGCACAGGACACCGGACCTTCTGTTTGCTTATGCCGAGTCCGCGCGCGAGCGCGGTCTACAGTGCATCATTGCAGGTGCCGGTGGTGCCGCCCACCTTCCAGGGATGCTGGCAGCAAAGACAGCGGTCCCTGTGCTCGGCGTTCCCGTACCCAGCAAATACCTGAAAGGAAAGGATTCCTTGTTTTCTATCGTTCAGATGCCCAAAGGCATTCCTGTGGCAACGTTCGCCATCGGTGAAGCCGGCGCAGTCAACGCGGCCCTTTTTGGTGCCGCAATGCTCGCCAATCGCGACGAAGCCATTCGCGACCGGCTTGAACGCTTCAGAGCGGATCAAACCGCTGCTGTTCTTTGCGCTAAGCTTCCCGACCTCTCCTAAGGATCCGTTCGACGCACTTTCTGGACCTGCCTATGCCATCTCCCATCCTGCCACCCGCCATGCTGGGTATCATCGGTGGCGGCCAACTTGGCCGAATGTTCACGATTGCCGCGAAAAGCATGGGTTACAAGGTCACCGTCCTTGAGCCTGAAGCCGGTTGTCCGGCCAGTACGCTGGCGGATCTCCACCTGTGCGCAGCTTATGATGATGCCAAAGCGCTCGCGGAATTGGCTCGGACCTGTCAGGCCGTAACCACGGAGTTTGAAAACGTCCCTGCAGCGTCACTGGATTTTCTGGCGCAATCCATTCGGGTTTCACCGTCTGCGGAAGCTGTTTCGATCGCTCAGGACCGCATCAAGGAAAAACGATACATCAGTGCCTCCGGACTGGACGTTGCGCCATACCTTCCGATCGAATCTGGAAGTGATCTTGACCAAGATCTCTCCGGCTGCCTTCCAGGCATTTTGAAGCTTGCAAGACTCGGTTATGACGGCAAGGGCCAGATTCGCGTTCAAACGGCTGAGGATGCGAAAGAAGCCTATCGAAACCTCGGCGAGAAACCTTGCGTCCTCGAAAAGTTGCTCAATCTTCGAACTGAAGTGTCGGTGATGGTGGCAAGGACCTCAGCAGGGGTCGTTACTACCTTTCCGGTCGCCGAAAACCAGCATGAGCAAGGCATTCTGGATGTCAGCATTGTTCCAGCCCGTATTGATGAGAAGACGAGTCAGAAAGCCCGCCAGATGGCTCTCTCACTGGCCGAGTCACTCAATTATGTCGGCGTGCTGGGCGTAGAGCTTTTTATCCTGGATGATGAACGCATTCTGATTAACGAAATCGCACCGCGCCCCCACAATAGCGGTCATTACACGCTAGATGCGACCGTAACAAGCCAATTTGAGCAACAGGTGCGGACGCTCTGCGGACTGCCACCGGGGGATACTCGGCTGCTCTCGCCCGTCGTCATGATCAATCTTCTCGGGGATGTCTGGGGTGACAGCGAGCCCAGTTGGACCGATCTTTTCAAGCATCCGGGGCTTATGCTGCATCTATATGGCAAGGCATCAGCCCGCCCAGGCCGAAAAATGGGGCATTTCAATCTTCTGGCAGAAACACTGGATACAGCCCTCACCGAGGCGCTTGAGATCAAGACGTTACTTCGTCAGAAAGCAGGCCTTAATCCCTAAGCCAATCAATGCTGACATCGCGGGCACCAGTAGGTAGCCCGCTGAGCCTGTCGAGCCATTCGAACGGGCGTTTCACAGACCCGACAGGGCTCCCCTTCGCGCTCATATACGTTGAGTGTTTGTCGAAAATAGCCGGGGTTGCCGGTTGCATTTACGAAATCTCGAAGGGTTGTGCCACCCTGAGCGATTGATGCAGACAAGACCGTTCGAATGGTCTGCGCTAGCCGTTCGTATCGTGCAAGGGAGATCTTTCCTGCCGCCCGCGTGGGTGAAATGCCGGCTCCAAATAACGATTCGCTGGCGTAAATGTTGCCAACGCCGACCACCGTGTGGCTATCCATGATGAAGGCTTTGACACTCGTTTTTCGATTGTGCGCGACTTGATGGAGATAGACGCCATCAAAGGCTGAATCGAAAGGTTCCGGCCCAAGATCTCTGAGCAAGGGGTGTTGTTCAGGCGCTTTCGTTAAAAGGATACAACCGAAACGTCTGGGATCATGAAACCGAAGCGATTTTCCGGTTTCAAGAACAAAATCAACATGATCGTGTTTCCGGGGGGCCAGCGCAGGGTCAACGATCCTGAGACTCCCGGACATTCCAAGATGAATCATCAACGTACCAGCTTCACCCACCGGCAGGAGAAGGTACTTGCCTCGCCGCCACGGCTTACCGATGGTGGCACCCTCAAGCGATTGAGCCAGATCCTTTGCGATCGGCCACCTTAACCTTCCCTCCCGAACAATCAGCTGCTGAATTCGGATTTGACTGACGTAGGGCGCAATTCCCCGGAGTGTGGTTTCTACCTCTGGCAACTCAGGCACGACAACCGACTCCTTGAGTCTGCGACTGAATATTATTCATGCGTATGGGCGTCTTGCCGCTCATCCTGTATCACCTTCTCTTCAAGATGCTCAGGTGGCACAGGCGCTTCGGCAGCGTTTTTTGGCGCGGAGGCAGCGGGCTGATTCAGAAGTGCCCTGGCAGTTTCTCCCGTCATCACGAAAAGCAAATCAAGGTCTTCACGACCGAGAATCAACTCCGGATTTTTTTGATAAATACTGAATCGAATGGGGCCGGCAGAGGTCTCCAGATCGATTTTTTCGCCCAAGACTTTCGGCGCACCCCTTCGGACCTCTATTGCCCTCGATGTAGACCAGTGCATGATCAGATCCTGAAGCTGTTCTGGCGGCAATTCTGGCGTGGATGTCCAAACGCCTTCCACTGACTTTGAAAGTCGAAAACCAGGCAGGATCAGCGCATGAATGGCGGCGTCTTCGGGAATCAATTTTTTGTCGACAAAGTCCGTTGATTTGGATGCCAATTGATGGGAGAAGCTGTCATCAAGGAGATAGAGTTTTTCTGCCATGCGAACGTAGCGGCGATGATCAAGAGGGGCGGTGCCGCCAAACTCCAGTTCCGCTTCCCCAAGGGACAGCCTCGCAAAAGGTTCAGAAAGACCGTATCCCTTCCTGAGCGAGGAATCCGGCAAGGGGTATTCTGCGGCTGGAATCATCGATG